>NZ_BAAHCB010000019.1:0-93146 GCF_054776215.1 Glycomyces tarimensis
GGTTCGCCCCACTCCAGCAGTCATAGATCTGCACCTGCGTCCCGTCCGCCGTCGACTGATCCGGCACATCCAGACACCGCCCCGACCCCACCGACGCCACATGGCCCCCGTCGCCACCACCACCGGTACTGCCGTTGTTCAGAGCGTCGAGCACGGCGTAGTAGGCCTCCTTCTTCTGGTAGTTCGAGTCCCACAGGAGCGGCGAGTCGTTCGGGCGCCAGGTATGGAGGTCGGTGATGCCCCACGTCGTGATGCCGGTGCAGCGGGCGACGGCCATGCATGCTTCGGTCACCGTCCGGTAGGCGGCGGCCTGACCGCCGCCGGAGCCGCCGATGTCCAGTTCGGTGATCTCCACGTCGACGCCGAGGTCCGAGAAACGCTGGAGGTTGGCCTGGTAGGTGCTGAGGTCGGAATCCCAGCTGAGGTGGCTCTGGAAGCCGACGCAGTCGATCGGGACGCCGCGGGACTGAAAGTCGCGCACCATGTTGTAGATGGCGGTGCTCTTGGCGTTGATCGCGTCGGTGCCGTAGTCGTTGTAGCAGAGCTTGGCGTTCGGGTCGGCCGCGTCGGCGGCGCGGAACGCCTCTTCGATCCAGCCGTCGCCCAGCTGCTGCTGGAGGTTCGACTGGCGGCGGCTGCCGTCCCACTCGAAGGCCTCGTTGACGACATCCCAGGACTCGATGTCGCCGCGCCAGTGACCGGCGACGCCGCTGATGTGGTTGAGCATGGCCTCGCGCAGGCTGTTCCCGGTGAGGCCCTGGACCCAACCCGGCTGCTGGGCGTGCCAGACCAGGGTGTGTCCGCGCACGCTCATGCCGTGGCTTTGGGCGTAGGCGACGATCTGGTCACCGCCGCTGAAGTTGAACTGGCCCGGGTTCGGTTCAGTGGCGTCCCACTTCATGGCGTTCTCGGCGACGACGCTGTTGAAGTCGCCGTTCAGCGCGGACGAGTAGCGCGAGTCGTTGAGGAGGCTGGGGACGACCGCCGCGCCGAAGTACCGGCCACTCTCGGCCGCCGAGGCGCCGAGCGTATCGGCGGCTTGGGCGGTCCCGGAGGACATCACCAGCGCGGTCGTGGCGGCAAGGGTCGCGGTCGTGACGGCGGCGATCGCCGACCAGCCGCGGCGCCGTCGCCTCGGTGAACTGTTGATCATTGAGCTTCCTTTGTTGTCGGGAGGAATAGTTATCGAAGGGTCCATTGCTGATTGGAGCCGCCGTTGCAGGTCCAGAGGATCACTTGGGTGCCATTGGCCGTCCCGGACTCAGCCGCGTCCAGGCAGAGTCCGGACTGGACTCCTGTGACGGTGCCGTCCGAGTTGCGCCGCCATTGCTGGTTGGTGCCGCCGTGACATGGCCAGACGACGACCGGGCTACCGGGGCTCGCCTGGTTCTCGTAGGCGTCCAGGCACATTCGCGAGTCGCCGCTGTAGACGGACAACTCGCCTGCGGCGGTGTGGGTCCAGGTCTGGTTCGACCCGCCCCAGCAGTTCCAGATCTGCACCTGGGTGCCAGCCTGGGTGGACTGGTTCGGCACGTCCAGGCACCGGTTCGCCTCGACGGCGGCCAGCTCCCCGGACTGATCACCGGATTGGCCGCCGGGCGTCAGGTAGACGGCGTAGGCATCGTTCGACTGCTGGAAGTTCAACGGGACCGTGATCGAGCCGTTGGAGGCGCTCATGTCCTGCTCGAAGACGACTTGCGGCGCGTTCAGGGGCGCCTGTTCCGGCAACCGTTGGACGGTGACGTGGACGTTGCCGTCGGCGGCGAGCCAGGGCGTCGATGCGAGTCCGTCGAAGGTGACCGACGCCGAGCCGGTGTAGCCGTTGATGTCGCCGACGATGGCGACGGCCCGCTGGTTGTCGCTGTCCTTGGCCGCGGAGATGGCCGTGCCACCCACCTGCTCGGAGGTGGAGACCAGGGTTCCGGTCATGTCCGCGTAGGCGCGCATGGTCCACCACAGTCCGGTCGGCTGCCAGCCGCCGGCGGTCTCGGTCAGGAGGCCGGTCAGGTTGGGTGTCAGGCAGCAGACCCAGTTGCCGCGCAGCGCGTTGGCGTAGTCGGACTGGGCGAAGCGGGCGAGGTACCAGGCCAGCACGTTGGTCGTCTGCATGTCGGCGGGCTGGTACTCGTTGGCGGACATCGGCAGCGGTGGGATTCCGTTCGCGGCGAGGGCGTCGAGCGTGGATCGCCCGACGGACACCGGGTCGTCGACCACGCCGAGGGTGTGGTTGGCGATCCAGTCGGGCAGGGTGTCGGCGGCTTTGGTGTGCGCCAGCCACGTCTGCCATTGCTCTGGTCGGCGTTCCGGCGTGTAGGCGAAGGACGGGCCGAGGATGATCGCGTCGGGGTCGACGCGTCGGATCTCTCGGACCGCGGTGTCCCACATCTGGAAGTACTGCTCGCTGTTGACTCCGCGGGTCCAGAAGATCTCGATGTCGGGTTCGTTCCAGATGTCGTACGACATCGGCATCCCGGTGTCTCTGAGGGTTTCGACCACGGTGGCGACGAAGTCGGCCCAGTTCGAGCAGTCGCCGTTGTCGCACGGGTACATCGTGTCGGCCCCCTGGCCTCCGAACGCGCCGTAGACGTCGCTCAGGATGACCTGGTACTGCGCCTCATAGGGCGGGGCGGTGAAACGCTCGGCTTGGGCGACGAGCGAATCGATGATGGTCTGTGTTGCGGGGCCGAACTGGTAGCCGTCCTCGATCCAGCCGCGCGTCATGTGCCCTCCTGCTCGGAAGGCGTTCATGCGGAGCGGTTCGAGGAACTCATCCGCCGGTTGCCGACCGTCCCCGGTGACGCCGTACAGGAACCCCAGGCCGACGTCCTTCGACGGCCCCACTTCAGAGGCCAGGTCCACGTTGAGTGACACTTGCGCGCGGCTCTCACCGGGCGTCACGACCAACGCCGCCACCACCAGCGCCAATACGGCACCGATCGTCATCGCGGCGCGGCCACGCCATGTTATCGCTCTCATGTCCGTGTGCTTCTCCTTGCGATCGAGTGCTCAGCAGACGGCGCGGCCAGCGGTACCGGGAGGCGAACCGCGCACGATTCCAGAGCATACGAAAGTTTCCGTATATTCTTGGAAACTTACTTGCGTCGAACTATAGATATAGATCGATGTCTCGTCAAGTGCGCCGCCGCCTCTGCCGCCACTGGGCAGAACGATCGGGCATTGGAACGCTAAGCTTCCTCAATGACTTCGGCCGACGAAAGCGCTTCCACCCACGCCAAGGGCGACGGCGTGCCACTGACCATCGCGCAGATCGCCGATCACGCGGGCGTGTCGGTCGCGACGGTCTCGAAGGTGGTCAACGGGCGTGACAACGTCGCCCCGGAGACCCGTGAGCTGATCGAGGGCCTCATCCGCCGATACGGCTACCGACGCCAGAAACGACCGGTCAAGGCGGCCCCGCTGCTGGAGGTCGTCTTCCACGAGCTGCAGGGCCTATACGGGATCGAGATCATCAACGGCGTCGCACAGGTGGCCCGGGAACACCGGCTCGGGGTGGTCGTCTCCGAGCTCGAGGGTCGCCACACCCCCGGACGCGGTTGGGTCGAGGATGTGCTGGCCCACCGCCCCACGGGTGTCATCGCGGTATTCACCGAGCTCACCGCCGAGCAGCGCGAGCAGCTCCGGAGCCGCGACATCCCGCTCGTGCTCGTCGATCCGGCCGGCGACCCCGACCTAGAGTCAGCAGCGGTGGGCGCCAACAACTGGAACGGCGGGCTCACGGCCACCCGCCACCTCCTGGGGCTCGGCCACCGCCGCATCGCAGCGATCACCGGACCCGAGCACGTCCTTTCGGCCCGGGCCCGGCTCGACGGCTACCGGGCCGCCATGGACCTGGCGGGGGTCTCGGTCGATCCTGCGCTGGTGCGCATCGGCGACTATCAGATCGCCGACGGCAGGAACCACACCCGCGAGCTGCTGCGACTGAGCGACCCGCCGACCGCGGTCGTCGCCGGCAACGACGGCGAGGCCCTGGGCGTGTATCAGGCCGCGGCCGAAGCCGGACTGCGCATCCCGGAGGATCTGAGCGTGGTCGGCTACGACGACCTGCCCATGGCCGAGTGGAACATCCCCCCGCTCACCACCGTTCGCCAGCCGCTGCGAGCAATGGCGTCCGCGGCCGCCGACATGCTCCTCACCCTCGCCCGCGGCGAGGCGCTCCCTCGGCAGCGCGTCGAACTCGCCACCGAACTCATCGTGCGTGCCAGCACCGCCCCTCCCGCCTCCCGCGGCGGGTGAAGCACAACGGCGCGGCGGCCCATAGAGGCAGGCGCCGGTGCCCGGGAAGATAGTTGCCACACATCGACCTATTTACATGTTCGAAGGTCTCTGGTTATCCTGTGTCCACGGCTCCGTATTTTCGGTGGAGTCGTGGAAACTTTCGGAGACTCGCGAGCTTGTGAGCGGTAACAGGTGCTCGCGGTCACTATCAGAAAGGCCCACAATGAAACCATCAGCAGCTCGAGCGCGGATCGCCTGGCTGGCGATCGCGTTCGTAACCGCTCTCGTAGCGGCCACCCTCACCGCCGCCACTTCCCCGGCACAGGCCGAGCCCCTGCCCTCGACCTTCCAGTGGCAATCCACCGGCGCATTGGTCGCGCCGCAGCAGACCGCTCCGGGGCGCACTCTGGTATCGGTCAAGGACCCCTCGGTGGTCCAGGTCGACGGGCAATACCACGTGTACGCCACCACCGCCGACACGAACGGCGGCTGGTCGCTGACCTACTTCGGCGGATTCACCGACTGGTCGCAGGCCGGGCAGGCTTCCCAGTACCACTTGTCCCAGACCGCCATCGGCGGCGGCTACCGCGCCGCCCCGCAGGTGTTCTACTTCGCACCGGACGACCAGTGGTACCTGGTCTACCAGACCGGCCTGCCCTCCTTCTCCACCATCGACCACCCCTCGCAGCCGCAGACCGCCTCGCCGGCGCAGAACTTCATGAGCTCGCACGGGATCGCCGACGGAAACTCCTCATACGTCGTCGACTACTGGATCACCTGCGACGACGTGAACTGCTACATGTTCTTCAACAACGACAAGCAGCAGTTCTACCGGGCCCAGACGACGGTGGCGGAGTTCCCGAACGGCTTCGGCGAGGTCGAGCTGTTCATGGAGGCGCCCGACAACAGCCTGTTCGAGGCCACCAACGTCTACAAGGTCGGCGACACCGACCAATATCTGCTCATCATCGAGGCCATCGGCTCGAACGGCGCCCGGTACTTCCGCTCGTGGACCTCGAACCGGCTGGACGCGAACTTCGGGGAGTGGACCCCGCTGGCCGACACCGAGTCCAACCCGTTCGCCCGTTCCAACAACGTCTCCTTCCCCGGCGGCTCCTGGACGTCCGACATCAGCCACGGCGAGTTGGTCCGCACCGACGGCGACCAGACCATGGAGATCGACCCGTGCAACATGCAGTACCTCTATCAGGGCAGGGACCCGAACTCCGGCGGCGACTACTCGCAACTGCCCTACCGCCTCGGACTCCTCACCCACACGAACCCCACCTCCGACTGCGGCAGCACCGGTGGTGGTGGCGACGGGGGCCATGTGGCGTCGGTGGGGTCGGGTCGGTGTCTGGATGTGCCGGATCAGTCGACGGCGGACGGGACGCAGGTGCAGATCTACGACTGCTGGAGTGGGGCGAACCAGCAGTGGACGTACTCCGATTCCGGTGAGTTGAGCGTCTACTCGGGTGGTTCGCGCAAGTGCCTGGACGCTGAGGGCGGGGGTGCGGCCGATGGGACGGCGGCGATCATCTGGTCGTGCCACGGCGGGTCGAACCAGCGGTGGAACGTGAACGCGGACGGCTCGATCACGAACGCCGAATCGGGGCTGTGCCTGGACGTGTCCGGCGCCTCCACCGCCAACGGCGCCCTGGTCCAGCTGTGGACCTGCCACGGCGGCGACAACCAACGCTGGAACCTCGCATAAAACGCTGAAAGGGCAGTGATCTCCAATGTCATGGCTTGATCGCACCGGCACTCGCCGCGCGGTCCTGGCCACCGGGGCGGGGGTGCTCGCGGCTTCGGTCGTGAACATCCCCGCGACCGGGGCCCAGGCCCAGCAGACCTTCACCAACCCGGTGATCTGGCAGGACTTCGCCGACGTCGACATCATCCGCGTCGGCGACACCTTCTACCTGTCGGCCTCCACGATGCACTACTCCCCCGGCGCCCCGGTCCTCCGCTCGTGGGACCTGGTCAACTGGGAGTTCGCCGGCCACTCGGTGCCGCGGCTCGACTTCGGCGCCAAATACGACCTCGACGGCGCCAGGGGCTACGTCCGCGGCATCTGGGCGTCCTCGCTGAATCACCGTCCGAGCGACGGACGGTTCTACTGGATCGGCCAGATCGACTTCGCCAACACCTACGTCTACACCGCCCCGGCCGCCGAGGGACCCTGGAGCCGGCACGCGCAGATCGGCCGGTCCTACTTCGACGCCGGTCTGCTGTTCGACGACGACGACTCCGTCTACGTCGCCTACGGCAACACGGAGATCCGCGTCGCCCAGCTCTCGGCCGACGCGAGCCGCGAGGTCCGCGACCAGGCGGTCTTCCAGACGCCGAGCCCGCCCGGCGTGCTCGAAGGCGCCCGCTTCTACAAGATCAACGGGAACTACTACATCTTCGTGACTCGCCCGGCCAACGGCCAGTACATCCTCAAATCGACCTCCGGGCCTTGGGGGCCGTACGAAATGCGGCAGCTGCTGCTGGACCTGCCGGGCCCAATCGACGGCGGTGGCGTGCCCCACCAGGGTGGTCTCGTCGACACCCCTGGGGGCGACTGGTACTACATGGCCTTCACCGACGCCTACCCCGGCGGTCGGGTCCCCACATTGGCCCCGATCACCTGGACCGGTGACGGCTGGCCGCAACTCCAGACCGTCAACGGCGCCTGGGGACGAGAGTATCCACTGCCGAACCTGCCGCCGCGCGAAACCGCACCGCTGACCGGCGTCGACACCTTCGACGGTCCGGCCCTGAATCCCAAGTGGGAGTGGAACCACAACCCCGACAACGGACGATGGTCGACCGGCGGTGGCCTGCGACTGCAGACCGCGACGGTCACCGGCGACCTGTACTGGGCGCGGAACACCCTCACTCACCGCGTCCAAGGCCCGACTTCGACAGCCACGATTGAACTCGACTGCTCCTCCATGCGCGACGGGGACCGAGCCGGCCTGGCGATGCTGCGCGATTCCTCGGCCTGGATCGGCGTGAAACGCGACAACGGTGCCAACCGAGTCGCCATGGTGAACAACATCGAGATGGACGGCGACTGGAACACGATCTCCACCGGATCGGAGGCCGCCGGAACCGGCTTGGCCGGCGACACGGTCTGGCTCCGCGTCGAGACCGACATCCGCCCGGGCTCGGGCCGCCAAGCGCTGTTCTCTTACAGCGCGAACGGAACCGACTTCACCCGCCTGGGACCGGGCTTCACCTTGAAGAACGCGTGGCAGTTCTTCATGGGCTACCGCTTCGCCGTCTTCAACTACGCCACCGGTTCGCTCGGCGGCGCGGTCACCGTACGACGTTTCGAGTTGTCGACGCCGGACGGTTCGGGCTCGTCCGGCCCCGAGCCCGGCGTGTATCACCGGTTGGTGGCGCAGCACAGCGGGAAGGCCGCCGACATCGAGGGCGCCTCGACCGCCGCCGGGACCGCGCTCGTCCAGTGGTCGCTCCACGAGGGCACCAATCAGCAGTTCGACTTCCTCGACTCCGGCGGCGGGTTCTGGCGCATCCGGGCCCGCCACTCTGGTCTGGTCTTGGAGGTGTCCGGGTCCGGGACCGGTGCCGACATCACCCAGCAGCCCGACACCGGCGCGGCGAGCCAGCAATGGACGGTCACCGACCACGGCGGCGGCACCGTCAGCCTGATCAACCGCCACAGCGGCCTGGCCATGGACGTCTGGAGCCAATCCACCGACGACGGCGCCCGCATCTCCCAATGGAACCCCACCGGCAGCGCCAACCAGCTGTTCAATCTCCAACGCCTCTGATCGTCAGGTCAGTGCTCGGTCCTGACCGGACGAGGGACACTCCGACTTCCCGAACATCGCCCCCGAGAGGAACATGAACCATGAGACGGACCCGGCGCGCAGGCGCTGTATTCCGGCGCAGCCTCGCAGCGGCCGCGACACTGATACTTGCCGTGGCACTGGCGCCGACCACGGCGAAGGCCGACAATCCGATCATCCAGACCGTCTACACCGCCGACCCGGCACCGCTGGTGCACGACGGCCGCGTCTACCTCTACACCAGCCACGACGAAGACGGCGCCACCTGGTTCGACATGCGCGACTGGCGGGTCTGGTCGTCCGACGACATGGTCAACTGGACCGACCACGGCTCCCCACTGAGCCTCGACACCTTCAGCTGGGCGAGGCAGGACGCCTGGGCCGGCCAGGCCGTCGAGCGGAACGGCAGGTTCTACTGGTACGTTCCGGTCGTCAATGACGCGACCGGCCGGATGGCGATCGGCGTCGCCGTCTCGGACAGCCCGACCGGTCCGTTCGAGGACGCCCTAGGACATCCGCTGGTCGAGAACGGCGAGATCGACCCGTCGGTCTTCATCGACGATGACGGGCAGGCCTATCTCTACTGGGGCAACCCGAACCTGTGGTACCTGAAGCTCAACGAGGACATGATCTCCTTCTCCGGCAGTCCGACTCAGATCCCGCTCACCGCTCAGGGATTCGGCGAGCGATCGGGGGATTCGGACCGCCCCACGCTCTACGAGGAGGGCCCCTGGGTCTACAAGCGCGACGGCCTGTACTACATGGTGTTCGCCGCCGAATGCTGCTCGGAGCACATCGCCTACTCGACCGCCCCGGGACCGACCGGTCCGTGGACTTACCGGGGGACGGTCATGCCGACGCAGGGCAGCAGCTTCACCAACCATCCCGGAGTCATCGACTACAAGGGCGGATCGTACTTCTTCTACCACAACGGCGCCCTGCCGGGCGGCGGCGGCTTCACCAGATCGGTCGCCGTCGAGCGGTTCTCCTACAATCCGGACGGCACCATTCCGACCATCAACATGACCGAGACCGGAGCACCGCAGATCGGCGTCCTCGACCCCTACGTCCGGCAGGAGGCCGAGACGATCGCCTGGGCGAACGGCGTCGAGACCGAGTCCTCCGGCGCGGACGGCATGAACGTCGGGTGGATCGAGAACGGGGACTGGATCAAGGTCAAGGGGGTCGACTTCGGTTCCGGCGCGGCCTCGTTCAACGCGAGCGTCGCATCGGCCGGAAGCGGCGGCGACATCGAACTTCGCCTCGGCGGCCCCAGCGGCACGCTGGCGGGCACGTGCGGTGTCCCGGCCACCGGCGGCTGGCAGACCTGGACGACAGTCTCGTGCCCGGTCAGCGGCGCGACGGGCACGCAGGATCTGTATCTGCGGTTCACCGGCGGCAGCGGCTACCTGTTCAACATGGACTGGTGGCGGTTCGATCCGTCCGGGAGCGGCGGCGGTCTGGGCGGACTGCGCGCGGTGGGGGCCGGGAAGTGCCTGGACGTGCCGAACGCGTCCACCGAGGACGGCATCCAGGTGCAGGTCTGGGACTGCGACAACGGTTCCGGTCAGCAGTGGACGTACTCCGATTCCGCTGAGCTGAGCGTCTATTCAGGGGGTTCACGCAAGTGCCTGGACGCGTCCGGAGGCGGAACGTCGAATGGGACGGCGGTGATCATCTGGTCGTGCCACGGCGGGTCGAACCAGCGGTGGGACGTGAACGCGGACGGCTCGATCACGAACGCCGAATCGGGGCTGTGCCTGGACGTGTCCGGCGCCTCCACCGCCAATGGAAGTCTCGTCCAGCTGTGGACCTGTCACGGAGGATCCAACCAGCGATGGGCCCTCGCATAGGCCCATCTCGCGCTTTATTCCGGAGGGAAACGACCGGGTGGCCCGTTCGGGCCACCCGGTCGTTGTGTCGGCCGCGGTCAGATCGCGGCGACGGCGTAGCGGTTCAGTGTGCCGGTATCGGGGCCACGGCCTGATATCGGAGCCGGAGACGACACGAAACGATCACTGCACATTCCAGCGTTGGTTGTCGCCGCCGTGGCAGGTCCACAGCTGGACCAGGGCGCCGTTGGCGGTGGAGGCGCCGGACACGTCCAGGCACAGCCCCGATTCGGCGTTCGTGATCGAGCCGTCCGCGTTCACGTTCCACCGCTGGTTCGACCCGCCGTGGCACGACCAGATGATCGCCGCCGTCCCATCGGCCGCACCCCCGCCCTCAGCGTCCAGGCACTTGCGCGAACCACCCGAGTAGACGCTCAACTCACCGGAATCGGAGTACGTCCACTGCTGGTTCGCCCCACTCCAGCAGTCATAGATCTGCACCTGCGTCCCGTCCGCCGTCGACTGATCCGGCACATCCAGACACCGCCCCGACCCCACCGACGCCACATGACCGCTCGATCCGGGCGGCTGCGGTTCGAAGTCGCCGAGCGAAGTGAAGAAGTTCCACACCTCGCCCTTGACCCAGCTTCTGGCGCCGCTCTCGCAGCCGGTGCATCCGTCCACGGGTCCCTGCTGGTGTCCGCCGTCGAACGCGGCCCAGACGACCGGATAGCCTTCCTGGCAGCCCGAGTAGGCCGTGGTGATGTGGGTACCGCTGCCCGAGGCGGGCTCGGGCGGGTTCTGGGAGTTGCAGCCGTTGTTGTTGACGAACCGGTCGCGCATCCCCCGCGCCTGCGGCATGCTGTCGGTGACGCCCTGGATGCCCATATACGCGACGGCCTGGTCGCCGCCGTTGCATCCGCTGACCGGTCCGGGGACGGCGATGGCCGCGACCGCGCGGAACTCGTTCGGCCGCGCGCACGCGAGCGCGTAACTCATGGCCCCGCCGTAGCTGAACCCGAGCGAGAAGCGCTGCGACTGGTCGACGCACAGGGTGCGCTCGATTCGCTGGATCATGGCGTCGAAGAACGCCACGTCCCTGCCTCCGGTGTCAGGCCAAGCGTTGTCGATGCCCTGAGGCGCGACGAAGATCGCGGTGCCGTTCGCCTGTGCTTCGAGCCCGTAGTGGGCGTAGACGGCGCCGTCGCTGCCGCCCGAGGCGACGTCGCCCGCGGTGCCGCCCCACCAGTGGAGCCCGAAGATCAGCCGGTGCGCGTAGCTGTTGTCATAGTTGTCGGGCACCTTCAGGGTGAAGCTGCGGTCGGTGCCGTTGACATTGATGCTGTGCGTGCCGCTCGACAGGTTCGGCGAGGTGCCGCATCCTGCGCTCTCGTTCGCCTCCTGCGCGGAGGCGCCGTTCGCGGTCACTCCGACGGCGAACACGGTGAGGACGATCGCCGACAGCGCGAGGATCCTGGCCCGCAGGGTTCGCGGCGGTCGCTGGCCGGCCCGCGGGGCCGGACGCCGCGCGGGGGCAGAGGCTTCGTCTTGGGACATCGGTACTCCTTCTTGTTCGGCCGGCGCGCCATCGGCGGCGCACCGGCTGGGTGTGTCAGGTGCGTTGGAGATTGAACAGCTGGTTGGCGCTGCCTGTGGGGTTCCATTGGGAGATGCGGGCGCCGTCGTCGGTGGATTGGCTCCAGACGTCCATGGCCAGGCCGCTGTGGCGGTTGATCAGGCTGACGGTGCCGCCGCCGTGGTCGGTGACCGTCCATTGCTGGCTCGCCGCGCCGGTGTCGGGCTGCTGGGTGATGTCGGCACCGGTCCCGGAGCCGGACACCTCCAAGACCAGACCAGAGTGGCGGGCCCGGATGCGCCAGAACCCGCCGCCGGAGTCGAGGAAGTCGAACTGCTGATTGGTGCCCCCGTGGAGCGACCACTGGACGAGCGCGGTCCCGGCGGCGGTCGAGGCGCCCTCGATGTCGGCAGCCTTCCCGCTGTGCTGCGCCACCAACCGGTAATGCACGCCGGGCTCGACCACCGATCCTCCGCCGAGAGCGGTCGCGCGATAGAGGTGTTCGGCCTGGCCGTCGAACTCGATCAGGTCGCCCTCCGGCTGGCTCGGATCGATCGCCGCACCGTTGGTCTCGTCCACGAGCTCGTAGTCGCCCGTGAACATCCGGCTGCGGACCTTGACCGCGCCGTCGCGATCGGGTGTGACGGTGAGCTCGTCGATCGAGCCCGCGCTCCAGACGGCGCCGACGGTGAAGCCGCCGCGGCCGCGCAGGCCCACGACGTTCCCGGTCGGCCAGGCGGACGGCAGCGCGGGCAGCAGGTGGAGTTCGCCGCTGTGGCTCTGGAGCAGCATCTCGGCGATGCCTGAGGTCGCGCCGAAGTTGCCGTCGATCTGGAACGGCGGGTGCAGGTCGAACATGTTGGGAGCGAGCCGCTCGGGCGTCACCAGGTGACGGATCAGGTCGTGTGCTCTGGTGCCTTCCTCCATGCGCGCCCAGTAGTTGATCTTCCAGGCCAGCGACCAGCCGGTGCCCGCGTCGCCGCGCAGCTCGAGGGTCCGGCGGGCGGCCTGGAACAGTTCAGGGGCGCCGCGCTTGGTGATCTGGTTGCTCGGATGGAGACCGTAGAGGTGCGAGATGTGGCGGTGGTCCGTCTCGGTCTCGATCCAGTCGTGAAGCCATTCCATGATGTTTCCGCGTGAGCCGACCCGCGTGGGCGCCAATCGGTCTCGCGCGGCTTGGACCTGCGACCGGAAGTCGGAGTCGATGTCCAGCACCTCGCCGGCGTCCGCGCAGGCGTCGAACAGGTCTCGCAGGATTTGCATGTCCATAGTGGGGCCGGCGCAGACGCTGACGCCGTTGTGGTGAGGCAGTTCTGGTGAGTTCGACGGGTTGGTGACCAGCCATCCGAGGTTCGGTTCCTCCACCAGGGTCTCGAGGAAGAACTGTGCGGCGCCTTTCATCAGCGGATAGTTCGCCTGGAGGAGCTTGGCGTCGCCGGTGAAGCGGTAGTGCTCCCAGATCTGGGTGGCGAGCCAGGCGCCGCCGGTCTGCCACATTCCCCACAGCGCCCCGTCGACGACTGAGGCGCCCCGCCAACCGTCGGTGTTGTGGTGGGTCACCCAGCCGCCCGCGCCGTACTGCACGTCGGCGACCCGAGCCCCAGTGCGCGAGAGGTCCTCGACCATGTCGAACACCGGCTCGAGGCACTCGGCGAGGTTCGTCGTGCAGGCCGGCCAGTAGTTCATCGGCAGGTTGGCGTTGAGCGTGTACTTCGACTCCCACGCCGGGCTCATCGACTCGTTCCAGAGGCCTTGGAGGTTGGCTGGCTGGGTGCCGGGACGCGAGGAGGAGATCAGCAGGTACCGGCCGTATTGGAACAGCAGGGCCGAGAACTGGGGGTCGTCGACGAAGCCGTGGTCGGCGATGCGGTCATCGGTCGGCCAGTCGGCCGCGGCAGTCCGGCCGAGGTCGATCGTGGTGCGGCCGAAGAGGTTCTGGTAGTCGGCCACGTGCCGGGACCGGAGGTCGTCGTAGTGGACGTTCGTCGCCGAGTCGAGGTGGTCCCAGGCGATCCCTTGGTAGTTACCGTTAACGCTCTGATAGTCGACGTAGCTCGTCCCGATCGAGATCAGCAGCGTCACGGCGTCGGCGTCCGACACCTGGAGCGTGCCACGGGCGGCGTTCGCGCTGCCCCCTTCGACGACGGCCCGCGCCAGCGCGAGGAACCCGACCGGGCCGGCGATGCCCCGTTGGTCGCCTGACCTGCCGTCGAGGGCGATCGTGCGGCCGTCGGGGCTGGACACCGACGCTAGCTGCGGGGTGTCGAACGAGGCGGTGAACGAGATCCGACCGGCGGTGTCGGCGGTGAGGCGCACGGCGATGACCTGGTCCGGGGCGGTGGCGATGACCTCGCGCCGGTAGCGCACGCCGTTCGCGAGGTAGGCGACGCCGGTGGCGGCCGTGGTCAGGTCGAGCCACCGCTCGTACTCGGAGGTCCCGCCGATGCCGGGGAAGGCGAGGTTGAGGTCGCCGACGGGCTGGTAGGCGAGCTGGCCGGCGGGGCTGCCGAGCATGGTCTGGTCGATGAGGTCCTGGGCCTCGCTCCACCGGTCGGCGAAGACCAGTTGGCGGATCTGCTGGAGGGCGTCGGCCCCGGCGGGATTGCCGTAATCGTGCGGGCCGCCCGCCCAGACCGTGTCCTCGTTGAGCTGCAATCGCTCTGAGGCGTAGTTGCCGAACACCATCGCGCCGAGCCGGCCGTTGCCGACCGGGAGGGCGCGCAGCCAGTCGCTGCCCGCCGGCTCGTCGTACCACAGCGCCAGGTCACCGGCGTCCCGCACCGCCGATGGCGCTGCCGAAGCCGCGACCGGTGCCGCCCACTGCAGTGGCGCGGCGAGAGCCCCCACCGCTCCGTATTTGATCACTTGTCTTCGCCGCAGCGCTGCCATGTCGATCCTCCGAGGGTGGTCGCGAACGCGGCCAGGACTCTGAATATCGAAGACAGCCTATAAAGATTGGATCTATCGAGTCAAGTATGCGAATATTTCGCCGTAAAGTTCGACTACGGCGAAAGCATCTGGAGGATTCATCAGATCTATCATGCGGCGTCACTCGGCGGCCTCATCGCTCGAGGCGCTCGGGATCGCCCTGCCCGCTGCGGCGGACGAGCCACGCGTCGGTGATGTGCGTGAACATCGCCTCGGCGGCGCCGTCCGCGTCGCGCTCGGCGATGCGCTCGTAGACGCGGCGATGCCCTTGATTGGAGGCCAGGCACAGGGACCGCTCGGTGCGGCCCATGTAGCTGGCGGTGTTGATGACCTGGCCCTCCAGGGAACGCACGACGGCGCGCGCGATGCGGTTGCCCGAGGCCCGCATGACCGTGTCGTGGAAGGCCCGATCCTGCTCGTGATACGAGGCGGGGTCGTCGACGAGCCCGTCCATGCGGTTCACGAGCGCGCGCATCCGGTCGATCGCGTCCTGGTCGGCGATGCGGGCGGCGCCGTGCGCCATGTCGGATTCGAGCAGGCGCCGAGTGACGACGAGGTCGTCGAGGATCGCCAGGCTCTCGTCCTCGGCGATGCTGGCGCCGAGCACGAGCTCGTCGAGCATGTTCCACGCGGTCGAGGGCAGCACGGTGGTCCCCGAGCCCTGGCGGATCTGGACCAGGCCCTTCTCCTGCAGGATCTTCACGGCCTCACGGACGACGGTGCGGCTCACCGAGAACGCTTGACACAGGGCCGGCTCCGGCGGCAGCGGGGCGCCCGCCGGATACTCGCCGCGAACGATGCGCTGCACCAGCTCCGCGGTGACCGCCTTCGCCAGATTGGTGGGCCGTCTGGCCCAGGCGGGCGCCGGCGCCGGATCGCCCGCGGCGGATTGCCGCACTGCAGTCATGTTCCCTCCGTCTGCGCAGGCCGCTGGGCCGCGACTCGCCAGCACAGTATACGTCATTCCATTGACATAAGACGTCATACGAGTTACGTTTCGCATTGGACATCGAACACCGGGCGACCGGCCACCCCTCTGGAGAGTGAACCGCGATGAAGCAGCGAGCACGAACGGCGACCGCCCTGATCGCGGCATTGGCGCTGGCCGGCTGCGGCAGCGCCGCGGAACCCGACTCCTCCGGCGACTCCGACGGCACACTCGTCGTCTGGGACTGGAAATCCGGAGACGAGACCGCGGCATCCTACGTCGAACAGGCGAAGGCCGACTTCACCGAGAAGCACCCGGACGTCGCGGTCGAATTCGTGGCCCAGCCGTTCGACCAGTACTACAACCTGCTGGGGACCGCCATACAGACCGGCGAGGGCCCCGACGTCATGATGTTCAACGGCGGCGGTCAGCTGCGGGACCGGGTCGACGCCCTGGTCCCCCTCGACGACTACGTCGCCGAGGACCGGGAGCGCCTCGCAGGCTGGGAGGCGTTCAGCCAGGACGGCAGCGTCTACGCGGCGCCGGTCACGCTGCAGGGCCACCCGATCTACTACAACAAGGACCTCTACGAGCAGGCGGGCCTCGACTCGGACGATCCGGCCGCCACCTGGGACGAGCTGGTCGACGACTGCGCGGCCATCACCGAGGCGAGCGGTGCGGTCTGCTTCGCGCAGGGGAACAAGGAGGGCTACGGCATTCAGTTCTGGCTCTCCGGGCTCGGCTCGGGCGTGCTCACCGACGCCGAGTACGACGACTGGATCGCCGGAGACCGGGACTGGACCTCGCCGAACGTGAAACGGGTCTTCGAACTGTGGCAGGAGGCCGGCGACACCGGCTTGTTCAACGACGGCGCGAACTCGACCGCCATGTTCAACGACATGTTCGCGGTCTTCGAGGCCGCCGAGGCAGCCCACGTCATCGGTCTGATGTCCGACGTCGGGCACTGGAAGGACTTCAACGAGTTCCTCGGCGCCGAGAACGTCGGCGTGATGGAGACTCCGGTGATCAACCCCGAGTCGACCCCGAGCCTGCCGTACGACGGCGGAATCGGGTACGGCGTCGCCGAATGGGCCGACGATCCCGAGTTGGCGGCGGACCTGGTCCGCTCGCTGACCTCGCCCGGCGCGCTCGAGGCCTTCCATGCCGATGCCGGTGCGATCGCGTCCGACACCACCATCGACGCCTCCGACGCCGGCCCGGCCGCGTCGGCGATCGTCTCCCGGATTCCGGACGGCGAGCCCGCCATGCACGTCGCCCTGTCCTCCGAGACGCTCGAGTTGACGGGACGGCTCTCCCAGCAACTGCTGAGCGGCTCGGTAACCGTAGACGAGGCGCTCGACCAGCTCGCCGAAAGCGATCAGGCGGGGTAGGGCATGCCGACCGGACACCCCGTGCCCTCGGTCCGTCCCGCCGTGGTCGGACGGCCCGAGGGCGCGGCGCCCGCACAGGCTCCCCGGGAAACGCGGGGCCGACGGCGCGGACGGGCCTCACGCCGGCCCCGCGCCGAACGCCTCGCGCCGTACGTCCTCGTAGCGCCCGCCGTGCTCATCATCGCGGGGCTGCGGCTGTACCCGCTGGCGCTCGGGGTCAACTTCTCCTTCACCGGCGACGGCGATCGGAACGGGCAGTCGGTCGGGCTCGACAACTACGCGATCCTGTTCGACGACCCGCTGTTCCGCCAGGCCATGGAGAACGTCGGTCTGCTGGTGCTGCTCCTGCCGATCGCGGTGGCGATCCCAGGGACGCTGGCGACGTTCCTCTACCTGCGGGTGCCGGGCCACCGGTTCTACCGGAGCGTCTACTTCTTCCCGGCCGTGCTCTCTCCGGTGATCGTCGGCGCGATCTTCAACCTCCTGCTGGCCTTCGACGGTACGGTCAACGCCGTGCTCGGCGCCGTCGGCCTGGGTCCGGTCGACTGGCTCGGCGATCCGGACGTGGCCATGCTCGCCGTCGTGGGTGTGCACGTGTGGGCGACCTTCGGCATGGCGCTGGTGGTGTTCCTCGCCGGATTCTCCACCCTGGACGCCGCGCTCATCGACGCCGCGCGCATCGACGGAGCCTCACTCCCCCAGGTCGTCCGGCACGTGATCGTCCCGGGGCTGTCGCGCACCATCCAGTTCGTCTTCGTGACGACGATGATCGGGCTGCTCACGTCGATGTTCGGGCTGCTGTACGTCATGACCGGCGGCGGCCCGGAGGGCTCGACCTACCTGCCGGAGTACTACATCTGGATCCAGCAGGGGCAGATGAACCGTCCGGCGCTCGCCTCAGCCGCCTCCACCGTCCTCTTCGGCGTGATGCTCGTGGTGGGGCTGCTCCAGATCGCCGTGCTTCGCCGCTCGGGAAGGGAGGACTGATGTCCCGCACCCGAATCGGCCGATGGCTCATCACGGTCCCGATGGCCGCCCTCGCGGTGGCGACGATCTACCCGCTGGTGTTCACCGCCAACGTCGCGTCCAAGACTCGGCACGAGTACGTCCTCGACCGCTTCTCCCCCGCCGAGGCACCGCGTCTGGAGAACTTCGCGACCGCGTGGAACAGCGCCGGCATGGCACGTTACTTCGTCAACTCGGTCGTCGTCGTCTCCGGCGCGGTGGCCCTGCTCCTCCTGGTCGGATCGATGGCCGGGTTCGCGCTGAGCCGACTGCGGTTCCGCGGCTCACGGGCGCTGTTCCTCGGCTGTCTGGCGGCACTGTTCATCCCGTTCCAGGTGATCATGGTGCCGCTCGCCAGGACCATGGGACAGATCGGCCTCATGGACACCTACCCCGGATTGATCCTCGCCTACACCGCGCAGTTCCTGCCCTTCACGATCTTCCTGATGACCAGCTACTACAGCGGCATTCCGGCTGAGATCATCGACGCGGCCAGGATCGACGGGAACTCCGTGTACGGCGTGTACCTGCGGATCATGCTGCCCCTCGGCCGGCCGGCCCTACTGTCGGTCGGCATCCTCAACGCCCTGTTCTGCTGGAACGACGTGCTCATCGCGCTGCTCATGATGCCCTCGCCCGACCACCGCACCCTGATGGTCGGCGTCACCTCGCTGCGCGGCCAGTACTCCGCCGACATCCCGACGTTCGCGGCAGGAGTGCTCATCGCCGCACTGCCGGTCCTGCTGCTCTATCTGTTCTTCCAGCGCCAGATCGCCACCGGCATCACCGCCGGCTCCACGAAGGGTTGACATGAGGATCACCGGCTACCGCACACTGACGACAGTCCAGGAGTGGGACAGGCCCGTCGGTGACGCCAACGGCGTCTTCGCCGACGGTGTCACCACCGTGCCGATCATCTTGGTCGACACCGACGAAGGCGTCACCGGCGTCGGCCTGGGATCCCACGTCGAGTTGGACACCGTCTTCGCCGCCGTCGAAGGCCAGGACCCGCGCTCGGTGACCGCGCTGTACGACCGGATGCTGCGCCACACCTTCAAGGCGGGACACGCCGGAGCCGTGTTCGGGACCGTCGGCGCGATCGACACCGCACTGTGGGACATCAAGGCGCAGGCGGCGGACGAGCCGCTGTGGCGCCTCCTCGGCGGACGCGACCGGACCGTCCCGGCCTACGCCTCCGGGCTCGACATCGGATTGGACGACGACGGACTCGCCGCAGCCTACCGCCTCTACGCCGAGCGCGGCCTGCGGGCCGCCAAGCTCAAAGGCGGACTCGACGTCGAACGGGACCGGCACCGGCTGAACCTGGTGCGCGAGGTGCTGGCTGGAACGGGGCCCGGGGCCCGCCCGGGCCTGATGCTCGACGCGAACGAGGCCTGGACGCGCAAGGAGGCGGTCCGCCACGTCCGCGAGCTCGAGCGCACCATCGATCTGCTCTGGATCGAGGAACCCGTACGGCGCTGGGACGCCGAAGGCCTGGCCGTGGTCCAGCGCGGTGTGCGCGCTTCAGTAGCGAGCGGTGAGAACCTCACCGGACTCGAACAGTACCTCCCGTTGCTGAAGGCCGGCGGGCTCGACATCGTGCAGGCGGCGGCGGTCGGCGGGGTCACCCACTTCCTGCGCGTCGCCGCTCTCGCCCACGCCCACGACCTCCCCGTCAGCCCGATCGGGAACATCCCGGTCGGGCTGCTCCACGCCGCGACCTCCGTGCCCAACCACATCGGCAGCGAACTGCAGGACCTCAGGCCGCCTGTCGGCCTCGCCGTCGATCTGGACATCGAGGACGGCGCCTTCGTCCTCGGTGACACTCCCGGCCTGGGCATCAAGGTCGACGAGTCCGCCATAGCGGTCGTCTCGCCGCCCACCGGCCCCAGGCCCGAGGGCCCCAACATCCGCCCGGAGCACGCCGGACAGCGCCTGCTCCCCTCCCAAGAACCCGATCCCCCCATCCACAACTGATCGCTCACCGCAACGCAGAAGGAGAAAGAACCATGCGGTACTCACCCCCGCTCCGCACACGCGCGGCCGCGCTGGCCGCCATCGGCGTCCTGGCGGCCACCGGAGCATTCGTCGGTCTCGCGGTCGCCCCGGCCCAGGCCCAGGAAGCCCCCGCGTATGAATTCTTCGTCGCCCCGAACGGCGACGACGGCGGACCCGGCACCGTCGACGAGCCGCTCGGCTCCCTTGAGGAGGCACAGCAGCGGGCTCGCCGGGCCGCCGCTGCGGGCGACGGCGACGTGGCCGTGACCCTCCTGGACGGCACCTTCCGGCTCGACTCCCCGCTCCGATTCGAAGCGGCCGACTCCGGACGCAACGGCTACACCGTGACCTGGCGCGCCGCCCCCGACGCCGAACCCGTCGTGACCGGTGCCCAGCCCGTCACCGGCTGGGTACTCGACGACGCCGCCTCGGGCGTCTACCGGGCAGAGGTCGGCACCGGCTTCGACTCCAGGCAGCTCTATGTCGACGGTGTCATGGCCCGGCGCGCCCGCCTCAGTCTGTCCCCTTCGGACATCTCGCTCAACTCGAGCGGGTTCACCGTCCAGAACCAGAACCTCGGCTGGCTCTCCGGCCTGCCCGACCAGCGGCGCATCGAACTCCTCGCGTACCTGACGTGGAGCACCCGGATCACCCCGGTGGATGCCATCTCCGGCGCGACGGTCACGATGCGGCAGCCCGCCTGGGACAACAACACCTGGGGATGGGACACGATCCAGAACCCGTACGTGGGCCCTCGGTTCTTCCTGGTGAACTCCAGGAGCTTCCTCGACGAGCCCGGAGAGTGGTACCTGGACCCGAACGCCGGAACGCTGTACTACAAGCCGCTGCAGGGCCAAGACCTGGCGAACGCCAATGTCGAATTGCCCCGGCTCGAGACTTTGATCGAGGTCGGCGGCACCTACGACCAGCCGGTCCACGATCTCCGATTCGAGGGGCTGACGTTCACCGGCACCTCCTGGCTCCACCCGAACTCCTCCGACGGCTACGCGAACCAGCAGACCGGGACCTTCCTCACCGGGCACCAGCCACACCGGCCGGCCGACGCGTTCGACACCTGCTCGCGCGGCTGCTACGAATTCGAGGGCTCCCGCAACAACTGGTCGCAGACACCCGCGGCCGTGCAGGTCTCGGCGGCCGAGCACATCTCGTTCGCCGACAACACCTTCGTGAACCTCGGCTCGATCGGACTGGGCATCGGCAACGACGCCAACGCCCACGCCTCCGGCGTCGGCCTCGGCGCCCATGACGTGTCGGTCGTCGGCAACACCTTCACCGAGAGCGCCGGCGGCGGCATCGCGGTCGGCGGGGTCCGCCCCGACGCGCACCACCCCTCGGACGAGCGCATGGTCAACCGCGACATCCTGATCAGCGACAACAGCGTCTACTCGACGGCGCTCGAATACCTCGACAACGTCGCGATCCTCGCCACCTACGCCACCCGGCTCACGATCGAGCACAACTACATCGCCCACATGCCGTACAGCGGCATCGGCGTCGGTTACGGCTGGGGCGCCAACGACCCGGGCGGAAGCCAGGAGTACGTCGACCGCGGACTCTACGACTTCCAGCCGGTCTACGACTCGCCCACGACGCTCACCGACGTCCACATCGTCGGCAACCACCTCGTCGATACGGTGAACTCGCTGTGGGACGCGGGATGCATCTACACGCTCTCAGCGCAGCCGAACAGCACGATCGAGGGGAACTTCTGCGACGGCTCCGGTCAGCTCGGCTTGTACTTCGACGAGGGCTCCCGCTATTTCAACGTGAGCCGCAACGTCTTGATGAACACCACGGACCAGTGGGCCCACGCGAACATCGCCGGCGGCCACAACACCGGCGACCTTACCTTGACCGGGAACTACTCGACCAATTCGGCGATCACCGGCATCCCCCATGGAGAGCGCGGGAACACGGTCCAGAACAACACCGTCTTCTCCGCCGGCGCCGTCCCGCCCGAGGCCGCCGAGATCATGGCGAACGCGGGCCCGACCAGTGGTGGCCCGAACCCCACCTCCGGCGAGCTGCGCGGCGCGGGTTCGAACCGGTGCCTGGACGTGCCCGACCAGTCGACCGAGAACGGAACGCAGTTGCATATCTGGGACTGCAACGGCGGATCCAACCAGCAGTGGACCTACACCACGGCCGGTGAGCTGAGCGTCTACTCAGGCGGCACCCGCAAGTGCCTGGACGCCGACGGCGGCGGGACCGCCGACGGCACCGCGGCGATCATCTGGACCTGTCACGGCGGCACGAACCAGCGGTGGAGCCTCAACGCCGACGGCTCCATCACGAGCGCGCAGTCAGGACTGTGCCTCGACGTGTCGGGCGCCGCGATCGCCAACGGCAGCCAGGTGCAACTGTGGTCCTGCCATGGCGGATCCAACCAGCGGTGGGACCTCGCCTGACCGTCCTCGGAGGAGGAAGAGGAGGTGACCGACCGCAATGGGGAATGATCGATTCAAATCCGCGAGCATATGGGACGTCGCAAAACTGGCCGGCGTCTCGGGGATGACCGTATCCCGGGTCGTCAACCGGTCCCCGCGTGTCACCGACGCGACTCGCGACAGCGTCCTGGCCGCGATCGAGCAGTTGGGCTATCGGCCCAACCGTCTGGCACGGGCCCTGGTCGAGCGTGCACCGCTGTCGGTCACCGTCCTCACTTCCGACACCTCGCTGTACGCGACCGGCGAGACGATCCGCGGCGTCGAAGAGGTCGCGCGACAGGCGGGGTTCTCGGTCTCGGTCGCGGTCCTCGACCCCGACCGGCCGAATGAGGAAGCCGATCTCACGGCGCTGCTCCCCCACGCCGAGGCGCCGACGATCGTGATCGCCCAGGACGAGGCCACCACCGAGGCCGCGCGCATCCTGCGCCGCGTGCAGCCGCTGTCCACCGTCGCGGTGGGGAGCGAGGACCTGGTGGAAGGGCCGGAGGCGGCGGACAGGGTCGTCGGCTTCGACGACCGGGCCGTCGCCGCCGAGGCCACGCGCTTTCTGGTCGGTCTCGGACACCGGACCGTCCACCATCTGGCGGTACGGTCCAGCACTCACCGTGTGCTCGGGTGGGCTTCGGCACTGCTGGAAGCGGATAGGGCTGTCCCGCCCGCCGTCGAATGCGGCTGGATGATTCCCTCGGCCCACGAGGCCGCCCGCCCACTCGTGACCGATCAGGACGTCACCGCGATCCTGTGCGGCACCGACGAACTCGCCATCGGGGTGCTGCGTGCGGCCCGGGAGGCGGGACGGGATGTGCCGGGCGATCTGAGCGTCGTCGGCTTCGACGACTGCCCGTTCGCCGCCTACCTCACTCCGGCGCTCACCACCGTGGCCCTGGACTACCGGGGAATCGGACGCGGCGCCTTCGAGATGCTCCGGCTTCGTCTCGAAGGCGCCTCGGTCCCGGATGAGCCGGCCTGGAAAGCTCCCGAACTCATCGTCCGAGAGACTTCGGGCCCGCCCGGTCGGACGGCGGTTCGCATTGGTCCCGCGTCGTCGACAGGTTGAGTCGGGGAGCCCCGGCCCCGGCTCGGGCCGCCGGGGCTCCCCGCGTATCTCGCACGGCGTGGTCTGCCGTCAATTCGAGCTAAAAGCGGCGTCGAACGCGGCCTCCGGCAGGTCGAAGGCGAGTCGACGGACGTGCTCCAGCACCTCGGGGGCTCCCACGAGGCGGTCCATGCCAGCGTCCTCCCACTCGATGGAGATCGGCCCGTCGTAGCCGATGGCGTTGAGCATGCGGAAGCATCGGGGAAGTGAACAGGTTGCCGGACGGGATCGTGTAGCCGCCGTCGTCCTCGGGTGGATGCGCAGGACCTTCCCGTTGAGGACGTTCGAGTTGGCGGACGTGCGCTGCGCGTCCCGGTACTGGCGGCCCGGCTGCTCGTCGATCGGCGGAGCATCCCGAATTCCTGTCCTGTATAGACGTCGACGTGGCCGGCCGTCGCCGTCGACCCGTCGGGTCGGATGATGCGCACGTCGCCGCCGCGGTCGACGTAGAAGACCCGGCCGTCGTCGGCGATATCGAGTTTCATCGGGTTGAGCGTGGACTCGTCGAGCGCCACCTTCTCGAAGCCGTCGGGCTGCGACGCGCCGCAGTCGGCGGCCGCCGCTCCCGCCGCGGTCTGAATGCCGCCGAGCAGATGGTCGAGAAAGGCCGGCTCGCTGTACGACTCGGTGGTGTGGCCGAGCCCGGTGAACCAGGACCGGCCGCCGTCGTAGTCGTGGCACCAGGCGATCGGGTGCTCGGCGCCCATCGCTCCCGAGCCGGGGTCGTAGGAGCCCTCGTCCAGGGAGGCGAGCACGTGTACGTCGTCGCGCGGGCTGGCCTGGAAGTTGTACCACTCGTCGAAGCGTTCCCAGAGCGGATCGAGGTGCGCGGTCGACGGGTGCGCGAGATCCTCCACTTTGACGGTCGCGGTCTGTGGGGCCGGGTGGCTGTTGAAGTACGCGCCGACCAGTTCGCCGTACCACGACCAGTCGTATTCGGTGTCTGATGCGGCGTGGACGCCGACATAGCCGCCGCCGGCCTGGATGTAGCGTTCGAACGCGCCCTGCTGGGCGTTGTCGAGAACGTCCCCGGTGGTGTTGAGCCAGATGACCACGTCGTACTGGGCGAGGTTGTCGTCAATGAACTGCCCCGAGTCCTCGGTAGTGTCCACTTCAAAGCCGTTCTCGGCGGCGAGGTTCTCGATGGCGGCGATGCCGTCGGGTATGGCGTCGTGTCGGAATCCGGCAGTCTCGCTGTAGACCAGCGCCGTGAACGGATCGGCCTGCTGTGCGGAGGTCTCTTCCTCGATCGCCGACGCCGGGGCGGCGACCGTGAGGAGCGAGGCTGCCAGCGCGGTGGCGAAGACGCCTGTCGCGGCGCGCCTTCGGGGTCTGGAGAGATTCACGATGATGTCCCTTCCTGCAGTGATATCGGGCTGCGGTGGCGGGCCGACTCGACGGCCGCGTGGAGTACTCGCTGTGTCCTGAGAGCGTCGGCGAAGTCCGGGAGCGGCACTCGCGGTGCTCCCCCGCCGAGCACGGCGAGGATGTCGGCGGCCTGGTTGATGAACGTGTGCTCGTAGCCGAGGCCGTGACCGTCGGGCCACCAGGCCTGGGCGTAGGTGTGGCCGTCGCCGCCTCGGGTGACGTCGATCGTGGTCCAGCCTCGGACGGCGGGTTCGGCTTCCGTGCTGTAAAAGCCGAGTTCGTTCATCCGCTCGAAGTCGAACCGGAGCGCGCCCTTCTCTCCGTGAATCTCGAACCGGTTGGCATTGTGGTAGCCGGTGGCGAGGCGGGTGGACTCGAAACTCGCCAGAGCGCCGCCGCTCATCCGGGCGAGGAACAGCACCGCGTCGTCCACGGTGCTCTTGCCCTTGGCGCCGGTGGTCCCGGCCTCTCAGTAGGGGCCGTAGCGGTGGGCCGCCTCCTTGAATTGGCGCGGAGGCGGCCCACGCGTTCGGGAAAAGCCAGTGCTACTTCGAGGCGTCCCAGGCCCCTTGGTAGATCTCGACGTACCGGTCGGCGCCGAGATCGGTGAGGTGCTGCTGGAACGCGGCCCAGTCCTCGTCGCTCTCGATGTCCCTGATGCCGGTGACGAACTCCGCGCTCGCTTGGACGACGAAGTTCTCCACATTGGTCTGGACGGTCGCGAGCTCCGTCGCGGTCTCACCTGTGATCTTGACGTCCCAGTAAGGGAACAAGTCGTCGGACTCGTGGCCCTCATAGAGCGTCGTGGCCTCGAACAGGCGTCGTTCATAGCCTTCGGCGCTGTAGATGTCGGTCGAGGTGACCTGGCTGTTGCGGAACTCCGCGTCGCTGAAGAACTGCGCTATCGGGCCCCAGGAGTTGTTCAGTCCCTCACCCTCGGGAGGCGTGAGGACTTCGAAGCTCGGCTCGAGGGTCTCGTCGAGGGCCACATCGCCCTCCTCGGGCCTGGCCCAGTTGACCCCCTCGACACCGAACTCGCCCAGAAGGTGACCCTCGTACGAGACCATGAAGTCCAAGATCTGCATGAGCTTCTTCTGCTTGGCCTCACTGGAGCGGTTCGTGATGACGAAGGTGGCGCCGGGCGCGGCGCCGGCTCCGCCGGCGCTCCAGAACGTGTCGCTGCCCTTCGGGCCGGTCAACGGCGGGATCGCGTCGTACTGCCTGTAGCGCCCGCCCTCGCTGTCCTCGGTGACGAACCACGGGTGCATTATGGCGACCGATCCGAGGATCACGCCCTCCGCGCTGTTGCCCTTGGCACTGAGGGCATCGCCGTTCTGCGTGAAGGCGCCCTCGTCGATCAGCCCGTCCTCGTACAGGGAGGTGACGTAGGAGATCCCGGCGCGCCATTCGTCGAGGGTCGGCTGCAGGACGACCTCGTCGCCGTCGGTGCCGAGTGAGGCGGGGGTCACGCCTTCCGCGTTCGAGTACATCTCCGCGGTGTAGACGAACGGGTTCATCAGGTACGAGAGGAGCGAACTGCCGCCCGACGCGGAGAGGGGGATCTCGTCGGCTTCGCCGTTGCCGTTGGGGTCCTGCCTCTTGAACGCCTCCAGCACCGTCCGCAGCTCTTCAGGCGTGGTGGGCTGCTCCAAGCCGAGTGTGTCCAGCCAGGCGGAGTTCATCCACAGCTTTGAAGGGTAGGAGCAGTGGTAGCAGTCGTTCCACGCGGGAATGCCCCAGATGGTCCCGTCCGGCGACGTGGCGAGTTCCTTGAATCCGGGTTCCTTCTCGAACGCGGCGGTGAGGTTCGGAGTGTCCTCGCCGATCAGGTCGTCGAGCGGCACGATCACGCCCTGGCCGCCGAGCCTCACCAACTCCTCGTCGCTGAACTGGTCGATCCACGGGATGAGCATGTAGGCGTCCGGGTAGTCGCCGCTGGCGAGAGAGATCTGGCGCTTCTCGGCGGCGGCGGTGCCGTCCCAGGTGGTCGTCTCGAACTCGAGTTCGACGTCGAATTTCTCCTCGATCACCTTCGTGAACGCGTTCTCTTCCAGGTCCACCTCGGCGTCCTGGGGGGCGAAGATGGTGATCACGTCGTCCGGAGTGGTCTCAGGCTCCGAGGTACACGCGGCGAATGCGCCGGTCGACACTGCCAATGCCGTTCCGGCCGCTGCCGCTCGGGTGAATCTGCTGGTCATCGTTGACTGCCTTTCACTGAGGAGTTGATTGCTTCGAGGGAGGATCTGGAGGCGGCCGCACTAGCCCTTCACTGAGCCGAGCATCACGCCCTTGTTGAAGTGCCGCGCCACGAACGGGTAGACGAGCAGGACGGGCACGGTCGATACGACGATGAGCGCGAACTTCATCAGGTCGGCCATCTGTTCGGCCGCCAGTTGGTCCGAGATGTTCGTCCCCGCGGTGTTGTTGACGATCAAGATGTTCCGCAACACGAGCTGGAGTGGATAGAGTTCCTCGCTTCGCAGGTAGATCAAGGCGCTGAAGTATGAGTTCCACTGCCCGATGCCGTACATGAGCGCGATGACCGCCAGCAGGGGCTTCGACAGCGGTAGCACCACTGACCACAGGAAGCGCAGGTCCGAGGCGCCGTCGAGCTGGGCAGCCTCGTACAACTCGTCCGGTATCGAGGAGCGGAAGAAGGTCATCGCGATGAGCACCTGCCAGGCCCCGATCGCGACGGGGAGGATCAGCGCCCACCGCGTGTCCAGCAGACCGAGGGCCCGCACGACCATGTAGGTCGGGATCAGGCCGCCGCTGAACAGCATCGTGAACAACACGCCCGCGATGAGGACCCGCCGCCCCACGAGCTCGGTGCGCGAGAGGGGGTAGGCGATCATCACCGTGAGGGTGACGCTGACGAGCGTGCCGACCACGGCGTAGAACAGCGAGTTGCCGAAGCCGGTGAGGACGTCCCTGTTACTCAACACCGCTTCGTATCCGATGAGCGTGAAGTCCACCGGCCACAGGAACACCCGCCCGCCCGACACCGCCGCGGGACTCGAGAAGGAACTGGCGACGATGTTGATCAGCGGAATGAGCACGACGAGCAGGAAGGTCGTCAGGAGGATGTACACCCCTGCCATGAAGACCCGGTCGGTGGTGGTGTCGTGGACGCGGGTGCGGCGCCGTCCCCGTGCCTTCTGGCGCACGGTCTCCGGCTCGGCTTCGAGGTCCGCGCGGTTCGCGGTCTTGAGAGTCATTGCATGCGCTCCCTTCACCACAGTCCGTTGCCGGTCACGCGCTTGGAGACGGTGTTGACGGTCAGCAGCAGAATGAGGTTGATGACGGAGCTGAACAGCCCGATCGCCGTCGCGAGGCTGAAGTCGGCGCTGAGCAGGCCGATCTTGTACGTGTAGGTCGCGATGATCTCGGACTGCGAGAGGTTGAGCGGGTTCTGCAGCAAGAACGCCTTCTCGAAACCGACCGCCATGATGTTGCCGACACTCAGGATCATCACCACGACCACGGTGGGCGCGATGCCGGGCAGGTCGATATGCCAGATCTTCTGGAGGCGGCTGGCGCCGTCGAGACGGGCGGCCTCGTACAGGCTCGGGTTGACGCCCGCCAGGGCGGCCATGAAGATGATCGCCGAGTACCCGGCGGTCTGCCAGACGTCGCTCCAGACATAGACGTGCCGGAAGGAGTTCGGATCGGCCAGGAGGTTCTCCGACATCCCGAAGAAGCCGAGGAAGTCGGCCAGGAACCCGATCCGGGGCGACAGGATCAAGATGATCATCGAGACGACGATGACCGTCGAGATGAAGTGCGGGGCGTAGGTGACCATCTGGACGGTCCGCTGGAAGAAGCGCAGCCGGACTTCGTTGAGGGCCAGGGCCAGGATGACGGGAATAGGGAATCCGGCCAGGAATCCGTAGAGGCTCAGCACCAGCGTGTTGCGGATGAGGTCCCAGGCGATCGGGTTGGCGAAGAAGCGCTCGAAGTTCGCCAGCCCGGCCCAGGGACTGTTCCAGACGCCGTCGACCACGTTGTAGT
Organism: Glycomyces tarimensis; assembly: GCF_054776215.1. Lineage (NCBI taxonomy): Bacteria > Bacillati > Actinomycetota > Actinomycetes > Glycomycetales > Glycomycetaceae > Glycomyces > Glycomyces tarimensis. The sequence continues at coordinate 28,641 of NZ_BAAHCB010000019.1, forward strand.
CCTTGAACGCGATCACGTTGTTCGCCATCGGGAGGTAATGGAAGATGACGAAGTAGGCGACGGGGAGGATGAGCAGCACGTAGAGCTGCCAATGCCGGCGCAGCTTGCGCCCGCGGGTCTTTCGGCGGCGTTCGCGGAGCGGGGTCGCGGCCGGGGCCCCCGCTGACGCGCTCACCGCTCCGCCCCCGATTGCCACAAGGACATCACCGCCCACGGTGCGAGTTCGACATCGAGGTCGAGCACGCCGGACTCGGGCACGGTCAGCGTGTATCGGAGGAGCGCGTCCGCGATGGTGCTCAGGAACCGGCTCTCCTCACGGGACGGGTTGATCGGGCTTCCCAGCCGGTACCAGGCCTCGGCGGGGTTTCCGTGCTCCCAGTCCACGATCTCGACGAAGAAGACGGTGCCCGGCTCGAGTCCACTGATCGAATGCCGGATCCGCCGGCTCGGGCCCATGTCCGCCAGTGCGCGGGTCTCCTGGTACGAGCCCGCCGAGCCGACTGCCTTCGTACCCATGTCGTCGGGGTAGTTGAAGAACACGGCCGACACCGCCGACGTCCGGCTGTCGCGGGACACGGCACCGTGGGGCGTGGTGAGGAGCAGCCGGTCGCCGAGTCGATGGAGCATCCTGAGCGCGTGGTAGGTGGGCTTGTGGACGCCGGCCTCGTTCACCAGGCCGAACCCTCCGTGGAACGGTCCGATACCGGCGCCTCCCTCCTCGAACACGTCGGTGAAGGCCCAGTAGGAGATCGAGTCGGCGAGTGCGGCGCACTGGAGGTACGAGCGCGTGATCGAGGCGGCCGCGAACACGGTGTCGTGCATGCGGTCGCGGGAGGACGGGGTCGTCGACCACTCCGTTATGTGGATCTCCGCGTCGGGATAGGCGCTGTCCGCGATGAGCTTCCGCAGGAGGGTGAGGTCGTCGAGGGTCGCATCGGCGTAGCGGGAGATGTGCACGCCGGCTCCGTCGGAGTCGAACGCGAAGTCGGTCGGGTACAGGTGGGTCGTGACGAAGTCGACCGGGACCGCTCGCTTCTCGCACCAGGCCAGGAAGTCCTCGATCCACACCGGACGCCAGTCGAGCGCGTCCACGTCGTCGGCGGCGGCCGTCTCGTGAGTCTTGGAGCGGTCTTCGAACTCGCCCTTATAGCGGTCGTCGGGGACGAAGACGCTCGTGGAGGGTCCGCCGACCAGCAGGTCGGAGTCGATCCGCTTGATCGCATTCACGGTCTGCTCATAGAGCTCGAAGTACTCGGTCTTCGTTCCGGTCCAGAAGTGGGGCACCAGGTTCGGCTCGTTCCACACCTCGAACCGCCACCTGCGGACCTCGGCGAGTCCATACCGGCCGATCCAGTGCTCGACCGTCCGCGTCACCATCTCGGTCCAGCGGGACATGTCCTTGGGCGGGCTGCAGTGCGCGCGCCACCAGAACAGCGTCTCGGTCTCGGTCGCGAGTTCGCGGGGCATGAAGCCCAGTTCCACGAACGGGCGGGCTCCGGTGTCCAAGATAAAGTCGAACACCTTGTCCACATAGCTGAACGTGTGGACCGGTGACTCCAGGGGCGTGTTCGGGCCGAAACCGCCGCCGTCGCTCTCCCGGTAGACGAACATGTCGTCGTGGAACAGCCCGTGGAAGCGGATGTAGCGGAACCCGAGCGTGTCGACGGCCTCGGCGAACTGCCGCTGCCAGTCCGCGCGCAGCGCTTCGTTCGCCCGTCCGGCGCCGACGCATTCGCTCCAGACGTGCGGCAGGGCCTTCTCCTCGTGCGACTCGCCGTCGATGCGGATTCGGGATTCGGACGCACTCGTGCCTGTCATGGTCTCACTTCGTTTCGGATCGTTCGAAAATATTTCGAAAACTATTCGACTGCTCGTCACACTACCGCGCGACATCAATCGAAGTCAATTGCCACTTTGGCGTGCGGATTCTCGTGCATTCGGAGGCTGGACGAGGGGCCATGGTAGGCTCGAAAAACTTTCGAACAGTGAAAGGAACCGCGATGGCTCGTCGACCCCATTCCAGGAGAGTCACCTTGGCGGATGTCGCACGGACGGCCGGCGTCTCCTCGGCGACCGCCTCGAAGGTCCTGAACGGACGCGGCGACGTAGCGGTCGGCACCAGGGACCACGTCCTCCGCGTCATCAACGAGCTCGGCTACAGACCGACGACGGAACGGCGGGAGCGCGTGCGGGATCGAGCCCTGGTCACGGTGCTCGACTTCGTGGAGTCGCGCTACGCCGGAACGGTGCTCCAAGGCATTCTCGTCGCCGCGACGTCCGCCGAAACCGAGCTCCTCCTCCGGCTTCCGCCCGATCGGTTGATCGGCACGGGCCCCGACGCGTCTTACGCCTGGCTCGCGGGGCTGCAGGCGGCGGGCGCCGTCGGCATCATCGAACTCGCCGTCGCCGTCGCCGATCCGGTGCTCGACGCCGCGAAGGAGCTGGAGTTGCCGGTGGTGACGATCGACCCGATCGACGCGACGGACTCCCGCGTCGTCAGCATCGGCTCCACCAACTGGGAAGGTGGCCGCTCGGCGACCGAGCACGTGCTCGGATTCGGCCACCGCAGGATCGCCTGGATCGGCGGCCCGCTCAGCTCCTCTCCCTCATCCGAGCGCTTCCACGGGTACCAGGCCGCCCTCGACGCCGCTGGCCTCACGCCGGATCGAGCATTGGTCCACCACGACACGTTCTCCGTCGAGGCGGGATTCAGGCACGGCCGTGACCTCCTCGCGCTCACGGCCCGGCCGACGGCCATCGTCGCGGGCAACGACGAAATCGCCATCGGCGTCCTCGCCGCCGCCAAGGAACTGGGAATCGACGTCCCAGGCGAGCTGTCGGTCACGGGATTCGACGACACGCCGCAGACGGAGTGGACCACGCCGAGTCTCACGTCCGTGCGCCAGCCGCTCGCGGGCATGGGGCGCATGGCCGTCGAGACCGTCCTCGGCATGGCGGACGGCGTCCAGCCCGCTTTCCGGCATCTCCAACTGGCGACGGCGCTCAGCGTCCGGGACTCGACGGGCCCCGCCCCCTCGGCCTGAGCGCTGCGCCCGAGCCGCTCCGCTTGACACGACATCGATAAATGTCTATGGTATTGCCACCGTAATTTTCGGGGAAATATTCGAAATTTACCTCGGGTCATCTCGACTCGCCCAATCCACATGCGCCGGTGGGATCCTGCCGCAACCGATCACGCCCCAGCGACCGATTTGACGACCATTGAACTGTGACCGATAACATTTGCCGGTGCGCCCCGCGTTGCCCGGCTGACATCTCAGGAGAAGGAGACACCCTCACCGTGCAGTCATCACCTTTGAGCCGCCGTCGGCTCTTTCATGCCGCCGGAGCGGCCGCCGTTGCCACAGCCGCCGCACCCGGCATCGGCGGCACCGCTGCGCACGCCGTCCTCCCGCCCGCCCGATCCGAGATCGGCGTCTCGGCTCACCAGTTCGCACTCGGTGAGGTCGCCTTGACCTCGAGCCGATGGAAGGGCAGCCAGGACCGCACCCTGTCATACCTGCGCTACGTCGACGTCGACCGGCTGCTGTACAACTTCCGCTCCAACCACCGCCTGTCGACGAACGGCGCCTCCTCCAACGGCGGCTGGGACTCCCCGACCTTCCCGTTCCGCACGCACTTTCAGGGCCACTTCCTCACCGCCTGGGCCTACGCGGGGGTCGTCCTCGGCGACACCACGTGCCGCGACAAGGCGAACCACATGGTCGCCGGACTCGCCGAGTGCCAGGCGAACAACAACGCCGCCGGATTCTCCGCCGGCTACCTCTCGGGATTCCCCGAGTCCGAGTTCACCGCCCTGGAGGACCGCACGCTCTCCAACGGCAACGTGCCGTACTACTGCGTCCACAAGACCCTGGCGGGACTGCTTGATGCCTGGCGGTACCTGGAGAACACGCAGGCCCGCGACGTACTGCTGGAATTCGCCGGATGGGTCGACCGGCGCACCGGCCGACTGAGCTCGAGCCAGATGCAGGCGATGCTGGGCACCGAGTTCGGGGGCATGAACGACGTGCTGACCGACCTGTACCAGCAGACCGGCGATCAGCGGTGGCTGACGACCGCCCAGCGCTTCGACCACGCCGCCGTGTTCGACCCGCTCGCCTCGAACCAGGACCGGCTCAACGGCCTGCACGCGAACACGCAGGTGCCCAAGGCCGTCGGTGCCGCCCGCGAGTTCAAGGCCACCGGAACCGACCGGTACCGCGACATCGCACAGAACTTCTGGCGGATGGTCGTCGGCACCCACTCCTATGTCATCGGCGGCAACAGCCAGGCCGAGCACTTCAGGCCTCCGAACGCCATCGCCGCGTACCTCGAGGAGGACACCTGCGAGGGCTGCAACACCTACAACATGCTCAAGCTCACCCGCGAGCTGTGGGCGCTCGACCCGGACGACACGGCCTACTTCGACTTCTACGAACGCGCGCTGCTGGGCCACATGCTCGGCTGGCAGAACCCGGAGGACTCCCACGGGCACATCACCTACTTCACGCCGCTCAATCCAGGAGGCCGTCGCGGCGTGGGACCCGCGTGGGGCGGTGGCACCTGGAGCACCGACTACGACTCGTTCTGGTGCTGCCAGGGCACCGGCCTCGAGACGTTCACCAGGTTGATGGACTCCGTCTACGGCTTCGACGAGGCCGGCCTGTACGTCAACCTGTTCATGCCCTCGGTCCTCGACTGGAGTGACCGGGGCGTCACCGTCACGCAGGCCACCGACTACCCCGTAGGCGACACCACCACCCTGACCGTCTCCGGCGGGTCCGGCGGGGAGTGGACGCTGCGGGTGCGCATCCCCGCCTGGACCGAGGACGCGACGATCAGTGTCAACGGCCAGACCCAGGACGTCGACACGACGCCGGGGACCTATGCCTCACTCAACCGCTCCTGGAACTCGGGCGACACCGTCACCGTGCGCCTGCCGATGCGGATCGTGGCGGAGGCGACAGGCGACGACCCGAACGTCTCGGCGATCCTCTACGGCCCGACGGTCCTGTCCGGGAACTACGGGAACACGGACCTCGGGACCTTGCCGGAGCTGGAGGCCGACTCGATCGAGCGGGTCGGCGAGGACTCGCTCGCCTTCACCGCGACCGCGAACGGCTCGACGGTGCACCTCGGACCGTTCTACGACGCCCACGGCCACAACTACACCGTTTACTGGAACGCTCCCGGCACTGGCGGCGGGGCCGCGGCGTTCAAGCTGTACAACGCCAGCAGCGACCTGGTCCTCGGTGTCCAGGACATGTCCACGGCAGACGGCGCGGCCGCTTTGCAGTGGCACGACAGCGGCACCGCCGACCACCTGTGGGAGATGGTCACCGTGGGCTCGGCCTTGAAGCTGCGCAACAGCCACAGCGCCAAGGTCCTCGGTGTGCGCGACATGTCGACCGCCGACGGCGCTGCCGTCGTCCAGTGGTCCGACACCGGCACCGCCGACCACCTCTGGACGCTCGTCGACTCCGAGGACGGGACGCACCAGGTTCGGAACGGCAACAGCGGCAAGCTCCTCGCGGTACAAAACGGGTCGACTGCCGCCGGAGCGGCGGCCGTCCAGGACTCGGACAACGGCACCCGGGACAACCAGTGGCGGATCATGCCCTCCGGCGCTCGGCGCATTGTCAACGCCTACAGCGGCATGGTCCTCGGAATCCAGGGAATGTCCGAGGCCGACGGCGCGGCCGTCGTCCAGTGGTCCGACACCGGCACCGCCGACCACCTCTGGACCGCGGAACCCGCCGAAGACGGCTACTTCAAACTCCGCAACTCACACAGCGGCAAGGTCCTCGGTGTCGCGAACATGGGCACCGGCAACGGTTCCCGGGCGATCCAGTGGTCCGATACCGGCACCGCCGACCATCTCTGGCGCCTGCGCTACGGCACCGATGGGTGTTTCCGCATCCAATGCGCCAATGGCGGCAGGATGCTGGGCGTGCTGGACCGATCGAGGACCGCTGGCACCGAGATCGTCATCTGGGACGACAACGGCACCGACGACCACCTGTGGAGGTTCGTCTAGACAGCAGAGGAGATCGGCGGTCGGAGGGGAGGGCCTCTCCACCGCCGTCTCGCGTCAGTCATGTCTCGTGAACCTTTCGGTGATGTCCGCGGTGACCGGCCGTGTGACCAGCCACAGCGAGAGAGAGAACGCCCACCCGAGCAGGAGCAGCAGCGCCTCGGAACTCACGACTACGGTGGCCGTCGCGACGACGAGGAGCGAGAGGATGCCGAGGGACGACTTCCAGGAGAGGAAGAACTCCACCGCCGCGACGCGGAGCACGTCCCGGAAACGGAACGAGAAGAAGGACGTCACCACGAGCAGGTGCCCCGACCACACGGCGAGCACCACGATGAGCACGACGCACACGGGTCTCAGGATTTCGCCTCCGGCGACTCCCTCCGCGAAGAGGACGTTCACGGCGAGCACCGTCGTGAACGCGAGCACGGGAATCCACCAGGAAAGCGTGTCCCGCAGATTCAGTCGGAATCCGCGGAGCAACGGTCGCGCCGGGCTCAGGTCCGGTTCGGCCGACCATGCCCGTTGGGCGTACAAGGCCGCCGAGAGCGCGGGCGCGACCGGGAGGAGCGCGGCGATGAAGAGCACGACGTTCGAGGGTTCGGGCGACAACAGGGTCCAGAACAGCAGGGTCGGCAGACCGAAAACGGCGAGGAACAATCCCAGGACGAGGTACCGATAGACCGCGGCGGTCAGCCGGGAGAGCACCCCTGGGCCGATCTCGCCGGCGTGCTCCGTGCTCATGCTCCTCCCCTTTCGGCCAGTCCCGCCCGGTTCTCGAGCGTCGTGCCCGTACAGTGCGCGGTCCCCGTCATCCCTTGACCGAGCCCAGCATGATGCCCGACACGAAGTAGCGCTGCACGAACGGATAGACGCACAGGATCGGGATGACGGTGAGGATCATCGTCACCGCCTGGATATTCGTGGAGACCAGCGCGGTGGTCGACCCCGCGGCCGCCGCTCCTTCGGACGCCGAGGTGGAGGCTCCCGCGATGAGGTTCCTCAGGAACAGCGTGACGGGGAACAGCTCGCTCTTGTCGAGGTAGAGGAACGCCAGGAACCAGTCGTTCCAGTACTGGACCGAGTAGAAGAGCACCATCGTGGCGATCACCGCCTTCGACAGGGGCAGCACGATCCGCCCGAAGATGCCGTACCAGCCGAGCCCGTCGATCTGGGCGGCCTCCTCGATGTCCTTGGGCAGGTTCTCGAAGAATGACTTCATGACCAGGAGGTTGAACACCGAGATCGCGTTGGGCAGCACGATCGCCCACATGGTGTTCTTCATCCCGAGCGAGGAGATGAGGACGTAGTTCGGCACGAGGCCGCCGTTGAAGAACATGGTGAACACGGCGATCCCGATGAGGACGTTGCGTCCCTTGAGATGCTTCTTCGACAGGACGTACGCGTAGGTCGTGGTCAGGACCATGGCGATCGTCGTGCCCACCGCGGTGTACATGACGGTGTTGCCGTAGTTGCGCCAGAACGTGTTGTTGGACATCACCGCGGTGTAGGTGTCGACGTTGAAGCCGACGGGCCAGACGTTCACCTTGCCGGCGTTGATCGCTCCCGCCGAGCTGAACGACTGGGCGAGCACCGTGACGAACGGGTACAGCATGACCGCGCACAGGAGGACGAGCAAGGTCGCGTTGACGGCGACGAAGACGCGCCTTCCGGTCGTCTCCTTCTTCCGTCGCGGCCCGCGGTCCGCCGGCTTCGTCGAGCTTTTCGTACTCATCTCGGTTACCACAGGCTCGTCCCCACCATCCGCCGCGAGATCAGGTTCGCGGAAAGCACCATCACCAGTCCGATCAGCGCCTGGAACAGGCCGATCGCCGCCGCATAGCTGAGATTGTTCGACACGAGGCCGACCCGGTAGAGGTAGGTCGATATAACGTCGGCCGTCTCATACGTCAGCGGGTTGTACAGCAGGAGGACTTTCTCGAAGCCGACCTGGAGGAACATCCCGATATTGAGGATCAGGAGCGTGACCATCATCGGGCGGATGCCCGGCACGGTGACGTGCCAGGTCTGCCGCCAGCGGCCCGCCCCGTCGATCTTCGCCGCTTCGTACAAGGCGTCGTCGACCGTGGTGAGCGCCGCCAGGTAGAGGATGGTCCCCCAACCGACGGTCTGCCACACCTCGGACCCGACGTAGATGGCGCGGAACCACTCCGGTCGCTGCAAGAACGGGATGCTCTCGCCGCCGAATGCCTCGATGACCTGGTTGACCGTGCCCTGCAATGACAAGAGCTGCATGAGCATGCCGACGATGATGACGACCGACAGGAAGTGCGGCAGATAGGAGATCGACTGCACGATCCTCTTGAAGTACTTCTTTCGCACCTCGTTCAGCATGAGTGCCAGCACGATCGGGAGCGGGAAGCCGACCACGAGGGTCAGTCCTCCCAGGATCGCCGTGTTCGCGAACACGTGCCAGAACGTCGGGTCGTTGATGAACAGCTCGATGTAGCGGAGGCCGACCCACTCGTCGCCGAAGATGCTTCCGCCGGGCCGGAACCTTCGGAACGCGATGATGTTTCCGACCATGGGGCCGTACTTGAAGATCGCGAGGAAGATCAGGGGCAGTACGGCGAGACTGTACAGCTGCCAGTCACGCCGCAACGCCTCTCGCCAGGTCTGGCGCTTGCGCTTGGACAGCCGGCGCGGTCCTGTCGGCGGCGGCGCCGCGGCGCGTTCGGTCATGTCCGATGCGGCACCGTCGGTCGGTTCGCCGGTGACCGGCTGCGGGGGTTTCTCGTCTTGTGTAAGGGGCATGTCCACTCCCTCCCGTCCGCGTCGTCGGGGCGCGAGGGCGCCCCGACCGCGGATCAGGAGTTCTCCTCCTCGAAGCGCTCGCGCGCGCCGTTGATGAGGTCGACGTAGTCCGCGAGGCCCTGGGATTCGAGCTCGGACACGTAGTCGTCCCACTCGGCGATGTCGCGTTCGCCCAGGATGAACTTCAAGGTGTTCGTGTCGACCGTGTCCTGGAGCGGCGTGGCCAGGAGCGACGCCCGTTCGAGTTCCATCTCGTCGAGCGGAGCGGGCGGGTACGGATCGCGCGGCGTGCGCGTCGAGAGCACGGTGTCCATGTACGCCACGAAAGACTCGGTGTTGTACGACTCCTTGAGTGCTCGCGACTCGGTCGAATCGGCGAACACGTTGTTCGACCAGCCGAGATCCTCCTGGATGTCGGTCGCTCCCTCCAGATTGATGTTGAAGGCCTTGAGGGAGTACTCCGGCTTGAGCTCGATATTGCCGTCGGCGTCCTTCGTGTACGTCTCGTCGAGCACGCCCCAACGGAGCAGTTCGCGGGCTTCGGGGTTGTAGTAGAGCCAGTCGAGGAACTGCAGGGTGGCGAGGAAGTTCTCGGACTCGGCGACCTCGGAGTTCAGCATGAACCCGTTCCAGAAGTTGCGCGGTTCGACCACCTGGCCGGCCGGGCCTCCGGGCGGGGCGATCTGGAGGACCTCGAAGTTGCCCTCGCCGACCGTCTCGTTCAAGGCCTGCTGGAACTCGATCGCGGTGCCGGCCGAACCCGATGCCGCGAACACGGTCTCGTTCGCGAACTTCTCGGCCACGCTCCCGCCGCCGCTTCCGTCGTTGGACGCCGTGAACGACTCCGTGTCGACGAGGCCGTCTTCCACGAGGCCGCGGAAGAACTCGACCATCTCCTTGTAGCCGGCGGATACGGCGGTGTACTCGAGGTTCCCGCTGCCGTCGTCGACCATGCCGTTGCCGAAGCCCCATCCGGCCCGAGCACCGAAGGCGTGCGAGGCGAAGTTCAGCAGCGAGGCGGATTCGAATCCGTCGGCGAGGGGCTTGGAGTCGGGATACTCCTGCTTGATCTTCAGGAGTGCCTCGCGCATGTCTTCCCAGGTCTCCGGCACGCCCGCGCCGACGGCATCGAACACGTCCTTGCGAATGACGAGTGTGAAGACGGGCACCGACACCTCTTGCAGGCCGGGCAGCATGTAGTACTTGCCGTCGGCCTGTTTGAGGTTCTCGATCATCTCAGCGAGGTCCCACTCTTCCACGTACTTCTGGAAGTTCGGCATGTGCTCGACGTAGTCGCTGATCGGCAGGAGCGCGCCCGAGGAGACGAACGAGGTCTCGTCACCGGTGTAGATCAGTGGGATGACCGTGGGGGCGTCGCCCGCGCTGATGAGCAAGCTCCTCTTTTCCTCCACGTCGCTGAACGGAACGTTGGTGAGCTCGAACTTCACGTTCGTGCGCTTCTCCAGCTCGTCGAAGAACTGCCACGAGTCCTTGATCGGGAGCTCGGGCCAGTCCGTCCACAATAGCGACAGTGTGAACGCCTCTGTCGCGGTGAACTGCATGTCCGCGGTGAAGTCGTCCATCGCGCCCTTCGACTGCTGGTCGACGTCCACCTCGCCGCCGTCGTCGTCGCTGCTACACGACGCGAGCGCGATGGCGCTCGACACGGCGGCCGAGATGCCGAAGAATTTGCGACGGCTCGCCTGGAGGGGCTTATGCCCGAATACTTCCGACATGACGTTTCTCCTGGGGATTGGGGGGTTATCGCTCGAAAATCCGACATATGTGTACGATCACATGATCGCTTCTGTCGAAATTTTCGGGCCTCGTTCCGATAATTTCCAGAGCCTAGTGGCCCGGGAGATTGATGTCAATGAGTCCCCGCGGGAAACTGACGCATCACTTTGAGCGAGCACCAATCGCCGATACTCGCTGCCGTAGAGCCGGAGCGACACTGACCTGCCAGGGATTGGACGAAAGATTCCGCAGGCGGTGGCGTTTTCGTCGCGTCCAGGATCGGCTCGCAGAGCGAGGGCGCGGGGCGCCGCTCAGCCGGTTCCCATCCCTTCGACCTCCGGCCAACGTGCCGCGATCACCCTATATGCGGTACGGTAATTTCCGGAACTGTCCGGAAACTTTGCTCTCGAGGTCGATCGGAGCACGACAACGCACCTCACTCGGAGCTCGCTGGGTCGCGGTCCGTCTGTTACCGTGCGCCGGTAGGCCGTCGCGTCGCGCGCGACGTCGGTGCGCCGCCTCACCCGGTGAGGAGATTCGAAAGTGGGATCTGATGGTCGACGCTGTGCCGGCCGGTGACGGATCGCGATGGACCGAAATCGACGAGGAGTCCCGATGAAACGACCGAACGCGCTGATCGTCCGAGGCGGTTGGGAGGGACACGCGCCGGTCGAAGCGACGGAGTTGTTTCTTCCCTTCCTCGAGGACAACGGCTACACCGTCCGCATCGAAGCATCCCCGGCCGCGTACGCCGAGGACCTCGGCGCGGTCGACTTGATCGTCCAGTGCGTCACCATGTCCGAGATAACCGAACCGCAGCTCGACGGCCTGCGGAACGCGGTCGCGGCGGGAACGGGACTCATCGGCTGGCACGGCGGGATCGCGGACTCATACCGCTCCTCCTCCGACTACCTCCAGCTCATCGGCGGGCAGTTCGCTTGCCACCCTGCCAAAGAGCCCGAACTGCGCACCGGCGCCCAGGCGGACTACTACCTGCCGCACACCGTGGAGATATCCGACCTCGGCCGAGAGCACCCGATCACCCGCGGCATCGACGCCTTCGAACTGCACACCGAGCAGTACTGGGTGCTGCACGACGACTTGATCGACATCCTCGCGACGACCACGCACCCCACCCGGCCCTGGCACCAGTGGCACCGGCCGATCGTGTCGCCGGCCGTCTGGACGCGACAATGGGGCGCCGGACGCATCGTCGTCGCGACACCGGGCCACAGCGTCGACATCCTTCGCCACGAAAGCGTCCGCATCATCATCGAGAGAGGCATGCTATGGGCGACCCGTACGGTATCGGCATAGTCGGACTGGGTGCGATCTCGTCCCAATACCTGGCGACGATCGCGGCGCACCCGCTCATCAAGATCGTCGCCGTCGCCGACCTGAACGTGACCCGGGCGGTCGATGTCGCCGCCGAGATCGGAGCGGAGGCGGTCACGGTCGACGAACTCGTCAACGACCCCAGAGTGGACACCGTCCTCAACCTCACGATCCCCGCGTCGCACGCCGACGTCGCCATGCGCGCGCTTGCGGCCGGGAAACACGTCTACGGCGAGAAGCCGCTGGCGGCGAGCCTCGACGATGCCGAGCGCGTGGTCGAAGCAGCGAGCGACGCGGGCCTGGCGCTCGGCTGCGCTCCCGACACCGTCCTCGGCACGGGAATCCAGACGGCCAGAGCCGCCGTCGACTCCGGACGCATCGGAACGCCCACATCCGCGACCGCCACCATGGTCGTTCCAGGGCACGAGCTTTGGCACCCGAATCCCGACTTCTACTACACCGACGGCGGCGGACCACTATTCGACATGGGACCGTACTACGTCACGTCCCTAGTGCACCTGCTCGGCCCGGTCGTCTCGGTCTCCGGCGCCACGAGCCGGTCCCGCGATGTGCGCACGATTCGCACCGGCCCACGTGCCGGGGAACAAGTGCCGGTCACCATCGACACCCACGTGACCGGCATCCTCCAGCATGCGGGCGGCGCGATGAGCACGGTCCTGATGAGTTTCGACGGGGTCGCCACGGCGGCGCCGCCGATCGAAGTCCACGGCACCGAGGGGTCACTCGCGATCCCCGACCCGAACCGCTTCGAAGGGGACGTGACGCTTCGCCCCCTCGGCCGCGACCAGAGCGTTACGCTCCCGGTGAGCGCCGGTTACGCGGACGCCGGTCGCGGCATCGGCCTCGTCGACATGCTGCTCGCCGACTCGGACCACCCGGCCCGGGCGAACGGTGCCCTCGCGCTCCACATCCTCGAAGTGATGACCGCAGTGCTTCGGTCGGCGGCCGTCGGCCGACGCCTCCCCGTGGTCACCTCCGGCGAACGCCCGAGCATCGTCCCACTGACCGACCGAACCATCTGGAACAGCTAGCCCGACTCCATGCGGAGGCGGGAGGCGGCGTTGATCCATACAAGCGGAGGCGCGCGGCTCGGTCACGCCGATCTGGAGCGACTGCACGTGGCCGATCTGGGTCCGCTTGCGGACCGGCTCGTTCACGGTGCTCGAGAACGTCGCCAGCGGCGCAGTCTCGGCCCGAGTATCTGAGCGTTGCATGATGTGCCCTCGACCCCTGGATGGCTCCTTCCACGATAGGCACTGTCCGAGGCGGTTCCTCCACAATCGTCTTGCGGTGGCGCCGAGGCGCGGTCACGGCAGGCGCATCAGCTCGACCATCGTGGAGGCGTAGTCCCCCGGTTCGAGGTCCAGGTCGAGACCGTGCGCGGCGAGGACCGCGCCGTGGTGGACGCGGCCGGTTCGCTCGTCGCGGTAGCGGGCGCCGGATTCGAGGCCGGCGAGCTTCACCAGCGGGTCGCGGTAGCCCAGGCGGCGCGAGCGGCGCCAGGCCAGGACCACGGTCTCGTCGCCGCGGCTGTACTGCGCGCCACGGATCTCGCCGACGCGGAGCGGACGCCTCCTGCCGAGTTGGACGGTCTCGCGGATGCGCTTGTAGTCGGCGACCAACTCGGCGCCGCGCCGGGACTCGGCCTCTGTCCACTCGAGCAGGTCGCCGCCGACCGCGAGGGCCCCCGCCATCGCCACGCGAAAGCGGAAGTCCAGCGGTACCTCCCTGCGGGTGAACGGGTTCGGCGAGTCGGTGACCCAAGCGCCCATCACCCGGGCCGGGTACACCTGGGCGAAGCCCTCCTGGATCTCGATCCGGTCGACCGCGTCGGTGTTGTCCGAGGTCCACACCTGGTCGGTGCGGCGGAGGATGCCGAAGTCGACCCTTCCGCCACCCGAGGCGCAGGACTCGATGCGCAGATTCGGGTGGTCGGCCCTGAGCCGGTCGATGATCCGGTACAGGTTCCTGGTGTGATCGAACCAGAGCCGGTCGGGGTCCTCGGCGCCGGGCCACCCCGCCTCGCTGAACGGCCGGTTCATGTCCCATTTGAGGAAGTCGATCTCGTCGCCGGCCAGCAGTTCGTCGAGCCGGCCGTGCATCCACTCGGCCACATCGGACCGGGCCAGGTTGAGCACCAGCTGGTTGCGCATCTCGCTGCGCCGCCGGTGCGGCTGGTGGTACACCCAGTCGGGCCGACGCCGGTACAGCTCCGAGTCGGGGTTGACCATCTCGGGCTCGACCCAGAGCCCGAACCGCATGCCGAGATCGTGGACCCGTTTGATCAGCGGCCCGAGCCCGTCGGGGAAGCGGTCGGGATTCGGATGCCAGTCGCCGAGGCCCGCGCGATCGTGCACCCGTGAGCCGAACCAGCCGTCGTCCATCACGAACAGCTCGCAGCCCATCGCCGCGGCGCGCTCGGCGAGCGCGGCCTGGCCGTCGGCCGAGATGTCGAACTCGGTGGCCTCCCAGGAGTTGTAGAGGACCGGCCGGACCTCCTCGGGATGCGGGAGGACGTGCCGGAGGGCGTAGTCGTGCCAGGCCGCGGCCGAGGCGGCGAAGCCGTCGGGGACGTAGAGGCCGGCGGCCACCGGGGTCTCGAGCGTCTCCCCGGGCGCGAGCGCGACCGAGACCGGGTCGTGTCCGAAGCCCACCGAGACCGCCACGCGGTCGGTCGGCGCCCGCTCCGCGGTCAGCCGCCAGGTGCCGCTCCAGGCCAGCGCGGTGGACCAGACCTCGCCGCGCGTCTGGTCGGCCGTGCCGTCGTCGACGGCGACCCACGGGTTGGCCTGGTGGCTGGTGTGGCCGCGCCGCGACCCGAGGTGGGTCTCGCCGTACGGCAGGAAGGTGCGGTTGAGCCGGGTCTCGGCGCCCCATTCGCCGAACAGCTGGGTGAGCCGGTAGTCCTCGCGTTCGGGCACGACCCAGGTGGCCGAGTCGGCCCGGATCACCTCGATCGGCTCGTCGCTCCGGTTGCGCAGCGCCGTGGACCGTTCGATCACATCGGTGTCCGCGTGGGTGCGGTAGGTCGTACGGACCTCCAGTCCGTAGTGGGCGTCGGTGAACACGAGGGTGAGCTCCCGCTCGGTCTCGACCGCCTCGGTGAAGGCCAGTTCGAGGTCGCGGGTGCCGTCGACGAACTGGACCTGCAGGCCGTTGGCGCCGTACCTGAACGCCGATGCCGGGGTCAGGTCCAGGACGGCGTCGCGCCCGTCGGTGACCGACCGGTGCACTGCTCGGGGCGACTCCAGGAGCGAGTCGGCCTGCGCCTTTGTCAACTTCGTGCCCCAGTGGAGCCCCCGGAGTCCGTCGTCGGGGTCGAGGACCACGACGTAGGTGGTGTTCGGGGTGTTGACGGCCCAGAGTCGGGAGTCGAGCGCTGGCATGCGCTTTCCTTTCACATTGGGTGTTCGGGCGGAAGCCCGCCCCGAGGTGGCGGGGCGGGCTTCCTTCGTTCGGCGGCTATGGGTTCAGCGGTGCGACTTCGAAGCGGTCGAAGTCGGCGGTGCGCCCTTCGCGGTCACCGATGTCGGTGTACAGGCCGGGATTGCCGATCTCGATGGTGTTGGTGCCCGCCTCGAGGTCGACGATGAGCGGGTAGGACCAGAAGTCGTTCCAGCTCCAGGTGCCGCGCATGGGCACCGTGCGGATCACCTCGCCGTTGACGGTGAATTCGGCGTAGCGGGAGATGATGTCGGTGTTGTAGGCGTGGCCTCCGGTGCGCTCGTCGTTGGAGTAGTGGACGAACAGCATGTGGGGACCGGCCTGGTCGGCCTGGACGGTGATGGTCGCGGTGTTGCCTTCGCCGCCGCCGACGCCGGTGATGGTCTCGCCGTCGGTTGCCCACTCGTTGTCGGTCAAGCTCGCCGTTCCGGACAGCTCCGCGTCGGCCGCGGCGGTCTCGGTGAAGCCGTTCGTGTCGCCGTCGCCGGTGAGGGTGAGGCCGTGCACGTTCAGGCGCTTGGCGTCGCCGGCGTCGATCGCGATGCGGTTGACGCCGTGGTGGAGGGCCAGGACCTGCTCATCGGCGAGGTCGAGTTCGGCGTCCTCGCCATGCGGGCCGAGGACGGTCAGGCCGCCCGTGCCCTTGCCCTTGCCGTCGGCATCGACGGTCACGTTGTAGTAGCCGTCGGCGGGGGCGTAGACGTCGAAGACCACCCTGGCGTCACCCGATACGGTGACGCCTTCCTTCTTGCCGTAGTCGAATTCGACCTCGCCTTCGGTGCGGGCGAGCACGGCCGGATACGTGTGCTCGTGGATCTCGGACGGTGTCAGGTCGATCTTGTCGAGTCCGGCCTCGCCGTAAGCGGTGCCGGCCTCGGGGTCGGACTTGGCCAGCGCGATGGTGTTCGCGCCCGCTTCGAGTTCGATCTGGACGGTGACCTGGCCTCGCGCGGCCCATTGCATGGTCGAGGGGTAGGTGACGGTGGTCGCCTCGCCGCCGTTCACGGTGAGGAACTGCTCGGTCGGGGAGCCGCCCTCGGGCAGGCCGCGCCCGTAGGTGTTGCCGTAGGTGATGGTGAGATCGTAGTTTCCGGCCTCCGGCACCTCGACGTCGTGCTCGATGCGGCTGTCGGCCTGGTTCAGCGAGCCGACGGACTGGCCGCTGGAGGCGGGGAATCCGTTGCCGTTGGCGACGCCGCCCTCGTCGTAGACGACGCCGGCGGTGATCCGGGCGTCCTCGGACTCCCAGGTGCCGCTCCAGGGGGCCTCGACCGGGTCGACCTCGCCCTTGCCCGGGGTCAGGGTGATCCAGTACGCGGACATCGAGTCCAGGTTCCGGAGGTCGATGGTCGCTTCGCCGTGCTTGGGACGCAGCGCGATCTGGTCGACGACCTGCGGCGGTCCCGAGGAGCCCTCGTTGGCGGTCCAGCCAATCTCATGGACGGTGGCGGTGACCTTGCTGCCGAGGTCGAGGCCTTCGAGGTCGACTGCGGCCTCACCGTCGGCGCCGCCGAGGAGGACGTGCGCCTGTTCCTTGGACTCGTCGAACGTGGCGATGCCTTGAAGGGTGTCGATCTCATTCTCCTGGGGCGGCGTCACCTCGGCGGTCTGGCCGGTCATCCTCGAGTAGGCGTGGAGGAACCACCAGCCGCCGTTGGGGACGTTGGTCTGCGGCGCGTTGCCGGAGAAGCCGCCGGCCGCGGTCCAGTAGGCCATGTCCGCGTAGGCGTCGGTGTCCTCGAACATCGATGCCCACTGCACCATCTGGCCCGGCACGCCGAAGTCGCGGTTGTTGCCGTACTCGTTGATGTTGATCGGCCGGGGCTCGATGCCGAGCTCGGCTTCGAGTGCGCGGTAGGTGTCGAAGTGGTCCTGGTAGTACTGGAGCGAGTTCGGGGAGAGCTCGTGCCAGGTGATGACGTCGGGCACGGTGCCGGCCTCGGCGGTGTGCTCCATGAAGTCGCGCATGAACCGGGCGTCGTAGTGGGATTCGTTGGGTCCGGCGAGAGGGGTGTCGGGCGCGATCTCCTTGAGGTGCCTGTAGACGAGGTCCCAGTCGTGGAGGAAGCGCTCCACGGTGCCCTCGTAGTCCTCGCCCCGGTTGTACCAGATCCAGTTGGGCTCGTTGAACGGCACGTATACGAGGCGGTCGGCGTGCTCATCGGATTCCATGAGCGGCACGATCTGGTCGATCTCGGCGAGGTAGGCCTCGATGCCGTCGTTCTGGTAGGGCCAGTCGGGGTACCAGTCCTGCAGGTTGATGTACGCGTCGCCCTCGTCGTGCCGGGCGAGGGTCTCCAGCACCGCGCTCGCGTCCCCGTTGGGGTGCTGGGTGCCGAGGGTGGGTTTGCCCGCCATGGTGGGGATCTTCAGTGGGTCGATGAGGTTGTCGCCGGGTACGCCGGCGTCGGAGATGCCGTAGAGGGAGCCGATGGCGCCGTGCGTCGGTTCGCCGGTCAGGGTGCCGAAGTCCACGGTCAGGGTTGGCGCCTCCTGGGCGATGGCCGACGGTGCGGCGGTCAGGCTGCCGAGCAGACCGATCGCGGCCGCGGCCGTGAGGCCGCTTCGTAGATGGGATTTCATGGCTTTCCTTTCGGTGTGGATCGTCGGTCCGCGGGACCGGTCGTCTCTCGGACGATCAGTTCCGGGGACCGCCAGGTGGGGCGGGGTTGCCCGCCGCCTTCGAGCTTCTGCCGCAGCAGCTCGAAGGCTCCCCTTCCCACGCCTCTGAAGTCGAGGTCGACGGTGGTCAGGGGCGGCACGTGGTAAGCCGCCAGCGGGCTGTCGTCGAAGCCGATGACGCTCAGGTCGCCGGGGACGGTGCGGCCGGTCCGGTGCGCGGCGTACAGGACGCCGAAGGCGAGGTCGTCGTTGCCGCAGAGGATCGCGGTGACGTCGGGGTCGGCGACCAGCTCGAGCGCGGCCTCGTACGCCGAGCCGACGGTCCATCCGGAGTGGACGACCGGTGGCGGCTCGATCCCGGCCTCGTCCAGCGCGGCGGTCCAACCGGCTTGGCGGCTGGCCCTGGAGGGGATGGCGAGGTAGTGGACGGTTCGGTGGCCCATGTCGAGCAGGTACTTCGTCGCCCGTGCGGCGACGGTGCGGTCGTCGAGCGAGACGAGCCAGTCTGCGCCGTCCAACTCGATGCCGAGGTGCTCGCCGCCGGTGGCGACGGTGGCGTGCGCCTGGGTCTTCTGCAGCGCCTGCATGGCTCGGGTGGTGGTCTCGTCGTGGGCGATGACGATCGCGGGGGCGCCGTCGTGCGGGAGCCGGGACAGGATGTCGTCCTCGCTGTAGGTCTGCTCGGGGTCGAGGACCGAGATCAGGACGGTGAACCCGGCGGCCCGTGCGGCGTCCTCGACGCCGCGGAGGGTCTCGGCCGTCCCGTACAGGGAGGTGTCGGTGGTGAGGACGGTGACCGACCGGACGGCGCCGCCGGCGAGGGTGCGCGCCGAGCGGTTGGGCCGGTAGCCCAGCTCGGCGATCGCGGCGTTGACCTTGGCGCGAGTCGCGTCCGCGACCTGGGGCGAATCGTTGATCACCCGCGAGACGGTCTGGTGCGACACCCCCGCCAGCTTCGCGACGTCGAAGATGCTGACGGCTCTGGATTCGGCTGCGCTCATGTCGGTCGGTCACCTTTCCATTCGTGTTGCGGCTATTCGGCGTTGGCGATCTCGACGACCGCCTCGGCCGCGGCCTGGGCGTCCTTCTGCCCGAGCCAGACCTGATTGAACTCGTCGAGCGCGGCCGTGGAGAAGGCGGCGTCGCTCATCGAGAGCGGGTAGCCGATGGTGGTGCCCTCGGCGGCGGTCTGGAATCCGCTGACGTCGACGCCCTGGCCGCTCCAGTATTCGGCGAACACGTCGTTCAGCGATGACACGCCCGGCCACACCGACCCCATCTCGGCGGCGATGCGCTGCGCTTCCTGCGAGCCGAGGAACTCGACCAGCTCCCACGCCTCCTCGGGGTGGTCGGTGCCGGCGTAGATCGCGTTGGACAGGCCGTTGATGACCGAGCCCGAGCCAGCGGGGCCCGAGGGGTTGTCGGCCACGGCCCAGGTGCCCGGTTCGAGGCCGTCGCGGTAGAAGCCGAGCATCCAGGAACCGTCCATCACGGTGGCGGCGTTGCCGGCCACCATCTGCTCGGCGGCCTCGCCGCCGTTGGGCGGATTGGTCACCTCGGCCGGGACGGCGACGCCCCACCTGTTGTACAGGTCGGCGGTGAACTGGATCGCCTCGACGCATTCAGGCGAGTCGATCGTGTACTCGCCCCACGGCTCGGACTGCAGTTCGCAGCCGTTCTGGACGGCGAAGTTCCACCAGTCGGTCTGCCCGGTCGCGGAGGTCTGCGCGATCCCGTACTGCACCACGTTGTCAGGGTCGAAGTCGGGCGAAAGGGCGTTGTTGCCGTTCCCGTCGAGCGTGAGCTTCTGGAGGAACTCGACGAAGGTGCCGCCGTCGACCGGGTTCCACTCCAGGTCGTCGAGTGTGGCCGGGTCGATGCCCGCGGCTTCGAGCATGTCGGTCCGGTAGACCAGCGCGATCGAGTCCCAGTCCTTCGGCAGTCCGTACTGCTCGTCCTCGAACTGCCAGGAGTCGTAGAGGTTCGCCGGGTAGATCGAGGTGTCGACGCCGTCCTCTTCGACCTGGTCGGTGATCGGCAGCAGGACGCCCGAGTCGGCGTAGGTCGGGAAGCGGGAGACGTGGTTCCAGAACACGTCCGGCGCGCTCTCGCCCGCGAACTGGGTGTCGAGGCCGGCCCAGTAGTCGTCCCAGGGGTTCTGCTCGAGCTCGACGGTGATATCGGGGTGCTCCTTGTTGAAGGCCTCGATCATCGCCTCGAGCGCGGGGCGCTGATTGTCGTCCCAGAAGGCGTACCGGAGCGTGACGTCTCCGTCGCCGCTCTCGTCGCCGCAGGCTGCCAGCCCGAGCGGTGCCGTGATCGCGGCGGCGGCCAGTGCCGCCAAGCGCGTCTTGTTCATCGTTGTGCCTTTCTCATCGAGAGGTTGTCGTTCACGGCCGTGGGTCACTTCATGCCGCTGAGGGCGATGGAGCGGACGATGTGCCGTTGGAAGGTCAGGAAGACCACCACCAGCGGGAGGAGTGCCATCGCCGAGGCCGCGAGCACCAGGTGGTACTCCTGGTTGAACTGGCTCTGCATCTGCGCGATGCCGCGCGTGATGACTCTTGTGGACTCGGAGTGCGTGATGATCAGCGGCCACAGCAGGTTGTTCCAGGTGTTGACGAAGCTGATGATCGCCAGGGTCCCGAGGATGGGCTTGGCCATGGGGATCATGACCCGCCACAGGATCGTGAAGGTTCCGGCGCCGTCGATGCGGGCGGCGTGCTCGATGGACTCGGGGATGGTCTTGAAGTACTGGCGCACCAGGAACACGCCGTAGGGCATGAGGAAGCCGAACACGAACGGGAGGATCAGCCCGAGGTGCGTGTCGACCAGGCCCAGCTCGCGCACGATGATGAACGTCGGCACCAGCGTGACGATCTGGGGGACCATCAAGGTGGCGATGTAGGCCCAGAACAGCAGGTCCCGTCCGGGGAATTCCAGCCTCGCGAAGGCGTAGGCGGCGAGGGTGGAGAACACCAGCTGGCCGATGGTCACCGCCACGGCCACGATCATCGAGTTGACCACGAACGTGGCGAAGTCGTAGCGGCTCCACACGTCGGCGAAGTTCGACAGGATCGGGTGCTCCGGGAGCGCCCAGGGCTCGGAGGTGAGGATCTCCTGCTTGGACTTGAAGGCGGCGTTCAAGGTCAGCAGG
The DNA here is from genome assembly GCF_054776215.1 of Glycomyces tarimensis. Taxonomy (NCBI): domain Bacteria; kingdom Bacillati; phylum Actinomycetota; class Actinomycetes; order Glycomycetales; family Glycomycetaceae; genus Glycomyces; species Glycomyces tarimensis. Next base: position 49,769 of record NZ_BAAHCB010000019.1, read on the forward strand.
TACGGAGCGAGCGAGACCGCGGCTCCCGCGACGAGCAGGAGGTAGAGGAGGATCTTCTTGACCACGGTCGGCTCCTAGCTGAAGTCGTAGAGGGTGCGCTTGCGGAAGAACAGGACCTGCAGCAGCGTGATCGCGGCGATGATCGCGAACAGGATCACCGCGAGCATCGAGGCGTATCCGGCACTGCGCTGGGTGAACGACTCCAGATAGATCTGGTAGTTGAGGGTCGCGGTGGCCCCGGCCGGGCCGCCTGCGGTCATGACGTGGATGGTGTCGAAGACCTGGAACGAGCCGATGACGCTGGTGATGAGCACGAAGAGCATCGCGGGCCGCAGCAGCGGCAGGGTGATCTTGAAGAACTGGTAGGGCTTCGAGGCGCCGTCGACGTTGGCGGCCTCGTAGAGCTGGCTCGGTATGGCTTGGAGCCCGGCGAGGAAGAACAGCATGGTGTAGCCGGTGTACTGCCAGACATTGACCGAGGCGATCACCGGCATGGCCCAGGTCGAGTCGGTCAACCAGGCGGCGCCGTCGATCCCGATCGCGGCCAGGAAGCGATTCAGCGCCCCGTTCACCGGGTCGAAGACCCACCTCCAGATGACGCCCAGTGCGACCGGCATCGCCATCCACGGCAGCACGTAGATCACCCTGAACGCATTGCGGGCCTTGATCTTCGCGTTCACGGCCAACGCCAGCAGCAGGGCGAGGACTGTCTGGATCGGGATGTTGAGCAGCACATAGTAGAAGGTGTTGCCGATCGCCTGCATCGCGCGCTCGTCGCCACTGAGCTCTCGGTAGTTCTCCAGGCCCACGAACTCGGGGTCGGACAGGAAGTTCCACTCGTAGAAGCTCAGGACGACGACCACCACGATGGGTGTGATGAGGAAGAGCGCGAAGCCGATGATGCTCGGCGCGAGCATCCCGTAGGCCTCGGGGGCGGTGCGCCACCGCCTCCGTCGGGCCGTGAGCCGCCCCGACTCGTGAGCGCTCACAGTGCGAGGCTCGGTGTCGTGAAGGGTCTGCATGATTCCCAGCTGATCGGTAGTGACTGGATCGACAGAGACAGATGTTAGCGCTCACGATCATGATCCGTCAACCTCTGTTCGGAGAAAACCTCGGACCCCTTCCAGGAGTGGCCTCTCGTCATTCCATACGTCGCCCTCAGGCTTTCCATGGGTCTCGCGTCTACCCCTTGACTGAGAAATTCGGTGTGAACGAGCATCATGTCCTGTTAGCGCTCACTTTCTAACCGTATCGCCTCGAACGAAGACTCTCGCTCCTCTGCCACGTCGGGTGCCGCGTTCGGCGCTAGACATCGGTATATGCACACAGCCCGATCGGCCTGTGATCGCTGACAGCCACTAGAACGAATCAGGCGCATGCCTTCGGGCCAGCCGGGTTTGGCGGCCAGGGCGGTGAGTTCGGCTACCCAGTAGCCGTGCTGGACTTCGCCGTCAGTGCGCGCTCGGCCGAGGAGGCCGCGCTCGCTGCCTTGCCTGAGACCGCTGCTGGCAGGGGACCGATCAAGAGGGTGCGCGGGCGGATCGTGCTCGCGGTCGATGTGACCGCATGGCTGCGCCCGGATGCGAACTGCTCATGGGCGACCACTGCACGGTGAACCCGTACACCGCGATCTACGGGCACGGCGGCGTGCAGATCGGCAACCAGGTCCGGATCGCGACCCACGTGGTCATCGTTCCCGCCAACCATGTCTTCAGCGATCCAGACCAGCCGATCCATCAGCAGGGAGTGACGAGCGAGGGCATCACCATCGAGGATGACGTCCCTCTCGGACGCCTTGGGTCACCGGCTGCACCCTCCTTCTTCGCGACTGCGGTGATGACGGTCGCCTATATCGATCACGACCCACCACCCTCCGCACACGGCGGCACCGGTGCGAGCGTTACGCCTTGCGCAGCAGGGCGTTGCATTCGCGCTGGAGGTCCTGGTCGGCCCACATCGCGTGCTGGGGGGCGGCGTTGGAGCAGATGATCGAGCCCCAGGCGCCGACGCGGACGGAGTGGGCGACGGCGTCGCGGCAGATCTGGGCGCCTACCGGGCCTTCCTCGAAACGGCAGTCGCGGGGCGTGTAGCCGACCCAGCCTTCGCCGAAGACCAGCGGGACGTCCATGCGGGCGGCGTGGTCGGCGGCCACGTCGATCCAGTCGCGCAGTTGCGCGGCCATCGCGAGGCGGTGCGCGCCGTAGCGGTCGTAGAGCCAGCGGTCGACCTTCTCCGGGTCGCACCAGTCGTGCACGTAGATCTCGGTGTGCCCCACGATGGAGGCGTGCCGCTTCCATTCCGACTCGGCGGGAGGGGCCCAATCGGCGAGGCGCGGCGCGCCCGGGCGCAGCAGTTCGGCGTCGGCGCGGTCCTGTGGGAAGTCCTCGGGGTCGCCGCGGAGTGCGAACTCCCGCACCAGGTCGTCGAGGACGCCGTAGACGTACGGGTGGAAGGCCAGCGCGGTCGCGTTGCGCGGCAGGCCGCGCATCGAAGCGACCGGGACGTGGGCGTAGTTGGGGGCGCACGGGATCTCGGGGTGGCGGATGAGGAACGCCTCGATCCCGGCTTCGAGGCGGCCCTGGAGTTCGACCACCGGGTCCTCGTCGCCGGGGAGCCCGGCGGTGAGGTGCCCGGCCTGGACCTCGTTGTGCGGCTCAACGAGCGCGATCGTGTGGTCGAGGCCGTGCGCGGCGAGGAGGTCGACGAGGTCGGCCATGGCCTCGCCGAGCACGGTCAACCGCTCCTCGGGGTCGACGGTGTGCAGTGCGTCGTACCAGTCGCGGGTCTGGGCGAAGGCCGGGCTCTGCTGGTACTCCCAGGAGGAGGCGATCACCGCGACGCCGTGGCGGTCGGCGGCGCGGAAGAAGTCGAGCAGGTGGGCTTTCGCGTCGATCAGGGTGGGCTGCTCGACGTCGTACCAGCGGACGCGGGAGGCGTAGCCGCCGCCGATCGGGCCGAGTCGCAGGGCGGTGGTGTCGAGGCCGGATTTGAAGAGCAGGAACGGCATCGCGCAGATGCGGACCGCGTTGTAGCCGAGGTCCACGGCCCGGGCGAACGCGGCGTCGAGGTCTTCGAAGGGCTCGCCGGGGCCGGTGCGCACGTACCAGGAGAAGTCCCAGAGCGTGATGGCGAGGCGGTCGGGATGGCGGGAGTTCACTGCGGCTCCTTCTGTTGCGGTCATGACTTCACCGCCCCGGCGGTGAGGCCGGAGACGAGCTGCTTGCGCAGCAGGACGAACACGGCTATGGCGGGGATCGCCGCGAGGACGGAGCCGGCCAGCACCAGGTCGTACTGGCGGCCTTCGGCGCCGAACAGCGCCTGGAGTCCGAGCGGGACGGTGTAGTACTCCGGTTCGGAGACGATGACGAGCGGCCACAGCAGGTTGTTGTAGGCGCCGAGGAAGCTCCACACGGCCAGCGCGCCCAGGGCGGGCCGTAGGAGCGGGAGGACGACGGTCCAGAAGATGCGGAACTCCGAGCAGCCGTCGATGCGGGCGGCGTCGAGGATCTCGTCGGGGATGGACTGCTCGATGTACTGGCGCATCATGAAGATCCCGAAGGCCGGGGCGACCCAGGGCACGATGAGGGCGAACAGCGGATGCGCGAGCCCGAGTTTGGCGACGAGGATGAACAGCGGGACCACGATGGCCGCGAAGGGGATCGCGAGCGAGGAGAACATGACGTCGAACAGGAGGCGCTTGCCTTTGAATTCGTACTTGGCGAAGCCGTAGCCGGCGAGCGAGCACAGGAACACGACGGCGATGGTGCTGGCGAGGGCGACGCCGGTGCTCATGAGCATCCACCGCCAGAACGGCTGCTCGGCCAGGAGCCGCGTGTAGTTGTCCAGGGTCGCGGGGTCGGGCCAGAGTTCGGGCGGGAACGAGAAGATCTCGCTGCGGTGTTTGAACGAGGACGACAGGGCCCATATCAGCGGCGCGAGGTAGATCGCGACCAGCAGGAGCAGGGTGGCGTAGAGGGCGATGCGGCCGGGGCGCGCCGGTCGCCGGGGCGTCTTGTCCGGTGTGCGTGATGCGTCGGTGCGGGTGGCGGTGGCGTTCATCGGGTCCTCCCCACGCCCATGGCGCTGGAACTGGCGCGCCCGAGCGCGAAGACGATGACGAACATGACCACGCCCGCGGCGGCGGCGTAGCCGAGTTCTTGTCGCTGGAATGCGGCGCGGTAGACGAACATCGAGACTGAGAGGGTCGATTCGCCGGGTCCGCCCTGGGTGAGCAGGAACGGCTCCTCGAAGATCTGCGCGGTGTTCACGAGCATGATCACGGCGATGAACGCGGTGATCGGTTTGAGCTGCGGCAGCGTGACGGAGAAGAACCGGCGTACCGGTCCGGCGCCGTCGACTTCGGCCGCTTCATAGAGTTCTTCGGCACGGACTGCATGCCGGCGAGGAAGAAGATCGTGAGGTAGCCGGTCCAGCGCCAGAGCACGAGGACCACCACGACCACCCGCGCCCAGAACGGGTCGGTCAGCCAGGAGACCCCTCCGAAGCCGAAGAGGGCTTCGAGCACGGCGTTGAACAGGCCGTACTCGCCGTCGAAGATCAACCCGAAGACGAGCGCGATGATGATCGGCGACAGGACGACCGGCATGAAGTAGGTGAGCCGGAAGAAGTCGCGGAGCTTGAGGCCGCGGGTGTTGAGCGCCTGGGCGATCAGGAGCGAGGCCGGGAGCACGACGGCGAGCGCGAACACGGTGTAGATCGCGGTGTTGCCCAGGGCCGCGCCGAAGCTGGGGTCCTGGAACAGGCGCGTGTAGTTGTCGAGGCCGATGTACTCGGGTGAGCCGAGTCCGGCCCAGTCGGTGAGACTCAGGTACGCTCCCGCGATGACGGGCACGAGCATGAACAGGGCGAAGAGGATGAAGAACGGCGAGATGAAGGCGTAGGGCGCCCAGCGGGCTCCGTTCCGCGGTCGTCGTGCGGCGGTTGCGGCGCTCATGCCGGTGCCTGCCTTTCGTAGGCGCGCAGTCCTTCACGCAGGGCCGCTTCGGGGTCGGCCTCGCTGTTGATCGCGCGCAGGAGGGGTCCGCCGAGGCTGTCGCGCAGGACGGACGCGCCGGCGGCCTGGTAGAAGATCGGCATGTCGTTGGCCCCGGCCCCGTAGACCTCGAACACCCGCTGGTCTCCCAGGAAGGGATCGGTGATCTCCTGGAAGTCGGGGGTGTCGTAGAGGTCGACGAGGGTCGGCAGGTACGCCCCGGCGCCGTAGCGGGCGAGCTGCCCCTCGGGAGTGAGGTAGGCGCGTTCGAGGAAGTCGACCGCGGCGTCGGTCTCGGCCTGGTCCTTGACGATGCCGAACGCGGTGCCGCCCATGGTGGAGGCGATGTGCCCGCCCCCGGCGAACGCCGGGATGGTCCGGGCCCGCCACAGCCCGGCCTGGTCGGGCACGTTCGCTTCGAGCCCGTAGACCTTGTACCAGTTGGGCATGACGGTGCCGATGAGCGTGGAGTCCTTGAGCGCGGCCGCGGCCGCTCCCCCGTAGGGGTCGGCGATCGACAGCAGCGCGCCGGAGCGCACCCCTTCGGCCATGAGCTCGAGGACCTCGATCGACTCGTCGGACAGGACCGTCAACTCCCCGTCGGCGTCGTAGAGGTTCCCGCCGCGCTGGAGCAGCATCTGCGTGAAGCCGTTGACGATCGATCCGTTGTCGCCGTTGGCGACCATGCCGATGGCCTGGCCCGTCCCCGCGGCGACCTCGGCGCCGATCTCCAGCAGTTCCTCCCAGGTCGCGATGTCCTCGGGGATGCCGTACTCGGCGAACTGGTCCGCCCGGTAGAACATGACCGAGACTGAGTTGTCCGACTCGATCGCGTAGACGCTGCCGTCGACGGTGTAGGGCTGCGTCTTGAGCAGGCGGTCCCCCAGCGGCTCCGTCAGTGCCGTGAGGTCGACGAGGAGGTTCTCGGCGATGTCCGCGCGCATGAGCCGCGGGAACTGGTCGATGACCAGTCCGGTCATGTTCGGCAGCGGGCGCCCGGCGACGGCCTGGTTGATCAGGCGCGAGACGATGTCGGGCGGCGCGATCGAGGTGACGTCCACGGTGTAAGTCCACGCGCTGTCGCCGACGAGCGCGGCATCGCCGGCGGCCCCGGTGAAGTAGGTGGCGTATCCGGGGTCGTGCGTCCACATTTTCAGATCGACCGCCCCGGAGGCGAGCGCCGAGCCCTCATCGGCGGCGGTGCAACCCGTCAGGGCCCCCGCCCCCAGACCGGCGAGCCCGGCGATCCGCAGCAGTCGCCTTCGGTCGAGTGTCATGACGGCTCCTTCGATGCGCGGAGCCGGGCCTTGCTGACCCGGATCACGGTGGCGGAGGTGATCGCGACGCCGTCTTCGATGCCGCGCACGGACGGGTCGACCCAGACGCCGGTCTCGCGTCGCCAGGGAAGCAGTTCGAGGCGGACGCCGTGCTCGGCGACGGCTTCGCGGTGCGCGGTGAGGTCGATGTCCCAGGAGCGGCCGTGCCAGAAGTGGTCGGACACGAGCCGGTCGCCGATGTGGGCGCGTCCGGCGTCGCCGGTCCATTCCAGACGGAGGATGGTCCGGTCGGCGTCGAGCGCTTCGGCAGGGACATCGATGTGGACGGTCGCCGCACCGGAGTAGTCGTCGGGGGCGCTGAGGCGGTTCATGGGGCCGCCGCGCCGCGGTTCGGGCGCGGGACCGTGAATGGGCGGGGCCTCGAGGACGAGCGGGAGGGGACCGGTGTTGTGGAGGCCGATGGTCCAGGACCGCCAGAGACCTCGTGCACGAGGCGATTCGAGGTCGGCGCCGTCGGCTTCGAGGCCCTCGGGCGCGGGGAGGATCGCGACGGTCGCCTGCTCGTGCTCGGACTGGACGACGAGGTCGCCGCCGTCGGCCCAGACCGGCGCGTCGGCGAGGACGAGGCGTTCGTGCCCGGCCAGGTCGAGCTTGTAAAGGCGGTTCGTGCTCGCTTCGTCGAGGACTAGGAGGCGAACGCCCGGAAGTTCGATGACGCAGTCCGGGCCCGGCTCGGCGGGCAGGTCGACGGCGGTGCCATCGCCGAGGACGATCTCGACCGGGATCGCCTCGGTCGCGGCGAGGACCACGATGTCGCCCTCGTCATCGCTGATGCGGGTCAGCAGTTGCGCTGTGGCGCTTCGCAATTCGAGGTCCGGCGTGAGCGCGTACCGCAGCGGCCACACCACGGAGAGCCCGGCCGGGACGTCCACCGGCGCACTCGGGACGGTGACCGTCCCGTCTTCGAAGTGGACGGTGAACTGGACCTGGTCCTGTGATGCCAAGGGCCGCTTGGGCGGCTGGTAGGTGGTGAGGAAGAGGTAACCGCTGCGCCCGTCGGAGCGGACGGCCCAGCGCAGCTCGTCGCGGTCCTCGCTGCCACCGCCGACATTGGCGGCCATCACGACGACGCGGTGGCCTTCCTCGCGCAGCCACAGGTGCTGGCGGCGCAGGAGGTGGTGGTGGGCGCGTATCTGGCCGTGCTCGCCGATCGGCGCGTAGAAGTCGTAACTCAGCGCCGGCACGTCATTGGGGTAGCCGGTGGCGTGCGATTCCTGCTCGGTCCCCAGGGGTCCGGTGCGTTGGGTACCGCCGGCGTACATGTAGTAGCCCTGCCAGGCCGAGCCCGAGCCGATCTTGGCGAGTGCCAGGTTGGCGACGTCTTCAGGCGAGACGAGGGGCCTGCGGTGGTAGGCCACGTGCATGCCGCCGCCGAGTTCACAGGTGGCGAACGGCAGCCGGTCATCGGCTCCGGCGGTGTCGGAGACGGGGGCGGTGATGCCGTCCAGGGCTTCGCGGAGATCGGCGCCGACGCTCAGGTCGTCGCGGACTTCTGAGTAGCGGTAGTGAAAGGGCGCGAACTCGGCCCACTCGACGGTCTCGTCCTCCCAGAAGCCCTCGGAGTAGGCGCTGTACAGCGGCAGCAGTGTGTCCGGGACCTGCGCGCCGCCCCAGCCGGTCGCCGTCCAGATCGGCACCCGGAGGCCCGTCTCCTCGGCGATCTCGCGCAACGTGGCGAGGTGGTCGGGCTGGTCGTACAGCTCGTTGTCGACCTGCGCGCCGATGATCGGACCGCCTTCGGCGTGAGTGAGGCCGTCGAGCTGGGCGATGATCTGGGCGTACAGCGGGCGGATCAGGGCGAGGTAGTCCGGGTCGTTCGTGCGGGTCCGCAGGCCGCGTTCGAGCAGCCAGTCGGGGAAGCCGCCGTTGCGGTATTCGCCGTGGGCCCAGGGGCCGATGCGGACGATCACGTCGAGGCCGTGGCTGGCGGCGAGCTCGATGAAGGCGCGCAGGTCGCGGTTGCCGGACCAGTCGAAGCGGCCGGGTTCGGGCTCGTGTGCGGCCCAGAACACGTAGGTGGCGACGGAGTCGAGGCCGCCGGCGCGGGCGTGGCCGAGGACCTCGTTCCAGCGGTCGCGGGGTAGGCGCGAGTAGTGGATCTCGCCGGTGATCGGGAACCAAGGGCGGGCCGCGCGCTCGAGCCAGCGGCTGGTCACCTCGATCCGATCGGGGACGCCTTCGGGCTCGCCGTAGGGCAGGTGGGCCCGCAGCGGCGGCGGTGCAGCGCTGACGTGCAGCTCACGGGCAGGCGTGCGGTCGTTCATGGCGCTCCTTTGCGCATGGGGATGGTCATCGGGCGGCGGCGCGGGCGACGCCGTTCAGCGGGTCGCGCTCGAGTGCCGTGTCGGCGAGGTCCGCAGCACGGTCGAGGTCGCCGTCCAGGTGCGCGAGCTGCGCCCGCAGCACCGTCACGCGCGTGTCGTGGGCTGCCTGGATGTCGGCGTTGAACAGCAGCATGGTCGGCAGCGAGGTCGCGAAGTACTCGATCCGGGCCGCGGTCTGCGCCTGCGCTTCGATGTAGCGGGCGAGGTCGTCCCGAAGGGCCTGCGCGGCATCGGTCTTCCCGAGGCGGCGCAGTGCGGTGACGACGGCGGCGGTGTGCTCGGAGTGAGTCTGGACCTGCATGGTCTGGAAGTCGCCTTGCTGGGCGGCGGCCTGCTCCCAGGCCGCACGCGCGCCGATGGCGTCACCCGCGGCAGCGAGGGCGTCGCCCAGGACCAGGTGCAGGTCCGCGGTGTTCGCCAGGAAATGGCGGGCCTCGCCGAGGCCCGGCACGGGAGCCAGCGCGGCTTCGGCGTGGAGCACGGCGCGGTGCGGCGCGTCCGCATCGAGGGCTTCGCGTGCGAGAGACAGGTGGGCCTCCTCCCAGGCGGCCAGGACTCGGCCTTCGCCGCCTTCCCAGGGCTGGAAGGCGCGGCCTTCGAGGACGTCGAGGGCGTGGTGCGCGCGGCCTGTGGCGGTGAGGAGTTCGGCGAGCTGGACCGAGAGGTCGTCGCGCTGGTCGACGAGGTCGCGGCGGTTCTCAAGGGCGGCAAGGCGTTCGAGGGGGTCAGTGCCGCGGCGGGCGGCGAGCTGGTCGGCCTCGTAGAGGAGCCTGGCGTCGTCGGGTGCGGCGGCGCGGGCGCGCTCGTACCAGGCGGCGGCCCGCTCGGGGTCGTCTTGGACGTTGTGGGCGGCGACGCCGAGGTTGCGCAGGACGACCGGGTCGCCGGTGGGGGCGGCGATCTCCCAGGCGGCGATCGCTTCGTCGCGCCGGCCCGCGGCGTAGAGCCAGTGCCCGGCGAGGCCGGCGAGGACGGGGTCGTCGGGTCGGCGTTCGCGAAGTCGCGCGAGGGCGTCATTGTCGGCGGCCGAGGGGAAGCACCAGGTGCGATCGAGCTCGCGGACCGCCTCCAGGGCTCGGTCGGCGGCCCGTTCGTCTCCGCGCTCGAATGCCAGGTCGGCGCGGTGGAGCCAGGCGAGCGGGGCGACGTTGACCTGCCCGGGGGCGGGAGACAGTCGTGCGGCGGTGGCGAAGAGGTCGATCGCGGTCTCGTCCTCGCGGATCGAGCGGTATTCGAGGGCGACGTCGAGCGTGGTCGTCGGGTCGGTGGTGGGTTCGGCGTCGCGGCCGAGGCGGTGGGCGAGGTCGCGGGCCCAGGCGTCGAGCGGGTTGTCCCGTAGGGTCTCGGCGACGGCCGCGGCCGCGCGGGCTCGGTCGCCGCGGCGCAGCAGCGCCACCGCGAAAAGGTTGCGGGCCTGCGTGTGGCGCGGGCTGCGGGCGAGGACGGCTTCGAGGTCGGCGGCCGCGTCGTCGTCGTGTCCGGCGGCGAGGTCGATCCGGGCGGTCGCGACGGCGGCGGCGTCGGCCCAGGCCGCGTCCCAGGAGGCGGTGCCGAAGGCGGCCTTGGCTTCCGCGTCACGCCGCTGCCGCGCGAGGACGAGGCCGAGCCGGTAGTGGGCCTCGCCGTCGCGCGGGTTCGGGTTGCGGCGGGTCAGACGCTCGATGGCGGCGCGCAGGTGCGTCTCGGCCTCGTCGAGACGACCGGCGTGCGCCAGTCGCGCGGCCAGCGCCGTGTTGGAGCGGGCGTCGCCGGGGTCGCGGCGCAGCGCCTCCTCCCAGTAGGGCTCGGGCGAGCGGGTGGCGTGCCGGTACTGGTCGAGGTGGAGGCCGGTGAGGTAGAGCTCGTCGACCGAGTGGACGTCGGCGGGCGCCGGCGGTTCGGTCGCGGCGTCCACAGTGACCGGTTCCACTGTTTCGGAACGGGGACGCCAGGACACGAGCACACGGTCGCCGTACTCGACGGTGAGTTCACATTCGTGGAGCTCGAGCGTCTCGGGCCAGCGGACCTCGCGCACGTAAGGGGCGCCGGGGGCCAGGTCGGCGGTGTCCTCGTGCAGAACGCGTTCGTCGACGCGCAGCACCACCCGGGCGCCGTGGCGCGGCGCGGTGACCGCAGCGGCGATGCGGGCGCGCGTCCCGTTGCCGTCGCCGTCCCGGTCGAGGTCGAGGCGGACGGCGGCCTCGCGGGTGGCCTGGTGGACCGGGCCGGTGTCTTGGATGGGGTACCAGTACTGCGAGAACGTCTTGGCCTCACCGGGTTTGAGGAACGCGAAGTCGGGCTGGTTGTCGGTGAAGACACCGGCCATGAGCTCCACGTACGGCCCGTTGGCATCCGTCAAGTGCGCGTCCCAGGCCCAGCCGAAGGGGGCGTTGCCCCAGGTCCACTGCTTCTTGCCGGGAGCGGTGCGATGGTCGGCCCAGTGGACGAACCCGGCCTGAGCGGCGTGATCGTAGCCGCCGAAGAAGTCGTCGTCGGTGCCCAGGCACATGTACGAGGTGGGGACGGGGATGTTGCGGTACCAGTCGAGGCGGTCGCCGTCAGGCCGCTCGGCCGTGCGCCGGGCGGGGTAGTCGACGCCGTAGTAGCGGCCCTCGGCGGCGGGGAAGGTCGTGGTGGCGCGCTTGGCATGGTCGGCGACCACGTGCACATCCGTGGGGAAGAACGACTGGTACTGGTCGTGCGCCTCGGCCGCCACGTTCGCCCACCACAGGAACGTCTGCGTCTCCTCCGAGCGGTTCACGAGGTGGCCGCGCAGTTCGATGAGGGCGCTGCCGGGCCGCAGGCGGATGCCGTGCATGCCCTGCATGCGGGCGAACGGATCGTGGTCGGAGCACCAGACCGTGACGGCGCCGTCGTCCTCGTGCTCGATCGCGGCCTCGGTCGGCAGGTGGGTGGCGGGCCGGTGGTGCTGGGGCCAGTTGAACTCGACGCCGCCGGAGACCCACGGTCCGGCGAGGCCGACGAGAGCGGGCTTGATGACGTCGTTGCGGTAGAAGAAGTCGTAGCCGCGGGTCTTGTCGAATCCGATGTGGATTCGACCGCCGAGTTCGGGGAGGATCATCAGCCGCACGTACGCGTTCTCGAGGTGCACCGCGTCCCAGTCGCGCGAGGTCTTCTCGCGGGCGACCGCGTCGATGAACGGCAGCGGGTAGACCCTGCCCGAGGAGCCCTGGTAGACGCGCTGGTCCAGATAAGCGGGGTAGCGGTCCGGCGCGGCCGGCGCGTAGGTGTCGATCGCGACTGCTTCGCGCCAGACCTTCACCGGTCGGCCTGCAAGCGTCGGCGGGGCTTCGGGCAGGACGATCCTCGACTCTTCGGATGGCATGTACTGAACCTATGAGCACTTGACATGCTTGTCGATGGTCATTTCAATGGAGGATATGGACGAATCAGCGGTCGCGGCGGATCCGGGTGCCATTCGCGAGGGCTTCGCGGGGCAGCGGATGCTCGTGGTCCCCCGCCTCGCCGTCGAGCAGGCGCTGCGGCATCCGGTCACGGGGAAACTGCTGGTCACCGATGCCGGATACTTCCCGCACGCGGCCCGGCACGGACGCTCGCGCCCGCGCGGAGCGCCCGAGCACGTGTTCTTGGTGTGCACCGACGGAGCGGGATGGTGCCGGATCGACGGCGCCCACACGGTGGTGGCCAGGGGCGGGGCCGTTCTGATCCCGGCCGGCCGGGCGCACGCCTACGGCGCGTCCCAGGACGATCCGTGGACGCTGTGGTGGTTCCACTTCACCGGCACGGACGCCGCGGACCTGGTCGGCGCCGCCAACGCCGCCGCGGGCGGCCGCGTGACGCACCTGCGCGATCCCGCCCCCGTGGCGAGCCTGATCTCGCAGGTCATCGACGCCCTCGACTCGGGACTGACAGTCGCGGGCTTCACCCGGTCGACCGGCGCGGCCTGGCACGCGCTCGCGCACGTCATCGCCACCGGGCGCCGCAATCCGGGGATGAGCCTGAGCCCTCTCGAACGCGCCGTCGAGCACCTGAGGGCGACCTCCCCGCAACGCACCACCGTTCCCGCGCTCGCGTCCATGGTGGGGTTGAGCGCCTCCCAGATCAGCGCCCTGTTCCGAGAGCACCTCGGAATCTCACCGCTCCAGTTCCAGGTGCAGCTGCGCATGGCCCAGGCCCGCGAACTCCTCGACGGCACCGTGCTGCCGATCGCCGTGGTGGCCCGCGAGACCGGCTATGACGACCCGATGTACTTCTCCCGGCAGTTCACCCGCATCCACGACATGACCCCGACCGCCTACCGAACCCGTCCGCCCGGATCCTAGAGCGCCGTGTCGCCGCTCCTGACCCGCTCGATAACGGCACTGCCGAAGGGGCCGAGCTCCAGGGCTTCACCGTCGAGTCGATCGCCACCCCGGTCGGGTTGAAGTTGAGCACGAACACGAAGTCCGTGGCACCGTCGGTGCGTCGCCGCGTGCCGTCAGCGTCAGGGCGAGCCCCATCGACCAACTGCCGCCATCGCGGTTCTCTAACCGCGAAGCGAACAGCACACGACAGGGAACCGATGTATTCAAAACAATGATCGAGTCCTACTCCCCCGGTCCTCTGCGCCGTTGAGCGGATGATGAGTGAGTGGGCGGCGACTTCCCAGACCGGGTCTTCGGATGCGGCGTCGCCCGCGCAAGGTCACAGTCCCGTGGCAACACTCACCCACAACAGATGGTTAACACCCAACCATGACCACGGACCGCCTAGTCCGCCACGGCCCTTTCGGGAAACGGCTCCTCCAGGAGCCACGAATGGCTCCCTTTTTGGCTCCCTGCGGCCCTCCACAATGTTCCGACCGGCGCTGGCGGAGTGTTCCGAAAGACACGAAAAAGGCCCTGTAACCAGGGCCTTTAGTCTGTGCGCGAGGGGGGACTTGAACCCCCACGTCCATTAGTAGGACACTAGCACCTCAAGCTAGCGCGTCTGCCATTCCGCCACTCGCGCGTGCACACAGTGAGTGTATATGGAGTTTGTTTTGCCTGCCAGTGAGATGTTTCAGCCTCCCCGGCGCGCGAGATGAAACTTTACACGACGCCTGAAGGAGTTGTCGCAGGGGGGTTCACGGTCCGCCGGTCGGGCGCGCGGCGGCTACGCTTATGCCATGACCGTGACCGCGCCTCGACTCCCTGACGCGGCGCTCGCACATTGGGACCTCGGCCAGATCTACCAGATGCAGCGCGTCCAGACCGGCCTCATGAACCGGAGCTGGCGCGTCGACGCCTCGACGGGGTCGTACCTGCTGAAGCTGTTCCGGGACGTCACCGGATCCGAGCTGCAATTCCAGTTCCATGTGCTCCAGACCCTGGGCCACTCCGGCGTGCCGGTGGTGCTGCCGACGCCCAGCCGGGGCGGAATGTCGACGATTCTGCTGGAGGGCGAGGAGTTCGGGGTCTTCCCGTGGGTCGGGGGGCGCCACCGCTCGGGCCTGTCGATGTCGAAGGAATCCTGCCGGGAGCTCGGCAGCGTCATCGGGCGGCTCCACCGGACGCTGCATACGGCGATTCCAGCGGACCGGCCGCCCAAGATCGAGACGCCCGTGACCACCGAAGCGGCCTTGCAGAAGGTCGACCGGCTGCTCGACCTCGTGGCCGCCGGCCGCGGCGACAAGACCGGGTTCGAAGCCGACGCCGAGCAGACACTGCGGTTGAAGCGGGGCCTGCTGGTCCGGCTCGGCGACCGCCGTCCGCCGGATCTGGCCGCCCAGTACACCGGGTACACGCACGGGGACCTGCACCCGCACAACGTGCTGCACGGCCCCGGCGACACCGTCTCGGCGATCCTGGACTGGGACCGGCTCACCGTGGCTTCGTACGCCAGGGAGATGGCTCGCGCCGCGGTGTTCTATTTCACGTACGGTGATGAGCGCGGCCTCGACTGCGATCGGATCCGGGCATTCGCAGGTGGGTACCGGTCGGTATTCGACGTCGGCGAGCAGGAGATCGGCCTCGCCACGCATCAGTTGTGGTGGGACCGGCTGACCGACAACTGGGTCATCGAATGGCATTACGTTCGTCACAACTCGGCGTGCGATCATCTCTTGCCTGGCCAGACCGGTCTGGTGAAGTGGTGGACCATTCACTACTCCCAGGTCGAACAGTCCCTCATGGGCCGTTGAGGTCGATTCACAAGTGACACTATGGTGTCGCCTCTGCCACAATGGCAGCCATGAGTGAACTTCCCCTCCTCCACCTCCAGGGCAGCCCCTATCGCCAAGGGGTCCAACACGGCAGGCAGTTGAGGAGCCAGATCGCCGACAATATCGATCTCTACCGCTCCCGGATGCTCACCTCGGGACTCAGCGAAGAGGGCCTCGTCGAGCGCTCGCAGCACTACCTCGGGATGTTCACCAGGGAGGACGCCGCTTACCGCGCGATCATGGACGGCATCGCGGAGGGGTCTGGCCAGGCGATTCTCGACATCGCGCTGCTGAACGCGCGGTACGAGCTGCTCTACAGCGCTTGGAGCGAGTTCGGCAAACCCACGGCCGAGAGCATCCGGAGCGAATGCACGTCCTTCGGTGGAGCCGAGGGGGCATTCGCAGGGTCCGCGGTCCAGATCGGCCAGAACTGGGACTGGTTCACCGGTGTCGAAGGCGCCCTCCTGCAATGGAAGAGCGGTGACACCACCGTGCTCGGATTCACCGAGGCGGGCGTCGCCGGCGCCAAGATCGGGCTCAACAGCGCCGGCATCGGGCTGTGCGTCAACGGACTGGGAGCCAGCGCCGACGACTGGAAGATCGAGTCCGTGCCGTTCCACCTCAGGACGTGGCGGATCCTCCAGGCCGGGAGTTTCCAGCGGGCCGTCGGCCACGCGGTCGCGCCTCGCCCGGGTTGCTCCGCCAACTTCTTCATCGGCGGCGTCGGCTCCGGCGTGGCGACAGTGGAGACCGCTCCCCTGGGCTCCCGTGTGATCTATCAGGCGGGCTCGGAGCCCTTGGTCCACGCCAACCACTTCCGCGACCCGGAGGCCTTGGGCGTACACCAGAGCTGGCTCGAGACCGGCCGCGTGTCGACCTATCACCGCTGCGAGCGCATGGAGACGCTCCTTGAGAAGGAGCCCGGCCCCGTCTCGGTCGAGCGGCTCTACGCCGCCATGCGCGACCACGACGGCGGCCCGCTCGCGATCTGCCGCCACCCGGTCGCGTCCGATCCGGTGGAGCTGCGGACGCACACCGCGCTGGCCGTCCGCATGGAGCTCGACGCCGGCAGGCTCAACTACACGTGGGGCCCGCCCTGCGAATCGGAGTTCGCCACCGTCAGCATCTAGGCGGCGCGCCGGCCCTCACGCGGCGGTAGCGGGCCGCCTTGGCCTGATGTCCGCGGATCTTCATGCTGACGGCGACTTCGGGAGGTGTCGATGAAGAACCATCCGCAGCGATCGCTTCAGTTCGGTCTCGGGCTCGGCTGCGACAGCTCCCAGCAGGCCACCGACGTCGCCGCAGCCACGTTCAGGGAGTCGACGCCGGCGTGCATCGGGATGACGACCGTCCGGTCGCACCCGGCCAGCGCGGCGGCCGTCAGGCCCGGGCCTTCGGCGCCGAACATCAGCGCCGGCCGCCTGCGGTCCTCGCCGCCGACCTGGCGCAGGTCGATCGCGCCGGCCGAGGGGCTGAGCCCGATGAGCGTGAACCCGGCGTCCCGGATCTGCTTGAGGCCGTCCGGCCAGGGATCGAGGTAGGTGTACGGGATCGCGAACACCTCCCCCATGCTCACGCGCACGCTGCGCCGGTACAGCGGATCGGCGCAGTCGGGCGCGAGGACGACGCCGTCGAAGCCGAGTCCGGCCACGACGCGAAAGATCGCTCCGATGTTCGTGTGATTGTTGATGCCTTCGAGGACCACGAGGCGGTGCGCGCTCGCGAGGATCTCGGCGGGCTCGGGGAGGGGCTTTCTGTGGAAGGACGCCAGCGCGCCTCTGTGGACGTGGAAGCCCGTGACCGACTGCAGGACCTCGGGCCCGGCGGTGTAGCAGGGGGCGTCCTGGGCCAGTGCGGCGAGCTGGTCGACGCGCTTGGCGTCGATGAGCATGGACCGCATCCGGTATCCGGCCCGCAGCGCGCGCGAGACGACCTGCCGGCCTTCGGCGATGAACAGTCCGTTGGGCTGCTCGAAGCGGGTGCGCAGCGCGAGGTCGGTCAGCGCGCGGTAGTCGCCGAGGCGACCGTCTTCGGGGTCGTCGATGGGGATCAGGTGGTCGGACACCCTTCGATTGTGCCCTAGGGAACGGACAGTGCCCCGGGCCACAGGCCCGGGGCACACGCCGATGGTGGCCTATTCGGGCGGCGGCGGCAGTTCGGGGTCGCGGACTCGGCCTTCGCCGAGGTCCTTGACCTCGTCGGCGGCCTGCTGCGCGGCCTCGAGGGCCTGTTTGGCGGCGTCGTCGAGGCCCAGGGCCTCGGTGTCGACGTCGACCTCGACCTCTTCGTCGTCGTCGCCGGGCTTGTCGGCGCCGAAGGCGTTGCCGAGGGTCCCGAGGGCCCGGGTGAGCTCGGCGGGGATGACCCACACCTTGTTCGAGTCGCCGGAGGCGATCTCGGGCAGTTTCTGGAGGTACTGGTAGGCCAGGAGCCGGTCGGTGGGCTTGGCCTTGTGGATGGCCGCGAACACGGTCTGGATGGCGCGGGCCTGTCCGTCGGCGCGCAGCACCTCGGCGTCGCGCTCACCCTTGGCGCGCAAGACCTTCGACTGCTGCTCGCCCTCGGCCTGGAGGATTTCGGAGCGCTTGAAGCCCTCGGCGTTGAGGATCGTGGCGCGGCGGTCGCGCTCGGCCCTCATCTGCTTCTCCATGGCGTCGCGGATGCTCGGCGGCGGCTCGATGGAGCGCAGCTCGACGCGGGTGACCTTGAGGCCCCACTTGTCGGTGGCCTTGTCGAGCTCGGCGGCGAGGCGGGCGTTGATCTCCTCGCGACTGGTGAGCGTCTTCTCCAGGTCCATCGAACCGACGACATTGCGCAGGGTCGTGGTGGTGAGCTGCTCGACACCGGCGAGGTAGTCGTCGATGTTGTACACGGCGGCGGTGGGCTGGGTGATGATGTAGTACAGCACGGTGTCGATCTGGACGCCGAGGTTGTCGGCGGTGATGACCGGCTGCGGCGGGAAGTTGACGACTCGTTCGCGCAGGTCGACCTTGGCGCGGACGGAGTCGACGAACGGCACCAGCAATCGCGGCCCGGGCTCGAGGGTGCGGCGGTAACGGCCGAGCCGCTCGATGATGTAGTTCCACTGTTGAGGGACGATCCTGATCGAGCGTGCGAGCACGATGACCAGGAAGACCGCTACAACGAGCAGCAGAATTCCGACTGGGTCCATTTATTTCAGTCCTGCTTCCATACGACTACGGTGGCTCCCTTGATTTCTACCACCGTCACCCGATCGCCGGGTTCCAGCACCTGGTCCGGTTCGAGCGGGTAGGCGGTCCAGTTGTCTCCGGAGATCTCGACCAGACCGCCGCTGGCGTCGACCGTTTCCAGGACGGTGGCGTCCTTGCCTTCGAGGGCCCGCATCCCCACGGTGTTGCTGCCCAGGGAGGTGTCGAGGGCCTGCCTGAGGAAGGGGCGCAGTCCCCAGATGGACGCCGCGGAGCCGGCGGCGAACAGGATGGCCTGAAGCCACAGGGGCGCGCCGAGGCCCGCGCCGACGGCCGCGAGGGCGGCTCCGGCGGCGACCATGGCGAGCACGAGGGTGCCGGTGAACAATTCGGCCACGCCGAGGATCACGGCGATGATGATCCAGATGAATGCGGGTTCCACGGTTACAAGGATGTCACGAGTCACCGCTCGAAGGTGAGCTGCCCGTGCTGGCGGGGGTAAATGCTCGCCCGGCACGGGCTCTGGGAGCCGTGCCGGGCGCTTCGCTAGCGGGTCCGGTGCTTCTCCGGAGCCGGGGGGCGGCGGGCGGGGCAGCAGCCCTCGACCATCGGGTCCCACACCGGAAGCTTGCCCAGGCGCCGGACGGGCGCCCCCGCGACGCGCTCGGCGACCAGGTCGCGGAACATGCCGACGAGGTCCGCGCCGATCGTTGGCGTCCCGGCACGCAGGTAGCGCAGGCCGAGCCCGGCGGCGGTCTCGGCGGCCTCGTTGTCGAGGTCCCAGAGCACTTCGATGTGGTCGGAGAGGAAACCGACGGGGCTCACCACGACGGTGTCGACGCCGTCGGCGGCGAGGACCTTGAGGTGGTCGTTGATGTCGGGTTCCAGCCACGGCATCGCGGGGGGCCCCGAGCGGGACTGCCACACGACGTCGTAGGGGCCGTTCCAGCCGGCGTGCTCGGCGACGAGCGCGGCGGCCTCGGCGATCTGGTCGGAGTAGCGGGCGCCCTCGGGTCCCGAGCACTCCTCCATGACCGCCGGGATCGAGTGGGCGGTGAAGACCACGCGGGTGTTCGACCGGTCCTGGATCTGGTCGAGGCTCGCGCGCAGTTGGTTCGCGAAGCCGCCGACGAAGCCCGGGTGGTCGAAGAAGTGCCGGATCTTGTCGATGACGGGTGCCGACTCGCCGACGGCGGCGCGGGCGGCGTTGATGTCCTCGACGTACTGGCGGCACGAGGAGTACGAGCCGTAGGCGCTGGTGCAGATGGCGAGCGCTCGGCGGACGCCGTCGGCGGTCATCTGGGTGACGGCGTCGACGAGCATCGGCGGCCAGTTGCGGTTGCCCCAGTAGATGGGCAGGTCGATGCCGCTGAGGCGGAACTCGGCGCGCAGCGCTTCGATGACCTCGCGGCACCACTGGTTGATCGGCGAGATCCCGCCGAAGTGGTGGTAGTGCTCGGCCACCTCCTCGAGGCGTTCCTCGGGGATGCCGCGGCCGCGGGTGACGTTGCGCAGGAACGGGAGGACGTCGGCCGGTCCTTCGGGGCCGCCGAAGGAGACGAGGATGACTGCGTCGTATTCAGGCATGCGGGCCGCCCACTACTTCTCGGTGCGCTCGACCCCGACGGCGTGGAATCCGCCGTCGACGTGGACGATCTCGCCCGAGGTCGCCGGGAACAGGTCGGACATCAGGGCCGCGCAGGCCTTGGCGACCGGTTCGGAGTCGGTCAGGGACCAGCCGAGCGGCGCCCGCTTGGTCCAGGCGACCTCGAACTCCTCGAAGCCGGGAATGGACTTGGCGGCCATGGTGCGCTGCGGTCCGGCGGAGACGAGGTTGACGCGAATGCCCTTGGGGCCCAGGTCGCGGGCGAGATAGCGGTTGGCGGACTCGAGTCCGGCCTTGGCGACGCCCATCCAGTCGTAGACGGGCCAGGCCTGGCTCGCGTCGAAGGTGAGACCGACGACCGAGCCGCCCTCGCCCATGAGCGGCAGGCAGGCCATCGCGAGCGACTTGTACGAGAAGGCGGACACCTGGAGAGCGGTGGCGACGTCCTCCCAGGGGGTGTTGAGGAAGTTGCCGCCGAGCGCCGAGGGCGGGGCGTAGGCGATGGCGTGGAGGACGCCGTCGATGCCGTCGACGTGCTCGCGGATCTTGCCGGCGAGGGACTCGAGCTGCTCGGGGTCGGTCACGTCCAGCTCGATGACGGGCGCGGGCTTGGGGAGTTTGCCCGCGATGCGCTGCACCAGGGACATGCGTCCGAAGCCGGTGAGGACGACCTCGGCTCCCTGTTCTTGGGCGTACTTCGCCACGCCGAATCCGAGCGACTGCTCGGTGATGACACCGGTGATCAGCAGTCGCTTGCCGTCCAGGATTCCAGACATCAATTCCTCCGTTATCGGTTCAGAAACTAGTGGCCCATGCCCAGGCCGCCGTCGACGGGGATGACCGCGCCGTTGACGTAGGCGGCGTCGTCGCCGGCGAGCCACGTGACGGCTCCGGCGACTTCCTCGGGCTTGGCGAAGCGCTTGGCGGGGATGGCGTCGAGGTAGCCCTTGCGCTGCTGCTCGGGCAGCTGCTCGGTCATGTCGGTCTCGACGAAGCCGGGGGCGACGACGTTGGCGGTGATGTTGCGGCTGCCGAGCTCGCGGGTGATGGAGCGGGCCAGGCCGACCAGGCCGGCCTTGGACGCGGCGTAGTTGGTCTGGCCGGCGTTGCCGTACAGGCCGGTGACCGACGAGATGAAGACCATGCGGCCGAACTTGGCGCGGAGCATCTTGCCGGAGGCTCGCTTGGCGACGCGCCAGGCGCCGGCGAGGTTGGTGTCGATGACCCGGTCGAACTGGTCCTCGCTCATGCGCAGGATGAGCGTGTCGTCGGTGATGCCGGCGTTGGCGACGAGGATCTCGACGGGGCCGAAGTGCTCCTCGACCTGTTTGAAGGCGGTGTCGATCGACTCGGTGTCGGTGATGTCGCACTGGACGCCGAAGAGTCCCTCGGGCGCGCCGGTGCCGCGGTGGGTGACGGCGACGTTGTCGCCGCGCTCGGCGAACGCCCGCGCGATAGCGAGACCGATCCCGCGGTTGCCTCCGGTGACGAGGACGGTGCGCGCCATTGTTCGAACTCCCTCATGATCATTGTATGAAGCCACGGACGATCGTAGCGACGGCGGCGATCGGCGCCGAAGCCGCCTTCACGCACGGTGGGGCGTCTGGCACACCTCGGCACGGTCAGGGCACGCGCGAGGTCCACGCGAGGCTGAGCCCGGCGGCGGTGAACAGCATGACCAGGGCCGTGCCGATGAACCACTGCGAGATGTCCTGGGCGATGGTGCGGTAGCCGAGCGAGGAGCCCATGTCCTCGTAGACGCCGCGCAGTTCGTCGACCGAGGCGGCCTCGTAGTACTGGCCGCCGGTCTCCTCGGCGAGCCCGGCGAGTGCCTCGCGGTCGACCGGCACGCTGACGAGCTGCTGATCGAGTTCGATGACGCCTTCGTCGGTGCCGAACGCGACCGTGGAGACCGGGACTTCGGCGGCGGCGGCGGCCTCGGCGGCCTCCCCGACGCTGCGCCCGGCGGTGCGGTAGCCGTCGGACAGCAGCAGGATGCGCGCGGGGGCGAGCTCGCTGGAGCCGTCGGAGATGACCTGCTGGACGGCCTGGAGCGAGGCGAAGACGGCGTCGCCGGTGGCGGTGGCCTCGGCGAGGTTCAGGCCACGGATCGCGGTCGTCAGCTGGGAGCGGTCCTTGGTGGGCGGCACGACGACCGACGCGTAGCCGGCGAAGGAGACCAGGCCCACGTTGTACTCCTCGGGGAGTTCCTCGACGAAGTCGGCGGCGGCCGTCTTGGCGGCGTCGATCCGCGTCGGGTCCACGTCGGTGGCCATCATGGACAGCGAGACGTCGATGGCGAGGACGACCGTGGCCCGCTCCTGGGGCTCTTCGACGTCGACCGCGGGACGGGTCATGCCGCCGACCAGGACTGCCAGCGCGATGACCATGATCCCGGCGGGGAGGTGGCGGCGCCAGCCGGGGAGCCTGGGCACGAGTTTGGCGAGCAGCGCGGTGTTGGCGAATCGCACGGCGGTCCGCCGGCGCGCGTACTGCGCCCAGACGTAGACGCCGGCGAGCGCGGCCACCGGGATCAGCGCCAAGAGCCATGCCGGTTCAAGCAGGCGGATCAACAGGTCTCCTTATCGGTCTAGCGGTAGGCGGCGAGGTGGCGGCGCTCGGCGACGAACGCGGCGATGTCGCGCAGCCAGTCGGCGCCGGTGGACAGGCGCAGGTGGGAGGCGCCGGCGCCGCGGATGCCGGTGGCGATGTGCCTTCGCTGTTCGGCGGCGGCGGCTTCGTACCGGGCCCGGAAGCGGGCGTTGCCGGTCTGGATCTCGACGTGGTCGCCGGTCTCGGGGTCGATGAGGTCGAGCACGCCCACATCGGGGAGCTTGAGTTCGGCCGGGTCGACGATCTCGACGCACAGGACCTGCTGGCGCACGCTCAGGCGGCGCAGTTCGCGAGCCCAGTCGCCGTCGTCGATGAAGTCGGAGATGACGACGGCGAGGCCGCGCCGCCTGGTGTGGCGGCGGGTTCTGTCGAGCAGGTCGGCGAGGTTGCCGGGTCCGGTGCCTTTGGGCAGCATGGTGACCGCTCGCAGGAGGGAACGGGAGCCGGCGCGTCCGGGACGCGGGGGGATGGCCTTGGCCGGCCCCCCTTCGGTGACGACGGCGCCGACGCGGTTGCCGCCGCGGCCGGCCAGGTAGGAGAAGGCGGCGACGGCGTTGACGGCGAGGTCGCGCTTGAGCATGCCCACGGTGCCGAAGTCGAGGCTCGGCGAGAGGTCGACGGCGAGCCAGGCCTCGAGTTCGCGATCGGCGACGGTGGTGCGGACGTGCGGCGTCGTCGTCCGAGCGGTGACGGGCCAGTCCATGTGGCGGACGTCGTCGCCGGGCCGGTATTCGCGGGCCTCGCCGGGTTCGGAGCCGGGGCCGGGCAGCAGGCCGAGGTAGTCGCCGTGGAGGAGCCCGTCGAGCCGGCGGGTGATGTGCAGCTGCAAGCGGTCGAGCGTGCGCAGATCCGCGGCGTTCACGAGTGACACCCTCTTACCAGGCTCCCGGCCGCTGCGGGCTGGGTTCGGTGTTGCGGGGCGCCGCGTCCTGGCGCGGGGTGACGGTGGGTGCGGGGACGGCGGCGAGGAGCTGGCCGACGATCTGGTCGGCGGCGACGCCGTCGGCCATGGCGTCGTAGGACAGCACCAGGCGGTGGCGCAGGACTTCGGGCGCGATGTCGTCGAGGTCTTGGGGCAGCGCGTAGTCGCGGCCGCGCAGCAGGGCGATGGCGCGGGTGGCGCGGATGAGGCCGAGCGAGGCGCGGGGGGAGGCGCCGTACTGGATGTGCTGGGCGAGGCCGCCGAGTCCGGCGGCGGTGGGATTGCGGGAGGCCATGACGATCCGGACGGCGTAGTCGACGAGCGCGTTGTGGATGAAGACGCTGTCGGCCGCGCCCTGGAGGCGGAGGATGTCGTCGGCGTCGAGAACGCGGTCGGGGTCGGGGGTGTCGACGCCCATGCGGAAGACGATCTCGCGTTCCTCGGCGTCGGTGGGGTAGCCGACGTTGATCTTGAACAGGAAGCGGTCGCGCTGGGCCTCGGGCAGGGGGTAGACGCCCTCCTGTTCGATGGGGTTCTGGGTGGCCATGACGAGGAACGGCTTGGGGAGCCGGTGGGTCTGGCCGCCGATGGAGATGTGCTGTTCGGCCATGACCTCGAGCATCGCGGACTGCACCTTGGCCGGCGCGCGGTTGATCTCGTCGGCGAGCACGAAGTTGGTGTAGACGGGGCCGAGTTCGACGTCGAAGGTCTCGGTGGACTGCCGGTAGATGCGGGTGCCGATGATGTCGGCGGGCACCAGGTCGGGGGTGAACTGGATGCGCTGGAATTCGGCGCCGACGACCTTGGCCATCGTCTCGACGGCGAGGGTCTTGGCGACGCCGGGGACGCCTTCGATGAGGCAGTGGCCGCGGGCGAGCAGCGCGGCGAACATCCGCTCGACCAGCGCGTCCTGGCCGACGATGACCTTCTTGATCTCGAACAGCGCCTTCTCGAGCAAGGCGGCGTTCTCCGCCGGGGTCGAACGGTCGGCCTCGGGTGATCCCATGTCGGCTCCTGCTCCCTGCTGGTTCGGACTGGTGTCGTCGATACTAATTCGCCCGTACGAGGAGCGTGAGCGTGGCGGAGGATCACGATCGGGGCGACACGCCCGTCACCTTTGAGTCGGGTATCCGACAGTTCTGAGTGCTCCCGTTGGGCCGCTTCAGGATCGCAGACACCTTTGCGGTGCTCGACGTGGGACCGGCGCGGCCGGAAACGGTATTTGCCCAGGAGAGTGACGCGACGCGCCGATTCAATCCGTTGCTGCATTATGTCGGAGCGCTATGCTTTCCGTATCCCGCGCGGCTTCCCCCGTGGCCGCGCGGGACTCGTCTCCTTCTGCCCGGATTCGGCCGCTCCGTTCCCCACTGGTCGGCACCCGCCTCCGCTGCCTCACAGATCTAGAATCGCTTTCATGCCTCGTCGCCGCCAGGCGCTCCTGCTCCCGGGTCGCAATTACGGAGTGCAGGGGCCGCTGCTCATGTTCGCCCACGTCGCGCTCCAGTCGCGCGGCGCCCACACCTACCCGGTCGAGTGGAAGCACCCCGAGCGGCTCACCGTCGACGCCCAGACCATGGTCGACGGCGTCTGCGAGCAGGTCGAGGGGGTCCTCGACCTCGTCCACAACGACGACCCGCCGCTGCTAGTCGGCAAGTCCCTCGGCAGCGCCGCCGCCGCTCTGGCCGCCCACCACGGGCTCCCCGCGATCTGGCTCACCCCGCTGCTCCAGGACTACCCGATCGTGCAGGCGCTGCGCCGCACCACCGCCCCGTACCTGCTCATCGGCGGCACCGCCGACGCCGCCTGGAACTCCGCGCTCGCCCGCGAGCTGCCCGGCGAGGTCTGCGAGATCCCCGGAGCCGATCACGGCATGTTCGTGCCGGGCCGTCCCCTCGTGGCATCCGCGCACGCCCTGGCCGACATCGTCGAGGCCATTGAGACGTTCATCGACACGGCGGTATGGCCGCGTCACGGTTGAGACTCGAGTTGCCGCAGAATCATGGCGTGACCCTCAATGCCGAGACGCCCGTCTGCTCCGCCCGCGGATGCCGCCGCAGCGCCGTATGGATGCTCCAGTGGCGCAACCCGCGACTGCACAGCGCCGAGCGCGTCAAACAATGGGCCGCCTGCGACGAGCACCTGAGCACCCTCAGGGGCTTTCTGACCACACGCGGGTTCCCGTGCGAGACCGTGAAGTTGGATGATTGAGCCATGAGCCCGAGAACGCATCCCGTATGGGACCACTGGCCGACCGAACTCGAATGGCAGCCCATGGCCCAGGAACTCCGGACCGTCCGCCTCCTGGGGATGACGATCCGCGTCCTCGTTCTGGCGCTGATCCTGGTGATCCCGCTCGTGCTGTGGCTCGGCGCCGACGGCATCCTCTACGCCCTCGGGGCGGCGGCCGTGATCGCGGCGCTGCGCTCGTTGATCATCGTCAGAGCCGTCCGAGCCTGGGGTTTCGCCGAACGCGAGAAGGACCTGCTCGTCAAGCACGGCCTGCTGTTCCGCGAGCTCAGCATCGTCCCCTACGGGCGCATCCAGCTCGTGGATCTCAAGGCCGGGCCGATCGAACGGGCCTTCGGCCTGACCACGGTGCAGATCCGCACCGCGGCGCTCGGCGCGGTCACCGAGATCCCGGGCCTGCACCCGCAGGTCGCCGAGGGGCTGCGCGACCGGCTGTCGGCGCGCGCCGCCGAGGTCCGGGAGGGACTGTGAGCGAGCAGGATGAGCGCCAGCCCGCCGCGCCGCCCGACCAGTGGCCCGCGCCGTCGATCGCGCCGGTGCCGATCGGCCCCGGCATGGCTTCCATCGCGGCACCGGTCGAGATCCCCAAGCGCCGCCTCCATCCGCTCACGCCCTTGCTCGAGAGCTTCCGGCTGCTCATCGCCGTGGTCCTGGCCTCGTCGTGGCAGATGTACATCCAGGAGAACGCGTTCTTCGGCATCGTCATCGCCATCTTCGCCGGCATCATCGGCGCCGGCAGCGGCCTGCTGTCGTGGCTGTTCACCGGCTACCGCGTCGTCGGCGGCGAGCTCCAGATCACCGAAGGCGTCCTCATCCGCAAGAGCCGCACCCTGCCGCTCGAGCGCCTCCAGGGCATCGAGGTCGCCCAGCCGATCCGCGCCCGGATCTTCGGGCTCGCACAGCTCCGCATCGAGGTCGCCGGGGCTTCCGAGACGGAGGCGCCCCTGTCCTACCTCAAACTCGGCGAGGCCCAAGAGCTGCGCGAACAGCTCCTCGCGCTCTCGCGGCGGCAGGAGGTGACACGAACGGAGCCGACCGACGAGGCCCCCGAGGCCGAGGACGAAGCCGTGATCGCCCAGGTCGGCACGGGACGCCTCGTCGCCGGGACGATCCTGGAGACCCTGCCGCCGACGCTCATCGCGTTCGGCCTGCTCATCGCCGCCGGCGCCACGTTCAACGCGATCCTCGAGGCCAACGACGTCGACGCCGAGGTATGGGCCGCAGCGGGCCTGCCGGTCCTGTTCGGCCTGATCACCTCCATCGTCCAGACCGGCTCGGGCATCCTGCGCAACTGGCACTTCACGCTCTCGCGAGCCGACGGGCGCCTGCGCGTCGAACGCGGCCTCACCGAGAAGCACAGCAACGTCGTCCCGCTGCGCCGGATCACCGCCGTCAGCGTCGAACTGCCGGTGATGTGGCGGCTCAAAGGATGGCGGCGCGTGCAGGTCGCGACCGCCTCGATCGCCCAGCAGGGCGTCGAGGGGATGGTACGAGGCTCGGCCCTGCTGCCGGTCGGCACGCTCGGCGAAGCCCGCCACGTCGCCCACACCGCGCTGCCGAAGGTCGACTGGCACGACGTGACCGCGACGCTCACCAGACCGCCCCGCCGGGCACGGTGGCGCACGCCGTTCACATGGAAGATCAGGGGCGCCGGACTCGGCGAGGAGGTCTTCGCGGTGCGCTACGGGCTGCTGAAGACCACCACCGTGGCCGTCCCGTACGCCCGCATCCAACAGGTCGAGGTCGCCCAGGGCCCGCTCCAGCGCGCGCAGCGCCTCGCGACGGTGCGCGCCAGGATCACCGGAAGCCCCTCCCACGACGCCGTCGCCGTCCACCGCGACGCCGCCGAGGCTGTCGCGATCGCCGTCGAACTGCGGGTCAGGGCCGACGCCGCCGCGGCGGCAGAGGAGCCGCGGCTGAGCTGAGGCGCGGCCTACAGCCGGCAGGCGTCGATGTTCGAGGCCAAGATGCCGCGAGCGCCCAGCTCGTACAGCGCGTCCATGACCCGGTGCAGGTCCGAGCGCTCCGTCATCGACTGAACGGCCACCCAGCCTTCCCGATGCAGCGGCGACACCGTCGGCGACTCGATGCCGGGCGTCAGCTCCACGGCCTTCTCCAGCAGCTCGGCGCGCACGTCGTAGGCGAGCATCACATACGAGCGGGCCACCAGGACGCCGCGCAGGCGCCGCAGCAGCTGGCCGACAGCGGTGGCGTCACCGTTGCCGGACTTGCGCACCAGGATGGCCTCGGAGCGCATGAGCGGCTCGCCGAAGACTGCCAGCCCGGCCTGCTTGAGGGTCGTCCCGGTCTCGACGACGTCGGCGATCGCGTCGGCCACGCCGAGTGCGATGGCGTTCTCGACCGCGCCGGCGAGCTTGATGATCTCGGCCTCGACGCCGTGGGATTCGAGGTCGCGGCGCACCACGCCCGGGTAGGAGGTGGCGATGCGGCGCCCGCCGAGACCGTCGACCGAATCGACGGTGCCGGGCCGGGCTGCGTAGCGGAACGTCGAGCGCCCGAAGCCGAGCGGGAGGACCTCCTCGACGTCGGCGCTGGAGTCGACGGCCAGGTCGCGGCCGGTGATGCCGAGGTGGAGGTCGCCGGAGGCGACATAGGTGGCGATGTCGCCGGGGCGCAGGTAGAAGAACTCCACCTCGTTGTCGGCGTCGACGACCTGGAGGTCGCGGGTGGAACGGCGCTGGCGGTAGCCCGCCTCGGCGAGCATGTCGATCGCGCCTTGGGACAGCGCGCCCTTGTTGGGCACGGCGATGCGAAGCATTTACGTGGGCCTTTCGGAGACGGACTGCTAGAGGTGCTTGTAGACGTCGTCGAGGCCGATGCCTCGCGCGATCATCATGACCTGGACGTGGTAGAGCAGCTGGGAGATCTCCTCAGCGGCGGCCTCGTCGGACTCGTACTCGGCGGCCATCCAGACCTCCGCGGCTTCCTCCACGACCTTCTTGCCGATGGCATGGACTCCCGCGTCGAGGGCGGCGACGGTTCCCGAGCCCTCGGGGCGGGTGAGT
The DNA here is from genome assembly GCF_054776215.1 of Glycomyces tarimensis. Lineage (NCBI taxonomy): Bacteria > Bacillati > Actinomycetota > Actinomycetes > Glycomycetales > Glycomycetaceae > Glycomyces > Glycomyces tarimensis. The sequence goes on from NZ_BAAHCB010000019.1 coordinate 78,149, forward strand.
GCTTTCTCGGCGAGTTCGGCGTAGAGCTGCTCGAAGGTCTTCACGGCACCGAATTCTACGTGGCTCGGCGGCGGGTGGCGACGTCCGCACCGCCGCGGCGTGCGCCCCGTCGCCGCACGGCCGCTCGGAAGCGCTTTCGGGCGAGCCGAGCGACGGCTGCTGGACATTAATTGGGGCACATGATCTAATTAACCTATTGACATTCATAAATCCCGAATGTCATCGACCGTCAGCACGACTTCAGAAAGGCAGTGCCCCCATGCGACGCAGATCTCTCCTCACCGCCGCCGTGGCCGCCCCCATCGCCACCGCCGCCGCGGTAGGAGGCCTCCAAGTCCCGGCACAGGCCGCCACGTGGTCCTCGAGCGACCAGTGGGGCAACTGGCAGACCGGCCCCTACACCATCTACAACAACATCTGGGGCTCCGGCGCCGGTTCGCAGTCGATCTGGGCCAACTCCCACAGCAACTGGGGCGTGTGGGCCGACCACCCGAACACCGGCGGGATCAAGTCCTATCCGAACGTGTCGTACACGCTCGGGCGCAACGTCTCCAACATGGGGAACGTCTCCAGCTCCCACAACGTCACCGTCCCGAGCGGTTCGGGCCTGGCCTACAACACCGCCTACGACGTATGGGGCGACGGGCACGCGCACGAGATCATGATCTGGACCCAGTGGACGTCGAACGTCGGCCCGCTCGGCAGCTTCGTCACCGACGTGAACCTCGGCGGGCGCAACTGGCGGTACTACCAGGGCCACAACGGCGGCAACCCCGTCTACAGCTTTCTGGCGCACAGTCAGACCACCAGCTCGACGGTGAACATCACCGCTCACTGCCAGTGGCTGGTCAACCAGGGCCGTCTGCCGAACGTGCGCATCGACCAGATCCAGTTCGGCTGGGAGATCACCTCGTCCGCCGGCGGGCGCGACTTCCGGGTCAACAACTACTCGCTGTCGACCTAAAGTCGGTCCCGCGGATCAAGGCGAGTCGCTAAGCGGTGTCATCGGGCCGCGGCTTCGGCCGCGGCCTTCTGCTTGGCACGGAACGCCCGCTGGCGGCAGGCCGGGGAGCAGTACTTCGGCGGCCTCCCGGTGCCGGCGGCCGCGATCGGATCGCCGCAGACCGCGCAGCGGTGGCCGCTTTCGTCACCCCTGGGGCGGCCAGTTTCGTCACGAGGCGTGGCGTCATCCCAGGTTTCGTTATTAAACTCGTGGTTTCGTCTCGATTCGGGCCGAAGCCCGTCCCACATCACCTCGGCGAGCAGGCCGGCCCGCTCGGGTGAGTCGAGCGCCTGCGCCATCGCCACGAAGCCGAGCATCATCGCCCGCGCGTCCTCGGGCTCCAGATCGCCCCGGATCGCGCCGACCCGCTGCGCGTCCCTGAGCAGCTCGGCCAGCGGCGAGTCGATCATGCAGCGCCCCTCGATCTTCAACGGCTGCTGCCAGTCGCCGCGCGAGGCCAGCGACTCGCAGATGACGCGGTTGGCGAAGGCGTGCTCGGCGACGTGCCGCAGGAACGCGAAGAAGGCCTCACCGGGCTCCAGCTCCGCTCGAACGGCCCTCCCCCAAGCGGTGAGCTGCTCGGTCCGGTGGTCGAGCACGGTCGCCATCAAGGCGTCCTTGGTGGGGAAATGGCGATAGACCGTCCCGGCGCCGACACCTGCGGCGGCGGCGATCTCCCCGAGGGTCACCGAGGTCCCCCGCTCGGCCAGCAGGCGATCAGCCGTCTCCAAGACCTTCTGCCGATTGCGCTGGGCGTCGGCGCGTTCGCTCCGTTGGGCGGACACGGACACGGCTCCCCCTCCCATACTCGAGATTAAACGGGTGTAGCATTCCGTTTCATCAACCGGGTTGCCGTTCCCGATACTATCCGGCGACCCTCGAAACAGAAGGGAACTCCTCATGAGCTCCGATGTCAACACCATCCTCGTCACCGGTGCGACGGGGAGGCAGGGCGGGGCCGTGGCCTCCCGCCTGCTGGCCGACGGTTGGAGGGTCAGGGCGCTCAGCCGCGACGCGTCGAGCGATCGTGCCAAGGCGCTGGCCGCGGCGGGAGTCGAGGTCGTCACCGGCGACCTCGACGACCGCGAGTCGCTCGATCGCGCCGTGGCCGACGCATGGGGCGTTTTCAGCGTCCACGCGGGGGCCTACGAGGGCGGCCCCTACGGACACGACCCCGAGCACGAGGCTCGTACGGCCGCGAAGCTCGGCGATGCGGCGAGGGACGCGGGCGTGACGCACATGGTCCACTCCTCGGTGGTCGGCATCGGCACGCGAATGGAGTCCGACATGGACTTGGTACGTCGCAAGGCCGAAGCCGAGGCCGCGCTCCGGGAATCGGGCCTGTCGCTGACGTTCCTGCGCCCGACCTCGTTCATGGAGAACACGTTCGACTCCCCGCGCGAGCTCCAGGACGGCAAGCTGGTCTCGACGCTGTGGGCCGACACGTACGAGCCGCTCATCGCCGTGGCCGACATCGCCGCGTTCGCCGCCATCGCCTTCGCCGAGCCCGAACGCCACCGCGGCGAGGCGTACACGCTGGCCGGCGACGATATGACGCAGGTCGAGAAGGCCGCGCTCATCAGTCGTGTCGTGGGGCGCGAGGTGCCGTACGCGGAGATCCCGATGGAGCAGATCCGCGCCTCCAGCCCCAGCACGGCCAAGATGATCGCGACGATCAACGAGACGCCGATCGAGGTGGACATCGAGGCGCTGCGCGCAATCCACCCGGGCTTGCTCACGTTCGAGCAGTGGATGACAGGGATCGGCAAGCCGCTGGTGGAAGCCTATTTCGCGCGCCTGGACGCGCAGTCGTGAGTGCGGCGAGGGGCGCCGTCCGGTCGGACAGCGCCCCTCGTACTGGTTCGATCAAGGCAGCGAGCGGATCGCCAGCGCGGCGCCGAGCGCCGCGACGACCGCTTCGTAGCCCTTGTCCTCGCTGGAGCCGGCGTATCCGGCCCTGGCGACGGCCTGCTCAAGGTTGTCGACGGTGAGCACGCCCTGGGCGACCGGCGTCGACTCGTCGAGCGCCACGCGGGTGAGCCCCTCGGTGACCGACTTGCAGACGTAGTCGAAGTGGGCGGTGCCGCCGCGGATGACCACGCCGAGAGCGACCACGGCGTCGAAGCGGCGGGCCAGCGCCTGGGCGGCGATCGGCAGCTCGACGGCGCCGGCCACACGCACCACGACCGGCTCGGCGCACTTGGCGTCGGCGGCGGCGTCGCGGGCGCGAGCGAGCATCTGGTCGACCAGTTCGGCGTTCCAGTCGGTGGCGGCGATGCCGAGCGTCAGGCCCGCGGCGTCGGGGACGGCGACCTCGGGCGCTCCGTGTCCTGCCATGTCAGGCCGCCTCCGCCGTGGTCTGGACGGGCGTGAGCGGGGGCAGGTCCTCCAGCAGGTGCCCCATGCGGTCGCGCTTGGTCGTCAGGTAGGCGATGTTGTCGGGCGTGGTGTGCGTCGGCAGAGCGACCCGGTCGAGCACCTCCAGGCCGTGGCCTTCGATCCCGGCGCGCTTGTCCGGGTTGTTGGTGAGCAGGCGCATCGACTTGATGCCGAGGTCGGCGAGGATCTGCGCGCCGACGGCCCAGTCGCGGGCGTCGGCGGGCAGGCCCAGTTCGAGGTTGGCGTCGACGGTGTCGCGGCCGTTGTCCTGGAGCTGGTAGGCCTGGAGCTTGTGGACCAGGCCGATGCCGCGGCCTTCGTGGCCGCGCATGTAGAGCACGACGCCGCGGCCTTCGGCCTCGATCGCGTGCAGGGCGGCCTGGAGCTGCGGGCCGCAGTCGCACCGCAGGGAGCCGAAGGCGTCGCCGGTGAGGCATTCGGAGTGGACCCGGACGAGGACGTCGAGGCCGTCGCCGATGTCGCCCTTGACCAGGGCGACGTGCTCGTCGCCGTCGAAGGCCGAACGATAGCCGATCGCGGTGAACTCGCCGGCCTCCAGCGGCAGGCGGGCCTCGGCGAGCCGCTTGACGTGGACTTCGGTACGCTGGCGCCAGGCGACGAGCTGGGCGACGGTGATGAGTTTGAGGTCGTGTTCGTCGGCGAAAGCCCGCAGCTCGGGCAGTCGCATCATGGTGCCGTCGTCGTTCATCAGCTCCGAGATCGCGCCGACGGGCTCCTTGCCGGCCAGGCGGGTGAGGTCGACGGCGGCTTCGGTGTGGCCGCGGCGGACGAGGACGCCGCCGTCCTCGGCGCGCAGGGGCACGACGTGCCCGGGCCGGTTGAGGTCGTCGGCCCCGGTGTCGGGGTCAGCGAGGACGCGGATGGTCCGGACGCGGTCGGCGGCGGAGATGCCGGTGGTGAGGCCCTTGCGGGCGTCGACCGAGACGGCGAACGCGGTGCCCTTGGAGTCCTGGTTGGTGTGGTAGGCGGGGGGCAGGACGAGCCGGTCGGCGGTGTCGGCGGGCATGGCCACGCAGATGTAGCCGCCGGTGTGTCGGATGGTGAACGCCAGCAGTTCGGCGGTGGCGTCCTCGGCGGCGAAGACGAGGTCGCCCTCGTTCTCGCGGCTCTCGTCGTCGGCGACGATGACCGCCTTGCCGGCGGCGATGTCGGCGATGGCGTCCTCGACGCCGTCCAGTCGGATGTCGCTCATCGCAGGCTCCCGCTCGCTTCCAGAAGTTTCTCGGTGTGCTTGGCGATCACGTCGACTTCGAGGTGGACCGGGTCGCCGACCTGTTTGCGGCCCAGTGTGGTCGCTTCGAGGGTGGCGGGGATGAGCCCGACGGTGAATTCGTCGCCGTCGATCGCCGCCACCGTCAGGGAGGTGCCGTCGACGGTGATCGAGCCCTTCTCGACGACGTACTTCCCCAGGCCTTCGGGCAGACGGAAGGAGACCTCCTCCCATTCGGCGGCGGGTTTGCGGGCGGTGATCTCGCCGACGCCGTCGACGTGGCCCTGGACGAGGTGGCCCCCGAGGCGGGTGGTGGGGGTGGCGGCTCGTTCGAGGTTGACCCGGTCGCCGACCTCGAGAGCGCCGATGACGGTGCGCCGGTAGGTCTCGGCCATGACGTCGGCGGTGAAGACGTCGCCTTCGAGCGCGACGACGGTGAGGCAGACTCCGTTGACGGCGATCGAGTCGCCGAAGCCCACGTCGGAGGTGACGAGCGGACCGCGGACGGACAGGCTCGACTCGCCTGTCTTGACGACTTCGCCGAGTTCTTCGACGATTCCGGTGAACATCGGGTGGGACCCCCTACCTACTGCGGATTCGACACGCACGCAGGCGGGGTCAGGGAAAGTTCGCGGCAGGCCGAGGCCCTTCGCGACGCGTCTGCTCCCATCCGGACTCTGACCGTCGGTCCCGGATTCTCACCGGGTCAACCGTCCGCTGGATGCGGACGGGTCGCGGACTCGCGGCTTTGGGCCGCTCACCGCCGGTTCGGAATTTCACCGACCCCGCTGACGCGCGTTTGTTACTCCGAATTGTGCCACGGTCGCAATGGGCAGTCGCTATTCCGTGGGGTTTGTCTCACTGTCACTGGTCGTTGGTCCAGAAGACGGGGCGCCGCTTGGTGCCAGGCGGCTTGCCACCGGGGAAGGCGACGTAGGGCCCGGCGTGGGATTTCGCGACGCTCTTGAGGGCGGTGGCCTCGGCGACGGCCTCGTACGGGTCGGCGAAGCGCCGGTGGGTGGAGAGGGCGACGCCGATCGAGAGGGTGGGCAGGCGCGAGCGGGTGATGTGCCGGGAGCGGTCGGCGTGCTCGATGTAGCCGCGTTCGACGTCGTCGGGGTCGCACAGCTGCCGGACCCGGAGGGCGAAGTGGTCGTTGACGAAGTCGGTGACGGGGCGGGCGTGCTCGGGGGTGCACAGGATGGTGAAGTCGTCGCCGCCGACGTGCCCGAGGAACACCGGTGCGGCGCCCGCGTCGCCGGCGGCGGAGTACACGCACTCGGCCAGCCCCTTGATGAACTCGTCGCCGCGCACGAAGCCGTAGACGTCGTTGACCGCTTTGAAATGGTCGATGTCGATGTAGCACAAGGCGAACGGATCGCCGCGGGCGATCCATGAGGACAGTTCGCGCAGGATGCGGTCATTGCCCGGCATGCCGGTCAGCGGCGAGGACTCGCGGATCTCGCGGTGGCGGCGGATGGCCGAGTCGATGCGGGCGGAGACCTCGGCGGGGTCGAAGGGCTTGGCGATGTAGTCGTCGGCTCCGGCCTTGAGCCCGGCGATCTTGTCCGCGGAGGTGGGCTGGGCGCACACGAGGATGATCGGCAGGCTCGCGGTGGCGGGGTCGGCACGCAGCTGCCTGGTCAGGGCGAGGCCGTCGATGAACGGCAGGTGGACCTCCAAGAGCACGATCCCGGGCCGGCGCAGCGCGATCCCGGCCAGCGCCTGGTAGCCGTCGCGGGCGAGCGCGGTGTCGAAGCCGTCGGCGCGCAGCCGCGCGGCGAGGAACTCGGCGATCTCATGGTCCGAGTCGGCGATCAGGACCAGTTCTGAGGGGCTCGAGGCGGACATGGTGCGCTCATCTGGCGGCGTCGGCGCGGGCTCGCAGACGGCGGCAGGCTTCGGAGGGGTCGTCGGCGCCGTAGACGGCGGTGCCGGCGACGAAGGCGTCGGCGCCGGCCTCCGCGGCCTGGGCAATGGTGTCCTCGCCGATGCCGCCGTCCACTTCGATGCGCACATCGAGGTGCCCGGAGCGGATGTGGCCTCGGGCGGTGCGGACCTTGTCGAGGAGCTCGGGCATGAACTCCTGGCCGCCGAATCCGGCCTTGATGGTCATGATGAGCAGCGTGTCGAACGCGGGCAGCAGGTCGAGGTAGTCCTCGACGGGGGTGTCGCGGTCGATCGCGAGCCCGGCCTTGGCGCCGGCGGAGCGGATCTGTCGGGCCAGGGCGACCGGGTCGGCGCTGGCCTCGGCGTGGAAGGTGACGTTGTAGGCGCCGAGTTCGGCGTAGCCGACGGCCCACCGCTCGGGGTCCTCGATCATCAGGTGGCAGTCGAGCGGGATGTCGGTGGCGGCCTTGAGGGACTTGACGACGGGTGGGCCGATGGTGAGGTTGGGGACGAAGTGATTGTCCATGACGTCGACGTGGAGCCAGTCGACCGCCCCGTCGACCGATTCGGCCGCCTCGGCGAGGCGGGCGAAGTCGGCCGCCAGCAGACTCGGAGCGATGACGGTGTCGGCCTGTGCCGCTTCGATCTGTGCCACACGCATAGTGTAGGTCGCGCAACTGCGACACAGGCCGGACACCGGGTGTGAAGTGAGTCCTGGGTCAGGCGCTGCACTCGATGGTGGGTGTGGCGCTGGAGCCGCTTCCGATGAAGCCGAAGGCATTCCGGGTTTCACCGGAGGCGATCGCGCCGTTCCAGCCGAGGTCCGAGGCGGTCACGGTCTGGCCCGATTGGCTCAGCTCGACGTTCCAGGAGCTCGAGACGGACTGGCCGCTGGGCCAGCTCCAGGTCAGGGTCCAACCGTTGAGCGACTGCTCGCCGGCGGTGACGTGCACATCGCCCTGCCAGCCGCTCCCCCAGTCGCTGACGATGACGATCTCGGCGGAGCACTCGCCGTCGGCGGGCTCGGTCGGGTCGTCGGTCGGCGGCTCGGTCGGGTCGGTGGGCTCGTCGGTCGGCGGGTCGGTGCTGACATTGCCGGGCCAGTCGGATCCGGCGTTGCTGGCGAGGGTGTAAGCCAGGTCGGGGATGAACTGGCCCGCGCTGCCGGCGCAGCCGTCGGCTTCCCCGGGGAGCTTGACCCACAGGTAGGCGTCGATGCCGTTCACGCCGGTCGAGGTGGTCGGGTAGTCCCCGATGGCGCGGCCGGGCGGGTCGCACCAGTCATTGGGGTCGGGCGGATCCAGCGGTCCGTTGCCGTTGCGGCTGGTGTCGATCACCGCGCCCTTGTCGGAGCCGACGATGTTCTGGATCTGGTGGGCGTAGGAAGTCGCCTCCTGTGTGGTGCGGTAGTTGGAGACGTTGATCGCGAAGCCGTCGGCGTACTGGATACCGGCGCCCTGGAGGCGGCTGGCCGCCTCGCCGGGAGCGAGCCAGGCGGAGTTGCCGATGTCGAGGTAGACGCGGGCCTGAGAGGAGGCGGCTTTGAGCGCCTGGACCGCGTGGATCAGCGACTGGTTCCGCTGGGACGGGTCGGCGCAGTTGTGCGGGAGGGTGTCGGGTTCGAGGATGATGTAGGCGGGCCCCGACAGCGCCGAGGCGAACTGGTCGATCCAGTCGCGGTAGGCGTCGTGGCTGGGCGCGCCGCCACCTGAGTGGCCGCCGCAGTCGCGGTCGGGGATGTTGTAGACGACCATGATGGGCGTGTCACCGTCCGCGGCGGCCGCCGAGACGACGTTCGAAACCTGGGCCCCGATGCCGCCGATGGGATTGTGCTCGGTGAACCAGACGCCCGCCGGGGTCTCTGCGATGCGCTCGCCGATCAGGGCGGCCCTGGAGTCGTTCGGGTTCTCGGCGACCCATTCGGCCGCTTGGGTGTTCGGGTTGGCCCACAGGCTCTCGCCCTGCGCTGACGCGCTCGGGGCCAGCAGGAGCGCGGTGGCCGCAGCCAGTCCAGCGGCGCCCGCCGCCGCGGCGATCGCCGCGAGTCTCCTTCTTCGGTTCATGGCTTGCTCCTTCGTGGTCGACTCCACCGGCAAGGGCGGTGAAATTCACAGTCATCGATATGTCGATGGTAGCGCTACCACTTGATGGCGTCGAGAGGGGGCGTCGAATTGCGTCGAATCGCCGGTCAGGCCGTGCGGCGCAGCAGGGCCAGGAACATCGCGTCGGTGCCGTGGCGCTGCGGCCACAGCTGCACGAGACCGTCCCTCGCCGAATCCGGGACCGAATCGGTGATCGAATGCGCCTCGATGAGTTCCACTCCCCCGCGCCCGAGGAAGTCCCCGACGACCTCGACGGTCTCGGCGCGGACCGGCGAACAGGTGGCGTAGGCGACGGTGCCGCCGGGCCGGACCAGCTCGATCGCCGAGGCCAGCAGCTCGCGCTGGAGCACCGACAAGCCGTCGATATCGCTGCGCCGCTTGCGCCAGCGAGCCTCCGGGCGCCGGCGCAGCGCACCGAGCCCCGAGCACGGGGCGTCCACGAGGACGCGGTCGGCGCTGCCGGGGCGGCCGAAGTCGCGCCCGTCGCCGGTGTGGACCGTGACCGGCAGGCCCTTGGCGGCCTTGGCGACCAGTTCGGCACGGTGTGGCGCGACCTCGACCGCGTCGACGGCCGCGCCGCGCTGGGCGGCGAGCGAGCCGAGCAGGGCGGTCTTGCCGCCGGGGCCGGCGCACAGGTCCACCCAGGAGGCGTCCGGACCCTTCATGGGAGCGTTTGCCAGCGCGAGGGCGACGAGCTGACTGCCCTCGTCCTGAACGCTCGCGCGCCCGACGGCGACGGCCTTGACCTTCCCCGGGTCGCCCCCGGGCAGATGGACCGCGTACGGCGACCAGCGCCCGGGCGTCCCGCCGGCCTTGGCGGCCAGATCGTCGCGGTCGACGCGCCCGGGCTTGGCGCACAGGTGGACCGGCGGCGCGACGTTGTCGGCCTCCAGGGCGCGCGGCGTCTCGTCGGGGCCGAGGATCGCGTCGAACTCCTCGACGATCCACTTCGGATGGGCGTAGCGGAGCGCGAGGTCGCCGATGCGCTCGCCGGAGGCCAGCTCCGCGATCCAGCCGTCGAGGTCTCGCGCGGCGACCTTGCGGAGCACCGCGTTCGTCAGGCCCGACACGCGCGGATTGACCGCGGCCTTGACGAGGCTGACGGTGGTCGAGACGGCCGCGTGCACGGGGATGCGCGTGTACAGCAGCTGGTAGGCGCCGAAGCACAGTGCGTCGACCAGATCGGTCTGGAGCCCGTCCAGGTCTCGCCCGGAGGCGGCGGCGATGATCGCTTCGAGAGTGCCCAGGCTCCGCAGGGTGCCGTAGGTCAGCTCGGTGGCGAGCGCGGCGTCGCGCCCGTCGAGCTCGGTGACGGCCAGGAGCCTCGGCAGCACGATGTTGGCGTAGGCGTCCTCGGCGCTGACGGCGCGGATGGCCTCGAAGGCGACGTGGCGCGGGTTCTGACGGGTCATACGAGTCGAGGGCTCTCCGCTTGGACGCCGCGGCCCCATGCGGCGGCGTCCATGCGCTGCTTCCCGGCCAGCTGGACCTCGCCGAGCCGCACCGGGTCGGTGGCGGTGCCCACGTGGACGCTGTGCTTGGCGATGGCGACCTCGCCGGGAGCGAGCTCGGGGCCGTCGGGATCGACGGTCACCGGCCCCAAGCGCAGGCGCGCGCCCTCGAACTCCGTCCACGCGCCCGGCGCGGGCGTGACGGCCCGGATGCGTCGGTCCACGGCGAAGGCCGGGTCACCCCAGCGCGCGCGTGCGTCCTCGACGGCGATCTTGGGGGCGTGCGAGACGCCCTCCTCGGGCTGCGGCTCGGCCTCCAGGATGCCCGCCGCGAGGCCGTCGACGACGTCGACCATGAGCCTCGCGCCGGCCTCGGCGAGCCGTCCGAGCAGGTCTCCTGCGGTGTCGCGCTCGCCGATCGGCTCGGTCAGGCGTCCGTAGACCGGCCCGGTGTCGAGCCCGGCCTCCAGTTCGAAGACGCACGCGCCGGTCATCTCGTCGCCGGCGAGCACCGCGTGCTGGACGGGAGCCGCGCCCCGCCAGGCGGGCAGCAGCGAGAAGTGCAGGTTGATCCAGCCCAGACGCGGGATCTCCAGGGCCGCGGGAGGCACCAGCGCGCCGTAGGCGACCACCGGCACCACGTCCACGGCAAGGTCCCGCAGCCGCTCCAGGAACTCCGGCTCGCGCGGCTTGGCCGGGGTGAGCACCTCGACGCCGTGCTCGTCGCCCCAGGAGGCCACCGGGGAGCGGGAGACCTTGCGGCCCCGCCCGACCGGCGCATCGGGCCGGGTCAGGACGGCGACGAGTTCGTGGTCGGAGGCGAACAGCGCCTCCAGGGTCGGCAGCGCGACCTCCGGAGTGCCGGCGAAGAGGATCCTCATTGCTTGAAGAACACACCCTTGCTCTGGTCTCGGTCGGTGTGGACGTGCGTCCGGTTGGCCCGGTACCAGTCCTGGTGTTCGAGGTCGGCCTCGAACTCGGCCCGGGGCGCGGCGTCGAGCCGGTCGACGAACAGGCGCCCCTGCAGGTGATCGGCCTCGTGCTGGAGGCAGCGGGCCATGAAGCCCTCGCCGCGGACCTCGATGGGTTCGCCGCGCATGTCGAAGCCGCGGCAGATCGCGCGCACGCGCCGCCGCCTCGGATAATAGAGCCCGCCGGGCAGCGACAGGCACCCCTCGAGGTCGTCGTCCTGCGTCTCGTCGTCGGGCAGTTCCAGGACCGGGTTGACCATGTGGCCCCGGCGGCCCTCGACGTCGTAGACGAACACGCGCAGGCCGACGCCGATCTGCGGTGCCGCGAGGCCGGCGCCCCGCTGGTCGTCGAGGGTGTCGTGGAGGTCGTCGATCAATCGGCGCAAGGCGTCGTCGAACTCGGCGACGTCGGCGGCGCGGGTGCGCAGCACCGGGTCGCCGTACAGGCGCACTGGCTGGATGGACAAGCGCTGGCCTTCCTTCGGCTGCTCGGCTTAGGACTTGAAGAACACGCCCTTGCTGTCGTGCGGGGAGACTTTGATCTTGACGTCGTCGTTATACCAGTCCTGGGACTGGATCTCCGCCATGGCGGCCTTGCGCCGATCCGAATCGAGCCGGTCGATGAAGACGATGCCGTCGAGGTGGTCGGTCTCGTGCTGGAGGCACCGCGCCATCATCCCCGTGCCGACGATCTGGAGCGGGTCGCCGTACTCGTTGAAGCCCTTGGCGATGACGTTCTGGCGGCGGACGGTGTCGAAGTACAGGCCCGGCAGCGACAGGCAGCCCTCCGGCCCGTCCTGCTCCTCCTCGTCGGGGAACTCCAGGACCGGGTTGACGATGTGGCCGACGACGTCGTCCACATCGAAGGTGAACACCCGCTTGCTCACACCGAGCTGCGGTGCGGCGAGCCCCGCGCCGCCCTCGTCTCGCATGGTGTCCAGCAGGTCCTTCACCAGGCCCCGCAGTTCCTTGTCAAAGGCGTCGACTTCCTCGGCCGCGGTGCGCAGGACCGGGTCGCCGTACAGACGGATGGGCTGGATCGACAATGTGCTGACCTCTCAACGCTTGAACTGGCCGTTCTCCAGTGTCCCACTCGCTGCAGGCGTCGCGTGAGGGGTCGGTGCGGGTTGTGGCGCGCGGCCGGGGCTGCGGACCGGAGACCAGCAGCAGCCCCGCCACAGTGCTGGCCGCCGCGCAGGCGACCAGCACGGCGACGATGAAGGGGACCTCCGCTGCGAGCACGCCCATCGTTCACAACCGCTTCTGGAGGACCGGGGCGTCGCGCAGCAGCAGGACGAAGGCGGCGGCGAGCGCGGCGACGAGGGCCACGCCGGCCGGGGTCCACTGCGGCAACCACCATTCGCCGTATTCGAACGCCATGCAGACGACGCCCAGGGCGGAGGCGGTCACGATCAGGAGCAGCACCTCGCCGATGCCGCCGCGCATGCGGACCGCCGCGGCCCCCAAGGCCAGGCCGGTGCAGCAGTACAGCGGGGTGACCAGCAGGTACCTGGCGGCGCGGGAGGCCGTCTCCCCGAGCGTGAGGCCCGGTTCGGCGAAGGCCGAGAGCAGTGCGTACTCGGCGAACAGCCCGAGGGCGACGACGAGCACCGCCGCACCGGTCAGCAGGGCGCCGAAGACCGCGAGCGACACGGTGGCCTCGCGGCGGGTCAGGCCCATGGCGACCCGCGAGGGCAGGAAGTAGTGGACGGTCACGCCGGACCAGATGCCGACGAACCACTGGAACACCGCGGCGGTGATCATCCAGGCGCCGGTCTCGATGACGTCGGCGAAGACGATCGCGATCCCGAAGGTGACGGGGAATCCGGCGATCACCCACCAGCGGAAGGCGTGTACGGCGCGGGAGAACTGCTGGACGCCGAGTCGGTATCGGCGCCGCGCGAGGACGGTCTTCATGATCAACCCCTCTTCGCGCGGATCGGGGTGTCGATGAGTATGCGGCGACAGATCCAGGCGCCGACGGCCACGGCCGCGAGGATCGCCACGACGGACGACCACGTGCCCATGTCGTCGGTGACGCTGGTGACGACCCGGAGCCAGCCCGGTCCCCACGGCTCGGCGCTTGAGATGGCGTCGTCCAGGGCGAGCGTGATAGGGACGGCGGGCACGATGATGAGCCAGCCGGCGTCCCAGCGGTAGGAAGCGGCGCCGATGAGCGCACCGGCGGTGAAGTAGAGGAGGTAGGTCAACGGGTACGGCGCGGCGAACACGATCACGTCGCCGACCGATTCGAGCGCGAGATCGCCGGGCTCGCCCTGGATCGACTGATTCCAGTCGAAGGCCTCGTAGACGGCGTGTTCGGCGAGGAATACGGCGGCCGTCAACGCACCGAGGGCGAGGCTCCACAGCAGTCCGAACCAGCCCATGGAGGTGGCGAGTTCGCGGCGGGTCAGCCCCTGGGCGATCATGGTCGGGAGCAGGGCGGCGAGGAACGTGCCGGCGACGATCGCGGTGAAGATGTTCCCGGAGTTGGCGGCGAAGTACCACGCGGAGATCTCGATCGAGCGGGTCTGGGCGACGATCGCGGGCAGCACGAGCGCCCCGATGACCACGGCCGCGATCCAGAACGCGAAGTACTTGAGGGCTTCGGCGGTCAGACCGATTCCGAATGCGTGGCGACGGCCCGCGAGGGTGGCGTTGGGCATGGCTAGGCTCCCGTCCGGTCGGGATTGGTCAGGTGGATGAACAGGTCCTGCAGGCCGACGGGGCCGATCTCGATGCCGGCCGCGGCGGCGCGCTCGCGGGCCGGGGCGTCGAGGCCGGTGGCGACGGTGACGCTCTTGGTGCCGCCGAGTCGCTGCTCGGAGAGCACTTCGAGTCCCGCGGTGATCGAGTCGACGGCCTCGGCGGGGCCGGTGAGGCTGGCGCCCATGCGCTGGAAGGATTCGACGTTCTCGTGGCTCAGGACCCGCCCTTTGTCGACGATGACGACCTCTTCGAGGTAGTTGGCGACCTCGTCGATGAGGTGCGTGGAGAGGATGACGGTGTGGGGCCGCTCCATGTACTGGTTGAGCAGTTCCTTGTAGAAGGCGTCGCGGGTGGGGGCGTCCATGCCGAGGTGGACCTCGTCGAACATGGCCAGCTCGGCGCGGGCGGCCAGCCCGCAGACGGCCGCGAGGACCGAGCGCTTGCCTCGGGAGAGGTCGCGGACCTTCTTGGACAGCGGCAGCTCGAACCGCTCGGCAAGCCGGAAGGCGTAATCGCGGTCCCAGGAGGGGCGCAGTTCGCCGGTCTCCAGGGTGGACTTGACGGTATCGGTGTCGTCGAAGTCGCCGCCCTCGCGGATGAGGCAGACCCGGGAGACGATCGCGATGTTCTCCCACACGGGCTGCCCGTCGACGAGGACCTCGCCGTCGCTGGGCTTGCGGAAGGCGGCGAGGAGGCTGAGCAGACTGGTCTTGCCCGCGCCGTTGCGGCCGAGGAGTCCGTAGATCTTGCCGGGCTCGAGTTCGAGGCTGACGTCGGAGAGGGCTTCGGTGTCGCCGTATTTCAGCGTCACGTCCCGGAGGCTGACGGAGAAGCTCATTTCAGGGCGCCTTCCTGGGCTTGGAGGTACTGGATGATGTCGGATACCGAGATCCCGGCCTGCCGGGCCTCGTGGATGAGTGGCTGGAGCACGTCGTCGAAGAAGCGGGCACGGAATTCGCCGACGAGCTTGTCGCGGGCGTCGTCGGCGACGAACATGCCGACGCCGCGCTGCTTGTAGAGGACGCCTTCGTCGACCAGTTCCCGGAACGCCTTCTGCGCGGTGGCCGGGTTGATCGAATAGAACGCCGCGTACTGGTTCGTCGACATGACCTTCCCTCCCGGCTCGAGCGATCCGTTCAAGATCTCGGCCTTGATCTGGTCGGCGATCTGCCGATAGATCGGCGTGCCGTCATCGAACATCTCGCCTCCTTAGTCAATCGGTTCTGAGGTTCACTACTTTACTAACGAACCATAACACGAAG
>NZ_BAAHCB010000019.1:93196-141002 GCF_054776215.1 Glycomyces tarimensis
GGCGCCTCAGACGAGTCCGGAGTCGTAGGCGGCGATGACCGCCTGCGTGCGGTCGCGCACACCGAGCTTGGTGTACACGCTGCTCAGATGCGTTTTGACGGTCTCGCGGCCGAGGAACAGACGAGCGGCGATCTCGGCGTTCGACAGGCCCTTGGCCGCGTACTGGAGGACCTCCCGCTCACGCTCGCTCAAATCGTCGATGCCGGGCCGCCGCTCAGCGGAGCGGGCCGAGGAGGCGGCGAGGCGGCGGATGGCCTCGGGGAACAGCAGCGCATCCGTGCGCGCCACCAGCCGCACGGCCGCGAGCAGGTCCTCGACCTTGGTGCGCTTGAGCAGGAACCCGTCGGCGCCGGCCCTGAGCGCCTGCCAGACGTAGTCGTCGCCCTCGAAGGTGGTGACCACCAGGATCTTCGGGCGCTCGGCCAGTTCGGCGGTGATGCGCTCGGTGGCCGCGATGCCGTCCACGGTCGGCATGCGCACGTCCATGAGCATCACGTCCGCCTTCCCGGCGCGGGCGATGTTGACCGCGTCGACGCCGTCGGCGCCCTGGGCCGTCACCTCCAGGTCGGTTTCGGCGCCGATGACGGCGGCGAATCCCGAGCGAATGAGCTCCTCGTCATCGATCAGCGCTATGCGCAGTGGCGTGGCCATCGTCTGCCTTTCCAGTGGTGTCCGAAGCTGAAGCCGGCGGGGCGAGGGGAATCGCGGCGCGGACGACCCAGCGGCCGTCCTCGCGCCCGGTCCGCACCCCGCCCCCGACGACGGCCGCCCGCTCGGCCATGCCGATGAGACCCCGGCCGGAGCGAGTCGAGCGCGACGGCTTCGCCGAGGGACTGTCGACGGTGACGCGCGCCAGGCCCTCGGCGATGTCGACGCTCACCCGCGCCTCGGGCCGGTCGGCATGGCGCAGCACGTTCGTCAGCGCCTCCTGGACGATCCGGTAGGCCTCGCGCGACGCCAGACCGCCCAAGGCGTCCCGGTCGCCGGTGACACGGAGGTCGACCTCGACCCCGCATTCGGCGGCGAGCGATTCGAGGTCGTGCAGGCCGCGCTGCGGGGCGCGCGATCCCGCGTCGTCCTCGCGCAGCGCCGCGATGACGGTGTCGAGCTCGGCCAGCGCGCCGCGCGCGGTCTCGCCCACGGCGCCCATGGCCTTCGCGGCGAACGCCGGGTCCGCCTTGACGAGTCTGGCGGCGGCGTCAGACTGGACGACCACCACCGACAGGGCGTGGCCGATCGAGTCGTGGAGCTCGCGGGCGATGCGGTTGCGGGCCGCGAGCTTGGCGGTCTCGGCGCGCGCTCCGGCCAGTCGATCGGCGGCGCTCTGCCCCAGCAGGCGCGGAGCGAGGCGCCGCATGCCGGCGACGGTGGCCGCGACCGTGGCGATCAGCACCACGGCCACCACCGGCCCGGCCACCAGGCCCAGCTGCGTCGGCCACCCTGCGGGCATGAGTTCGACGCTGCCGGCGTCGGTGAAGGGAATGATCAGCAGGTAGACCGCGAACGGCACCATCGCGAGCGTGACGCCCGACAGCACGCCGCCGACGGCGGCGTGAAGGGTGAACCAGCAGCCGGTGCGCCAGCGCGAGTTCCACGAACCGTCGTCGAGCGGCGTCTCGAAGCGGGCCCCGAGCAGGCGTCTCGCGGCGGTCCGCTCGACCTCGCGGTCCGGCAGCAGCAACGACGTGGCGGCCACCAGCGGCAGGACGCCGAGGAAGACGAGCGGATGGGTGACGCCGCCGAGGCCCGACTCGGGTGCGTTCCAGTTGTAGACGAGCGCGCCGACCAGCATGTACGGCATCAAGAGCGCCCCGCCGAGGATCAACCAGATCCACCCGCGATAGGTGGATCGGGACCAGAGCGGGGCAAGCAGGCGCATGGGGCCATTGTGCATTCCGCAAGCGTCGGCCGCCGGGCGACCGACGCCCTCCCTCCGACGGGCGGCCCGGCTCCCCCGCGCGGGGGAGCGCGGCCGGGGCTCACCTGTCTTCGTAGGCGTCGCGCAGCGCTTGCACGTTGATCTTCCGCTGGCCGAGCATGGCCTTCATGGCGCGCTGCGCGGCCTCGGGGTCGGGGCCGCCCACGAGGTCGTTGGCCTCGGAGGGCCAGATCTGCCACGGAACGCCGTACCGGTCGTTGAGCCAGCCGCATTCGACCTCCCGGCCGCCGCCGGCGAGCAGGGCGTCCCAGAGCCGGTCCACCTCCTCCTGACTGTCGCAGTTGACCAGCAGCGACATGGCGTGCGTGTAGTGGAACTCCCCGCCGCCGTTGATGGCGGTGAACTGCTGGCCGGCGAGCTCGAAGTCGATGACCATGGCCTTGCCGGGCTCCCCGGGTCCGACCTCGGAGTACGGCACGGTCTGGATGATCTTGGAGTCCTCGAACAGCGAGCAGTAGTAGTCGACGGCCTCTTCGGCATTGTCGTCGAACCAGAGGTTGGTGACGATCTTCTGCATGGCCTCGTCCTTTCGTGCGTTCGGCGGGACCTGACATTCGATTGCACCAGTTCAGACGAGGCCGCGCGCGAAAACTCATCGCTCGACGGCTCCCGGCGCCTCGCGGCCCGCCTTCCGCATGAGTTCGGCGAATCGGAAGGCGTTGCGCACGGCCGCGCCGCCGGGGTCGTTGTTGAAGTAGACGTAGCAGTCGGCGCGCTCGGGCCACTGCTCGTTCAGGCGGTCGCGCCACGAGCGCAGCGCCTGGTCGCCGTAGCTCGGCGGCGGCTTCGCGGTCCCCTCGTGCAGGCGCAGATAGGCCCAGGAGGCGGTGCGCCACAGCGGAGCGGCGGGGCGCCCGCGCCTGTCGGACCAGCACAGCGCGGCGTCGCGGCCGGCGAGCACGGCCCGGATCTCCTCGCTCCACCACGACTCGTGCCGAGGCTCAACGGCCACGCGCGTTCCGGAGGGGAAGCGGCCGAGGCAGCCGTCCAGCAGCTCGGGGTCGGCCCGCAGTGTCGGCGGCAGCTGGAGCAGGACTGGGCCGAGCCGGTCGCCGAGCCCGGCGGCGACGCCCATGAGCCGCTCGACCGGCTCCTCCGGCTCGCGCAACCGCTTGAGGTGTGTGAGGAACCGGCTGGCCTTCACCGCCATCGAGAAGCCCGACGGCAGCTGGGAGCGCCAGGAGGCGAAGGTCTCGCGCGTCGGGAGCCTGTAGAAGGCGCCGTTGTTCTCCACGGTGACGAAACGCTCGGCGTAGTGCTCCAGCCAGCGCCGCAGGGGCAGCCGCTCGGGATAGAGCACGCCGCGCCAGTCGCGGTACTGCCATCCGGAGGTGCCGACGAGAACGGGCATCGCCTAGTGGTTTCCAGCCCCGCGCCGAATATGCCCGCTCAGGCGATGGCGCGCGGGTCGATCTGGACGCGCACCGGCTCGGCCTTCGCGCCGGCGCGTTCGGCGCTCGCGCGGGCGAGCGCGGCCGCCAGGGCCGCACCGTCGCGGCGGCGCACGCGCAGCAGCAGCCGCTCGGTGTCCTCGTCGACCGGGATCGGGCCGATCGCCTCCGCTCCCAGATCCGCCGGCAGGTCGGCCGCGAGCTTCTCGGGCGCGCCGCACGGCCCGGTCAGGGCGGCCATCTTCATCGCGGGCGGGAAACCGAGCTCGGCGCGCTCGCCGAGCTCCTTGGAGGCGAACCAGGCCGGGTCCCACCGCATGAGCGCCTGCACCACCGCCAGTCCCCCGTCGGCGACCACCACGGCCGTGCCGTCCGGCCTCGCGAGGGCGACGGCGTTCATCCAGCGGCGCAGTGCGTCCTCGGAGGCGGTCAGGTCGGCTCGGGTGAGCAGCGCCCACGTGTCGAGCAGCAGGACCGCCCCGTAGCCGCCGGGCGCGGGCGGCTCGACGCCGGGCGTGGCGACGACGACCGATCGTCCCTCGGGTGCGGCGTCGAGCCGCTTGGCTCCGGTCGACTCGACGACGCTGGCACCGACGAAGGCCTGCGCGAGCTCCTCGGCGGTGCGCTCGGCGCCGATGACGCGGGCGCGGACCCTGCCGGAACCGCATTCGCGGCAGCGGTAGTCCTCGGGGGCGCGGCCACACCAGCCGCACACCGGTGCGCGGCGGGCGCCCGTGAGACGCAGCGGGCCCGAGCAGTGGTGGCAGACCGCGCGGGTGCGGCAGCGCTGGCACGAGACGGCGGGAACGTAGCCGCGCCGCGGCACCTGCACCAGGACCGGCTGCTCGCGGGCGAGCGCGGCCCTGGCGGCCTCCCAGGCGACGGTTGGCAGGCGCGCGGTGCCGCCCGAAGGATCGCGGGCCATGTCGGACTCATCGCCGACCGGCGCGATGCGCGGCACGGCGGCACGGACCTCCTCGCGGGCCGCGGTGATCGATGCGGCCCATTCGGCGTCCACGAGCAGTTGGGCCTGCGGGGTGCGGGCGTGGCCGCCCACGAGGCAGGCCGCGTCGGCGAGGTCGGCGCGGGTGAGCAGGACCTCGCGGGCGTGCGGATAGGGCGCGTGCCGGTCCACGTGGGATTCGTCGCCGTCGTCCCAGATCGCGACGAGACCGAGGTCCGCGACGGGCGCGAAGGCCGCGGCCCTGGTGCCGGCGACGATGCGGACCTCGCCCCTGGCGGCGCGCAGGAACGCGCGGTAGCGCTTGGTGGGCCCCATCTGGGCAGCGAGCGTCACGTGGCGGCCTGCGCCGAGCACCGCCTCGAGGGCGGCGTCGAGCCGGTCGAGGTCGGCCTGGTCGGGGACCACCAGGACCGCGCCGCGGCCCGCGGCGGCGGTGACGGCGGCGGCCTCGGCGAGCCGGGCGGGCCAGTCCTCGCCGGGCAGGGCGTTCCACACCGCTTTCGGCGACTTGGTCGCGCCGAGCGCGCGGAGGAATGCCTCGCCTGCGATATATCTCTTCCAATTATGCCGAGACGGGGCCGCCACCGGCAGCGACGCCCGAGGCGGCTCGTCCTCGACGCGCTTGCGCCGCTCGGGCACCGCCAGGCGCAGCACGTCGATGAGGGTCCCGGCGTAACGGTCGGCCACGGCGCGCGCCAGGCGCGCCGCCTCGGGCGTCAGGACGGACTGGGGCGAGACCAGCTCGGAGATCCACAGGAGCTTGCCGTCGAAGTCGGTCTCGTGCTTGACGTCGATGACGTAGCCGCCGATCTTGCGCCGCCCGAACCGGACCTTGACGCGGCAGCCTGGGCGCACGACGTCCCTCAGATCGTCGGGGATGCGGTAGTCGAAGAGCCGGTCCAGCTGCGGCAGCGGCTGGTCGATGCAGACCGCTGCGATCGCCGGAGACTCGGACATAGACCAGTTCTACCACGTGTCGAAGACCGTGGTAGAACCATGTGCGCAGCTACCGGCGGCGCAGCCGCCCACGTGTCGAAGACCGTGGTAGCACCATGTGCACAGCTGCCGGCGGCGCAGCCGCCCACGTGTCGGGGACGGTTTCGGCTCAGCCCTAATCTAGTTCACGGCTTCCTTGAGCGCCGCCGCGCGGCCGGTGGACTCCCAGGTGAACTCGGGGAGCTCGCGCCCGAAGTGGCCGTAGGCGGCGGTCTTGGAGTAGATCGGGCGGACCAGGTCGAGGTCGCGGATGATGGCCGCGGGCCGCAGGT
This sequence comes from Glycomyces tarimensis, assembly GCF_054776215.1. Classification (NCBI taxonomy): domain Bacteria; kingdom Bacillati; phylum Actinomycetota; class Actinomycetes; order Glycomycetales; family Glycomycetaceae; genus Glycomyces; species Glycomyces tarimensis. The sequence goes on from NZ_BAAHCB010000019.1 coordinate 98,759, forward strand.
CGAAGACCTCGCGGACGGCCTTCTCGATGCGCGCGGGCTCGACGGTCGAGGTGCCCTGCGTGTCGACGGCGATGCTCACGGGCTTGGCCTTGCCGATCGCGTAGGCCACCTGGACCTCGCAGCGCTCGGCGAGCCCCGCGGCGACGACGTTCTTGGCCACCCAGCGGGCGGCGTACGTCGCGGAGCGGTCGACCTTCGAGGGGTCCTTGCCGCTGAAGGCCCCGCCGCCGTGGCGGGCGTAGCCGCCGTAGGTGTCGACGATGATCTTGCGGCCGGTCAGGCCGGCGTCGCCCATGGGGCCGCCGATCTCGAAGCGGCCCGTGGGGTTGACCAGGAGCTTGTAGCCGTCGGTGTCGAGGTCGAGCCCCGAGACGACCGGGGCGATGACGTGCTCGGCGACGTCGGGGGCGAGCAGCGAGTCGAGCGAGATGTCCGGCGCGTGCTGGCTGGAGACGACCACGGTGTCGAGCCGGACCGGCTTGAGACCTTCGTACTCCACTGTGACCTGCGTCTTGCCGTCGGGGCGCAGGTATGGCACGGTGCCGTCTTTGCGGACCTCGGTGAGTCGCTGCGACAGCCGGTGCGCCAAGGCGATCGGCAGCGGCATCAGCTCGGGGGTCTCGCGGCAGGCGAAGCCGAACATGAGGCCCTGGTCGCCGGCGCCCTGGATGTCGAGCTCGTCGAGGTCGGTGCCGTCCACACGCGACTCCCAGGCCTTGTCGACGCCCTGGGCGATGTCGGGGCTCTGGCCTCCGATGGAGACGTTCACGCCGCACGAGGCGCCGTCGAAACCCTTCTTGGAGGAGTCGTAGCCGATGTTGAGGATCGTGTCGCGCACTATGCGGGGGATGTCGGCGTAAGCCGCGGTGGTCACCTCGCCGGCGACGTGGACCTGCCCGGTGGTGATGAGCGTCTCGACCGCCACCCGGCTCCCCGGGTCCTGGGTCAGCAGGGCGTCCAGGATCCCATCGGAGATCTGGTCGGCGATCTTGTCCGGGTGGCCCTCAGTGACCGACTCGGAGGTGAACAGGCGACGTGCCACGGCACTCCTCAACACACATCCACGCCGCGATGCGACGCTATTCGACTGACTTCGCAGCTCACAAGTCTATTCGTTCCAGATCATCCCACCAACCCGGCGCGCGGCGCCGAGGCGGTGTCAATCGCGTCCACCAGCCGGGAGTCGCGCTGCGACGGCGTCCCAGACGGCGTCCGCCACCACCGCTTTGCCGGTGCGGTCGAGCGCGTCCACGATGCCGCCCTCGTCGAAGATCGTGACCGAGTTCTCCGTGGCGCCGAACACGGCGCCGCCGGAGACGTCATTGAGCACGACAAGGTTAGCGCCCTTCTTGGCGCGCTTGGCCTGGGCGTGCTCGGGACCGTCGTGGGTCTCAGCGGCGAAGACGACCAGGACCTGGCCGTCCTCCTTGCGCTCCCCCACCGCGGCGGCGATGTCGGGCGTGGAGGTCAGGGCGAGGTCGACGTCCCCGTCGCGCTTGAGTTTGCGGTCCGAGGCCTCCTTGGGCCGGAAGTCGGCCGGTGCGGCGGCCAGGACGGCGGCGTCGACGCCGCGCACGGCCCTCAGGGTGGCGTCGTAGAGCTCGCCGGTCGTCTCGACCCGGTGCACCTCGATCCCGGCGGGGAGGGCGGCGTCGACGTGGGCGGCGATGAGGACGACCTCGGCGCCGCGCGCGGCGGCGGCGGCGGCGAGGGCGATGCCCTGGCGGCCCGAGGAGTGGTTGCCGATGAAGCGGACCGGATCGATCGCCTCGCGGGTGCCGCCGGCGGTGACCAGGACGCGCCGGCCCACCAGGTCGCGGGCCGGGGAAGTCAGAAAGCCGTTGAGCAGGGCGAACAGCGCCTCCGGCTCGGGCAGGCGGCCCCGGCCGGTGTCCGCGCCGGTCAGGCGGCCCGAGTCGGGCTCGACGACATGGGCGCCGCGCTCGCGCAGCGTCGCCACGTTCGCCCGAGTGGCCGGGTGCTGCCACATCTCGGTGTGCATCGCCGGCGCGAAGACGACCGGGCACGTGGCCGTGAGCAGCGTGGAGGTCAGCAGGTCGTCGGCGCGACCGATCGCGGCGCGCGCGAGCAGGTCGGCCGTGGCCGGTACGACGGCCACCAGGTCGGCCTGCCTGCCGAGGCGCACGTGCGGCACGCTCGAGACATCGCTGAACACGCCGGAAGCCACCGGGTGGCCCGACAGGGCCTCCCAGGTGGCTTCACCGACGAATTCCAGCGCCGCCTCGGTGGGGACCACGGTCACGTCGTGACCGGATTCCTTCAGGAGGCGAAGCAGTATGCAGGCCTTATAGGCGGCGATGCCGCCCGAAACGCCCAGGACGATGTTCAATCGCGGCGCCCTATGCCTCGGGGTCGTCGAAGGCCTTCGTCTCGAGCAGGCCCTTGTCGAGCTCGCGCATGGCGATCGACAGCGGCTTCTCCTCGGGCGTGGTCTCGACCAGGGGCCCGACGTATTCGAGCAGGCCCTCGCCGAGTTGCGAATAGTAGGCGTTGATCTGCCTGGCGCGCTTGGCCGAGTAGATCACCAGCTGATACTTCGACTGGCTCTTCTCGAGCAGGTCGTCGATCGGCGGGTTGGTGATGCCGACGGGGTCGGCGACAGTCCCTGACACGTTGATTCCTTCGTGTGCGACTCGGTACTCAGTCACGGCTCCGCAAGCGTCGCCGTGGTGTGCTCAGATGGCTCCGGACTTCACTGTTGCCGGAGAACCAAGCAACTCTACCAGCTCGGAGGCGGCCTGCTCGATCGAGACGTTCGTGATCGTGTGGTCGAACTCCGCTTCGGCGGCGAGCTCCGACCGGGCCGCCTCCAGGCGACGTTCGATCGTGGCCGTGTCCTCGGTCCCCCGCCCGGTGAGCCGGCGGACCAGCTCGTCCCACGACGGCGGGGCCAGGAATACCAAATGTGCCTCCGGCATGGCCCGCCGGACCTGGCGGGCGCCCTGCAGTTCGATCTCCAGCAGCGCCGGGAGCCCCGAGCGGAGCTGGGATTCGACGGGGCCGCGGGGGGTTCCGTACAGGTTCCCCGCGTAAGAGGCCCATTCAAGGAACTCCCCCGCGGCGATCATCGATTCGAACTGGTCGGTCGACACGAAGTGGTAGTCGGCGCCGTCGACCTCACCCGGGCGCGGCTTGCGGGTCGTGCAGCTCACGGAGAGCCAGACCCACGGGTAGTACTCCTGGATGAGAGCCTTGACACTGCCCTTGCCCACTCCGGACGGGCCGGAGAGGACCGTCAGGCGCTGGGCCGGGGCCGCGTGCAGTCTATCGATGCTCACTCGACTACTACTACCCGAGATTAGGCCTGGTCGCCCTTGAACTCATCCAGGAGGGCGGCACGCTGGTGCTCGCCCAGGCCGCGCAGGCGGCGCGAGTCCGCGATCTTGAGCTTCTCCATGATCTGCAGCGCGCGCTTGTCGCCGATGCCCGGGAGGGCCTTGAGGACGGCCGAGACCTTCATCTTGCCGGAGATGTCGTCGGTCGCGGCGGACTTGAGGACCTCCTCCAGGGTGATCTCACCCGACTTCAGCTTCTCTTTGAGTTCGGCTCGGGCCTTGCGGGCGGCGGCGGCCTTCTCGAGGGCTGCGGCGCGCTGTTCCGGTGTCAGTTTAGGGAGCGGCACGGGGTCTCCTTGCAGTCGATGGTTTCGTCCCTCTGGACCTTGACGTGCGGGTATCGCCAAAGCATACCCAGCTCGGGAAAGGTAACCCCACCATCCGACACGCCTGCGACCGGGGGTCGGGCATTCCAGTCGGGATCGGCGGCGATCATTCCCCCGTGGCGGCGCGGCACTCGTCTTGGAGCGCCTCGATCGCGCCGCGAATACTGGCCTTCGCGGGCCCCGGCTGCGCGATTTGTCGCGAATAGGACGGAATTGCGAAGTTGACCGCCGGGCCGAGGACGCGCGGAAGATCACTTGGGCGGCCCCCCTGCGCGCCCATGCCGGGCACCAGGATGGGTCCATTGAACTCCGACAGATCGTGAGAGGTGTCACGTTGTTGGACCGTCGTGTGGGTGATTCCGTAAGTCGACTCACGCAGCCTGGCCTCACCCTCGCTCGCGCAGGCGCCGACGGTGGCGCCCATGACGACCCCCAGCGAGCCCATCGGCTCGGCGTCGCCGTTGAGCGCGCCGATCTCGTCGATGATGCCCTGGGCGACCGACTTCCCGTCGCGGCGCTTCGCGAGCTGCACCTGCTTGCCCTCCGGGTTCGAGGTGCGGGCGAGCACGAACACGCCCTTGCCGTGGGCGGCGGCGAGGTCGAAGGCGGGCTGGAGCGAACCGGTCCCGAGGAACGGGCTGGCGGTGATCGCGTCGACGACCAGCGGCGAGGCGGGGTCGAGATAGGCCTGGGCGTACGCGGCCATGGTCGAGCCGACGTCGCCGCGCTTGACGTCCAGGATCACCAGCGCGCCGGCCCGGCGCGACTCGGCGACGACCCGCTCCAGCAGCGCCACACCGCCGGAGCCGAAGCGCTCGAAGAACGCCGACTGGGGTTTGACGAAGCCGACCGAACCGGCGCAGGCCTCGACCATCGTCATCGCGAACCGCTCGGCCCCGGCGAGGTCGTCGTCGAGGCCCCAGTACTGGAGCACGGCGCCGTGGGGGTCGATCCCGGCGCAGAGCGGTCCGCGGGCCGCGAACATGTGGTGGGCCCTGGCGCCGAAATCCTTGGTTGCGGGCACGGGTACTTCCTTTCAGAGGGACGGGTCTCTCAGGAGCTGATGCTGGTCTGGCGATGGCGGCGCCGCCCGGCGGACAGCCGTTTGTAGCGGCGGACGCTCCGCCGCACCAGCGACGGCCCACCGTAGACGAGTCCGGTGTAGATCTGGACGAGGCTCGCACCGGCGTCGAACATGGCCGCGGCGTCGTCGGGCGTCATGATGCCGCCCGAGCCGATGATCGGCAGCCGTCCCTCGGTCTCCCGGTGGACGAAGCGCACGATCTCCCGCGAGATCTCCGTCAGCGGCCTGCCCGACATGCCGCCGGGCTGGGCGGCCACGGCGTCCTCGCTCGGATCGACGGCGTCGCGTCCGATGGTGGTGTTCGTGGCGATCACGCCGGACACGCCGGTCGCCAGGCACACCTCGAGCAGCTCGAGGATGGCCGGCTCGGTCAGGTCCGGGGCGATCTTGACGAGCACCGGGTGCGGGGGTCTGCCGGCCGCGAGCCGCTCGCCTTCGACGCGGAGCGCGCCGAGCAGCTGCCGGAGCGCGTCGGCGTCCTGCAACTGCCGCAGGCCGGGTGTGTTCGGCGAGGAGACGTTGACGGCGAAGTAGTCGGCGAACGGATAGAGGACCCGCATGGAGTGCAGGTAGTCCTCGGTGGCCGACTCGATCGGTGTGGCCTTGGACTTGCCGATGCTGATGCCCAGGGGGCAGTTGACGGGCGGCGCGGCGGCGAGCCTGGCGGCCAGCGCCTGCGCGCCGTCGTTGTTGAAGCCCATGCGGTTGACGAAGGCCTCGGACTTGGGCATGCGGTAGAGCCGCGGCCGGGGGTTGCCCGGCTGGGCGTGGGCGGTGACGGTGCCGATCTCGGCGAAGCCGAAGCCCAGCGCGGGCCAGGCGCCGATGGCGGCGCCGTGCTTGTCCATCCCGGCGGCCAGCCCGATCGGGTTGGGGAACGGGATGCCGCAGACGGTGACGGGGGCGCTCGCCTGGTTGAGCTTGATGAGCGCGTTGCGGGCCTGCGGTTGGACGGACAGGCGCGAGAGCCAGCGCAGCGTGGTCTCGTGCGCGGCCTCGGCGTCGCCCCGGCCGATCCGGAACAGGACCGGCCGAGCCAGTTTCTGGTAGAGCATCATCTTCCGGTATACACCTATTCGCCCAGTGACGGCCTTGTCTCAGCCCCGCGGAGACGCTGGTGGAGCTCTTGGAGGGGCGTGACGGTGAGTTCACCCCTGGCAGCGGCCTCGATGCCCATGGTGGCGGCCCCGGCGCCCTGGATGGTGGTGACGCATGAGACATCGGCGACGACGGCGGCGGAGCGGATCTCCCAGCCGTCGGTGCGCGGGCCGGACGAGGCCGAGGGCGTGGTGATGACGAGGTCGACTTCGCCGTTCGCGATGAGGCTGACCGCGTCGTGCGCTTCGCCGCCGCGCACGCCGGAGTGACGGGCGACGGGGGTGAAGTCGATGCCGTGGCGCTTGAGGACCAGGCCGGTGCCCTTGGTGGCGTAGACGGTGAAGCCGAGGTCGACCAGACGCTTGACGGGGAAGACGATGGCGCGCTTGTCCCGGTCGGCGACGGAGACGAAGACCTTCCCGGTGGTGGGGAGCCTGCCGTAGACGGCGAGGGTGGCCTTGGCGAAGGCGAGGCCGAAGGAGCCGTTGATGCCCATGACTTCGCCGGTGGACTTCATCTCCGGGCCGAGGACCGCGTCGATGCCGGTGCCCTCAGTGGTGCGGAAGCGCTTGAAGGGCAGGACGACCTCTTTGACGCTGATGGGGGCGTCGGGCCCGGGGTGGGAGCCGTCGCCTTCGGGCAGCAGCATGCCTTCCTCGCGCAGCTGGGCGATGGTGGCGCCCATGGCGATGCGGGCGGCGGCCTTGGCGAGCGGGACGGCGGTGGCCTTGGAGACGAACGGGACGGTGCGCGAGGCGCGCGGGTTGGCCTCCAGGACGTACAGCTGCTCGTCTTTGAGGGCGTATTGGACGTTCATGAGGCCGCGCACGCCGATGCCGAAGGCGAGCTTGGCGGTGTAGTCGCGGATCTGCTCGATGACGGCCCCGCCGAGGGTGATCGGCGGGAGCGCGCAGGAGGAGTCTCCGGAGTGGACGCCGGCCTCCTCGATGTGCTCCATGATGCCGCCGAGGTAGAAGTCGTCGCCGTCGCAGAGGCAGTCGACGTCGATCTCGATGGCGTCGTCGAGGAAGCGGTCGACCAGGACGGGGTGCTCGGGGCTGGCCTCGGTGGCGCGGGAGATGTATCCGGCGAGCGTGTCCTCGTCGTACACGATCTCCATGCCGCGGCCGCCAAGGACGTAGGAGGGGCGCACGAGGACGGGGTAGCCGATCTGCTCGGCGACCGCCTTGGCCTCTTCGTAGGAGGTGGCGGTGCCGTTGGCGGGCGAGACGAGTCCTAGCTCGTCGAGCAGCCGCCCGAACTCGCCGCGGTGCTCGGCCGCGTTGATGGCGGACGGGGAGGTGCCGACGATCGGCAGGCCGGCCTCGGCGAGGCGCTCGGCGAGGCCGAGCGGGGTCTGGCCGCCGAGCTGGACGATGACGCCGACGACGCCGGGGCCGCCGGCGTCCTTGCCGGAGGTGTGCTCGGCGTGGTGGACCTCGGTGACGTCCTCGAAGGTGAGCGGCTCGAAGTAGAGCCGGTCGGCGGTGTCGTAGTCGGTGGAGACGGTCTCGGGGTTGCAGTTGACCATGATGGTCTCGTAGCCGGCCTCGCGCAGGGCTTGGACCGCGTGCACGCAGCTGTAATCGAACTCGATGCCCTGGCCGATCCGGTTGGGCCCGGAGCCGAGGATCATGACCTTCGGCCGGCCCGAGGGCGCGACTTCGGTCTCGTCCTCGTAGGTCGAGTAGTGGTAGGGGGTGTCGGCGGCGAATTCGGCGGCGCAGGTGTCGACGGTCTTGTAGACCGGGCGCAGGCCGAGGCGCAGGCGCAGGCGCCGCACGCCGTCCTCGCCGGCCAGTTCGGGGCGCAGGGCGGCGATCTGGGCGTCGGAGCATCCGGCGCGCTTGGCCTTCCACAGCAGGCCCTCGTCGATGACGGGGGCGGCCTCGATCTCGGCGCGGAGGTCGACGAGCTGGGCGATCTGGTCGAGGAACCACGGGTCGATCTTGCAGGCGGCGTGGACTTCGTCGACCGTGGCGCCGAGGCGGAGGGCCCGCTCGGCGGTATAGAGGGTCCCGTCGTGCGCTGTCCTGAGCGCTTCGAGCGTGGTCTCGAGGGTGGCGCCGTCGGGGTCGGGGCGGGTCCAGAAGCCGGCGGACTTGGTCTCGGTGGAGCGCAGGGCCTTCTGGAGGGCCTGCTGGAACGTCCGGCCGAGGCTCATGGCCTCGCCGACGGACTTCATGGTGGTCGTCAAGGTCGGGTCGGCGCCGGGGAACTTCTCGAAGGTGAAGCGCGGGATCTTGACGACGACGTAGTCGAGCGTGGGCTCGAACGCGGCCGGGGTGGCCTTGGTGATGTCGTTGGGGATCTCGTCGAGCGTGTAGCCGATGGCGAGTTTGGCGGCGATCTTGGCGATCGGGAAGCCGGTGGCCTTGGAGGCCAGCGCGGAGGAGCGCGAGACGCGCGGGTTCATCTCGATGACGATGATGCGCCCGTCGGCCGGGTCGATCGCGAACTGGATGTTGCAGCCGCCGGTGTCGACGCCGACCTCGCGCAGTACGGCGATGCCGACGTCGCGCATGTGCTGGTATTCGCGGTCGGTGAGGGTCATGGAGGGGGCGACGGTGACCGAGTCGCCGGTGTGGACGCCCATGGGGTCGATGTTCTCGATCGAGCAGACCACGACGACGTTGTCATCGTGGTCGCGCATGAGTTCGAGCTCGTATTCCTTCCAGCCGAGGACGCTCTCTTCGATGAGGACCTCGGTGGTGGGCGATTCGGCGAGGCCGTTGCCGGCGATGCGCTCGACGTCCTCCCAGGTGTGGGCCATGCCGGAGCCGAGGCCGCCCATGGTGAAGGAGGGGCGGATGACCACGGGCAGGCCGAGGTCGTCGACGGTCGCGCGGACTTCGTCCATGGTGCGGCAGACCGCGGAGCGCGGGACCTCGCCGCCGGCCTTGATGACGACGTCCTTGAACTGCTGGCGGTCCTCGCCGCGCTGGATGGCCTCCATGTCGGCGCCGATGAGCTCGACGCCGTACTTCTCGAGGATGCCGGCCTCGTCGAGGGCGACGGCGGCGTTGAGGGCGGTCTGGCCGCCGAGGGTCGGCAGCAGCGCGTCGGGCTTCTCGCGGGCGATGACCTGCTCGATGACCTCGGTGGTGATCGGCTCGACGTAGGTGGAGTCGGCGAACTCGGGGTCGGTCATGATGGTCGCGGGGTTGGAGTTGACCAGGGTGACCCTGATGCCCTCCTCGCGGAGCACGCGGCACGCCTGGGTGCCGGAGTAGTCGAATTCGCAGGCCTGGCCGATCTGGATGGGGCCGGACCCGATGACCAGAACGTGGTTGATGTCGTCGCGTTTAGGCATCGGCCCTCGCCCCTTCGCTGTTGTTCTTGTGCATGGTGTCGATGAGCGCGGTGAGGCGGTCGAACAGGTAGTCGGCGTCGTGGGGACCGCCGGCGGCCTCGGGGTGGTACTGGACGGAGTAGGCGGGGACGTCGAGGCAGGTGAGGCCCTCGACGACGTCGTCGTTGAGGCACACGTGGCTGACCTGGACGCGGCCGAACTCGGTCTCGAAGAACTCCCCCGACTCCGGCGGCGCCACGGCGAAGCCGTGGTTGTGCGAGGTGATCTCGACCTTGCGGGTGTGCCGGTCGAGGACCGGCTGGTTGATGCCGCGGTGGCCGTACTTGAGTTTGTAGGTGCCCAGGCCGAGGGCTCGGCCGAGGATCTGGTTGCCGAAGCAGATGCCGAACACCGGGACGCGCCGGCGCAGCAGCTGCCTGGTGATGTCGACCTGGACGTCCGCGGTGGCCGGGTCGCCCGGTCCGTTCGAGAGGAACACGGCGTCGGGGTTGCCCGCCAGGAGCGCTTCTACACCGGTGTTCGCGGGGAAGACGGTGGTGGTGATGCCGCGCCGGGCGAGGCTGCGCGGCGTGTTGCGCTTGATGCCGAGGTCCAGGGCGGCGACGGTGTACTTCGTCTCGCCGACGGCCTCGTACGTGTAGGGCTCGGCGGTGGTGACGGCGTCGACGAGGTTGGCGCCGGCCATCTCGGGCGCGGCCTTGACGCGGGCGAGGAGCTCGTCGGCGTCGGTCGAGCGCGAGGAGATGCCGACGCGCATGGCGCCGACCTCGCGGAGGTGGCGGGTGAGGGCGCGGGTGTCGACGCCGCAGATGCCGACGATGCCCTGGGCGGCGAGCTCGTCTTCGAGGCCGCGCCTGGAGCGCCAGTTGGAGGCGATGCGGGAGGGGTCGCGGACGACGTAGCCGGCGACCCAGATGCGGCGGGACTCCTCGTCCTCGTCGTTGACGCCGGTGTTGCCGATCTGCGGGGCGGTCTGGGCGACGATCTGGCCGTAGTAGGACGGGTCGGTGAGGGTCTCCTGGTAGCCGGTCATGCCGGTCGAGAAGACGGCTTCGCCGAAGGTCTCGCCTACCGAGCCGTAGGCTTCGCCGCGGAAGACGCGGCCGTCCTCGAGGACGAGGATCGCTGGTGCGCGGCTGCTCATGTGTTCTCCTCTGCGGTGTGTTCTGCCGGCTTGCCGTCGAGTACGGTGGCGCGTCCGCGCAGGAACGTCGCCTGGACGGTGACCGGGAGCTGCATCCCGGCGTAGGGCGTGTTCTGCGACAGGGACGCGAGTTCGGTGGGCACGACCGTCCAGGATTCGGACGGGTCGAGCAGGGTGAAGTTCGCTTCCCGGCCCGGCTCGGGATCGAGGCCGTGGGCGCTGAGGCCGGCGATGCGCGCCGGGGTGCGGGAGGTGCGCTCGGCGACGAGGTCCCAGTCGACGTCCGCTGGGCCGCCGAGGGCGGCGACGGTGATCGACAGGGCCGTCTCGAGCCCGAGCATGCCCGGCCGGGCGGCCGACCACTCGCAGTCCTTGTCCTGCGGGGCGTGCGGGGCGTGGTCGGTGGCGACGGCGTCGATGACGCCTTCGGCGAGCGCGGCCCGGAGGGCTTCGACGTCGGTGCCCGAGCGCAGCGGCGGGTTGACCTTGTAGACGGGGTCGTAGCTGTGGGCCGCCTCGTCGGTCAGCAGCAGGTGGTGGGGGCAGACCTCTGCGGTGACGGCCACCCCGCGGGCCTTGGCCTCGCGGATGATCTCGACCGAGCGGGCCGTCGAGACGTGGCAGAAGTGCAGGCGCGCGCCGACGTACTCGGCGAGGAGCACGTCGCGGGCGATGATGGCCTCCTCTGCGACGCTCGGCCAGCCGGGCAGGCCGAGCTCGGCGGAGACGGCTCCCTCGTTCATCTGCGCGCCCTCGGTCAGGCGCGGTTCCTCGGCGTGCTGGGCGATGAGTCCGTCGAAGGTCTTGACGTACTCCAGGGCGCGGCGCATCAGGCGCGGGTCCCACACGCAGTGGCCGTCGTCGGAGAACATGCGGACGTTCGCCGCCGAGTCGGCCATGGCGCCGATCTCGGCGAGGCGCTCGCCGCCGAGGCCGACCGAGACGGCGCCGATGGGCTGGACGTCGGCGTAGCCGGCGGCCCGGCCGAGCGCGGCGACCTGCTCGACGACCCCGGCCGTGTCGGCGACGGGGTAGGAGTTGGCCATGGCGCACACGGCGGTGTAGCCGCCCTTGGCGGCGGCCCGGGTGCCGGTCAGGACGGTCTCGGCGTCCTCGCGTCCGGGTTCTCTGAGGTGGGTGTGGAGGTCGACCAGGCCGGGCAGGAGCACCAGGCCGTCGGCGTCGACGATCTCGGCCCCGGCGGCGGTGGGCGTGCCGATCTCGGCGATGCGGCCGCCGGTGACGAGCACGTCGGCCCGGCCGGTGCCGATGATGTCGGCTCCCTTGATGAGGACCTTGCTCATGAGGCTCCGTTCGTCAGCAGGAGGTAGAGGACGGCCATGCGGACCCAGACGCCGTTGGCGACCTGCTCGGTGATGGTGGCGCGGGGCGAGTCGGCGACGCGCGCGGCGATCTCCATGCCGCGGTTCATCGGCCCCGGGTGCATGACGATGCCGTGCTTCGGCATGAGCGCCAGGCGGCGCTCGTCGAGGCCGTAGAGGCGCGCGTATTCGTGGGCGGTGGGGAAGAACGCGTCGTGCATGCGCTCGCGCTGGACGCGCAGCATCATGACCGCGTCGGCGTCGCGGAGGCTGGAGTCGAGGTCGTAGGAGACTTCGACGGGCCAGTCCTCGATGTCGGTGGGCAGCAGCGTGGGCGGGCCGACCAGTCGCACGCGCGCGCCCAGTTTCGACAGCAGCCAGATGTTGGAGCGGGCGACGCGGCTGTGGAGGATGTCGCCCACGATGGCGACGGTGCGGCCCTCGATGCCGCCGAGGCGGCCCCGCATCGTGTAGGCGTCGAGGAGGGCCTGCGTGGGGTGGGCGTGGGTGCCGTCACCGGCGTTGAGGACCGCGCCGTCGACCCACTGGGTGAGGTTCTGCGGCGCGCCGGAGGCGGGGTGGCGGATGACCACGGCCTCGGGGCCCATGGCCTGGAGGGTGAGCGCGGTGTCCTTGAGGCTCTCGCCCTTGTTGACGCTGGAGGTCTTCGCCGAGAAGTTCACGACGTCGGCGCTCAGGCGCTTGGCGGCGGTCTCGAAGGAGGTGCGCGTGCGGGTGGAGTCCTCGTAGAAGAGGTTGACCACGGTGCGCCCGCGCAGGGTCGGGAGCTTGGGCACCTCGCGGCCGGAGACGGCGTCGGCCATCTGGCCGGTGAGGTCGAGGATGAGCTCGGCCTCCTCGCGGGTGAGCTGCTTGGTTGTCAGGAGGTGCTTCATCGCTCCTCGCCTCCGGTGAGGATGACCGCGTCGGCCCCGTCGTACTCGGTGAGATGGACCGCGACGTTCTCGCTGCGGGAGGTGGGAATGTTCTTGCCGACGTAGTCGGCGCGGATGGGCAGCTCGCGGTGGCCGCGGTCGACCAGGATCGCGAGCTGGACCTGGGCGGGACGGCCGAGATCGTAGAGGGCGTTGAGGGCGGCGCGGACGGTGCGCCCGGAGTACAGCACGTCGTCGACGAGGACGATCCGCTGATCGTCCACTCCGGACGGCGGCAGGTCGGTGGGCCCGAGCGGGCGCAGCGCCCTGCGACGCAGGTCGTCCCGGTAGAGCGTGATGTCGAGGGTGCCGGCGGGGACCTCGATGTCGGCGAAACGGCGGATGCGGTCGGCCAGGCGGCCGGCGAGCGCGACGCCGCGGGTGGGGATGCCCAGGAGCATCGTGTCGGGGGCGCCCTTGGTCTTCTCGAGGATCTGGTGGGCGATGCGGTCGAGGATCCGGCTGATGTCGTCAGCGGCGAGGATCTGTTTGCCTTCTGCGGGCCTGTCCGGATCTCCGGACGGCGCACGGCGGGCAGGGTGAGCCACGCGAACCTCCTTCTCCGCCTCACTGGACGGTCTGTTAAAGAACGGTTTCGTCGCGGGTCATCTTACGTCGCCCGTAACGGAGCGTGAAGGCAGACCGGAGCCAGACGGCACCGAAAATCGACCACTTGACCGATATAGTACGGTTTGGAAGGCTGTTATCAGGCCCTCACGCGACGAAGAACACTAGTTTTGGGGACCCCACCGGCCGATGGTCACCGACTGTAGTCAACAATAGGATTCCTCTCGTACCGAAAACTTGGAGTTGATCCCAACATGGCGACATCTGACTACGCCAAGGCGCTCGGCAACCGGCTGCGTGACATCCGCATGCAGCAGGGGCTGTCGTTGCAAGGCGTCGAGGACAAGTCCGGCGGCAAGTGGAAGGCCGTCGTCATCGGTTCCTACGAGCGGGGCGACCGGTCCATCACCGTCAGCCGCCTCGCCGAGCTGGCCGACTTCTACCGCATCCCCGTCTCGGAGCTGCTGCCGGAGGGCGTGCCGCTCCCGATCGAGCAGCCCGAGAAGATCGTCCTCAACCTCGAGGCGCTCTACGACCACCCCGACGCCGAGCTCGAGCACGTCGCCAGGCTGGCGCGCTCGATCCAGCAGCGGCGCGGCGACTACAACGGTCGGATCCTCTCGATCCGCGCCGACGACCTCTACACCCTCGCGGTCATCTACTCGACCACGCCCTCGGGCCTGATCGAGAAGCTCGAAGACTTCGGCGTCCTGGTGCACGATCTCCAGGCCTTCTTCGCGGCGGACGAATAGGCCGCACGAGCTCACGACGACGGACCGAGCCGCAAAGTCCGATCCCCTGCGGCCGGGCACGTCCCAGAGGCGCTCGGTGAGCGCTGACCGATACGACACGGCCGGGTCGCCCAGCGGGCGCCCCGGCCGTCGTGTTCGCTCGTCAGTCCGCGTCGCGCTCGGGCTCGCCGGCCTGGGGCCGGACCGCCTTCGTGTGGGCGGCCTTGTCGAGGACGGCGTTGATGAAGCCCGGGTCGTCGGACGAGCCGATCTGCTCGGCGACGCGCAGCGCCTCCTTGATGGCGACCGGCGCGTCCACGTCCTCGGCGAAGCGGATCTCGTACAGCCCCACCCGCAGCACGTTCCGGTCGACCGCGGGCATCCGCGAGACGGCCCAGCCGGAGGCGGACTCGGTGAGCGCGTCGTCGATCTCGGCGATGTGCTCGGCCACGCCGCGCACCAGCTCGTCGGCGTAGGCCGGCAGCCGGGGCGCCTCGGGGTCGTCGGCGGCGCGCTTCGCGCGCTCCTCGAGCACGGTCTCGACCGGCTCGTCGCGGCTCTCGGCCTCATAGAGGATCTCGACGGCGCGCATCCGCCACTTCGTCCGCGCGGTGAGCGGACCGGGCTGGGTCTTCTTGTTGCTCACTGCCTATGCCCGCGAGAGGTATTTGCCGTCGCGGGTGTCGACCTTGATCTTCTCGCCGTTCTCGATGAACAGCGGCACGTTGACCTGCGCGCCGGTCTCGACGGTGGCGGGCTTGGTGCCGCCGGAGGAGCGGTCGCCCTGGAGGCCGGGCTCGGTGTAGGTGATGGTGAGCTCGACGGCGGCCGGAAGCTCCACGTAGAGGGCCTTGCCCTCGTGCATCGCGACGGTGGCGTCGGAGTTCTCGAGGAGGAACTTCCAGGCGTCGCCGACCAGGCCCGGGCCCAGCGGGTACTGGTCGTAGGTCTCCATGTCCATGAACACGAAGTCCTCGCCCTCCTTGTAGAGGTACTGCATGGTGCGCCGGTCGACGGTCGCGGTCTCGACCTTGGTGCCGGCGTTGAAGGTCTTGTCGACGATCTTGCCCGACGGGATCTGCTTCAACGTCGTGCGCACGAACGCCGGGCCTTTACCGGGCTTGACGTGCTGGAATTCCTGGACCTGCCAGAGCTGGCCCTCCAGGTTGAGCACCAGGCCGTTCTTGAGGTCGTTCGTGGTTGCCACGGGCGTTCGTCTCTTTCGATAGAGGGTTTGAGCGGACCGACCGTCAATGGTAGCGACCGACCTGGACGGATCACGGCTCAGGCCACACCCGATGTGGTCGCCGGCGCAACGCGGCGGCCGGAGCCGACGATGCCGGCTCCGGCCGCCGCGGATTCGGTCTTTGGACGGGCGGAGCGTTCGGTCAGGCGAACAGCCGCTCGACGCTGTCGACCTGAAAGGCTCTGGTAGCCCAATACTGGAGTTGTTCGAGATCGGTGCAGCTGGTGATGCGTTCGCGGTCGGCGTCATCGAGCGCGATACCGCGCTGCTCGAGAATCAACAGCAGCATTTCGGCGATGCCTTTGGCTTCGCCCTTAGCTTCACCTCGGGCCTCACCTCGGGCCTCGATCGCATCGTAGATGAACGCACCTCGCGCGGACGTGTCCGCCATGGTCAGAGCCTCCAGTCGCTCGAATGCCTTCCTCGAGAATGCCGCCCGGGCAATTCGAGTGTACTTGACGTGCTGGTCTTCGGGGAGCTGCGACAGGGCCGCGTACAGGGCCCTGATCACGACTTCGGCCTGGTCCCCGTCCCCGTGGGCCATGCCCGACAGCATGCCCATCTGCTCCACCCCCCGAATCTCCTCGGGGTCGGTGATGATCGGTATGTTCCCGGGATCGATCACGAAGGGCGCGAGCGTGAATGCCAGGTGCCCCGTCTCGATCGGGGCCTGAGCCCACTTCGCGGTCCGCTCGTTCGGACAGATGACCACCAACGCCACCGGGCAGCGAAGCCGGGTCCTGATGGAGATCAGGTAGTCGGGCCAGACGTAGTACTTGTCGTCGTCCGGCTTGCGCTGCATCTCGAAAACGAGCGCGAATACGGGCTTTCCTCCTTCATAGAAGACCTCGACCCCGTCGCAGTCCTCCTTCGCGGGCCGGTCGAGCCGGGTGATGGCTTCCGAGCCAGGATGGATTTCCGTGTAAGGCGGCAGCCGCTGACCGAGGACGTCGCAATACAGCTCAGCGCCGAACTTCGGGTTGTCCTGCAACAACCTCAGTGGCATCTCGTGTTCGTATGTGACCACGGAATCACAATAGGTACCAGTGGTCCCGAATCCCTCGCGTGACACTGTCGGCTTCGCGACAGCCGTACGATGCCGTTCGGCCCGCTAGGCCGCGGCGATGTGGTGCAGGGCCGCGACGTATCCGCGCAGGCCCAAGCCCACGATGACGCCCTCGGCGTGCGCCGAGACGTAGGAGTGGTGCCGGAACGGCTCGCGCTTGTGGACGTTCGAGATGTGGACCTCGATCAGCGGCGCGGCGAGCTGCGCGCAGGCGTCGCCGAGCGCCACCGAGGTGTGCGTCCAGGCGGCGCCGTTGAGCACCACCGGGATCGACTCGTCGGCGGCCTCGTGGAGCCACTCGATGAGTTCGCCCTCGTGGTTGCTCTGGCGCACCTCGACCTCCAGGCCGAGCTGCTCGCCGGTGGCGACGCACAACTCGACGAGATCGGCGTAGGTCTCCGAACCGTAGATGAGCGGCTCTCTACTGCCGAGGCGGTTCAGGTTGGGGCCGTTGAGCACGTAGGTCTTCACGCGGTCAGCCTCTCATACGCCTCGCGCTGCTGGGCGGCCGTGACGTCGTCGACGACGACGGCCTTCCCGAGCTCCTCGAGCAGAACGAACCGCTGCCTCGTGCCCACGTTCTTCTTGTCGATCTTCATGACCGAGCTGATCTCGTCCCAGCGGCCCGACTCGTACGTCGTCGGCAGGCCGAGCGATGCGAGGACCGCCTTGGTGCGGTCGACCAGGTCGATGCGGCCGGTGATCGCCCCCAGGTGGGCGGCGTAGACCATGCCGACGGCGACGGCGTCGCCGTGCCGCCAGCGGTAGTGCTCGAGCTTCTCGATGGCGTGCCCGAAGGTGTGCCCGTAGTTGAGGATCGCCCGCAGGCCGCCCTCCTTGAGGTCGGAGCCGACGACGTCGGCCTTGACCGCGATCGCGCGTTCGACCAGCTCGGCGACCACCGGGCCGGCCGCGTCGAGGGCCGCCTCGGGGTCGGCCTCGACCAGGTCGAGGATCACCGGGTCGGCGATGAAGCCGGCCTTGACCACTTCGGCCAGTCCGGCCGCGAGGTCGCGCCTGGGGAGCGTCGCGAAATTGTCGAGGTCGACCAGGACCGCGCGCGGGGGGTGAAAGGCGCCGACGAGGTTCTTGCCGGCGGCGGTGTTCACGCCGGTCTTCCCGCCCACGGCGGCGTCGACCGCACCGAGCAGCGAGGTGGGGACGTGGACGATCGCGACGCCGCGCAGCCAGCAGGCCGCGACGAAGCCGGCAAGGTCGGTGACCGCTCCCCCGCCGACGCCGACGACCATGTCGGTGCGTGTGAAGCCCTCGGCCCCGAGGGCCTCCCAGCACTGCTCGGCCACGGCGACGGACTTGCCGTCCTCGGCGTCGGGGACCTCCATGAGGACCGCCCGGGAGCCCTCGGGCACGAGCGAGGCGACCCGTCCGGCGAGCTCCGCGGTGTTGGCGGTGTGGACGACGGCGACGCGCGCGGCCCGGTCCAGGAACTCGGGCAGGCGCGCGGCCGTGCCGCGTCCGATGAGGACCGGGTAGGGGCTCTCGGCGTCGTTCACGGTGACGGTGCGGGTGCCGAGCTTCACGGCGATCTCCTCGACCAGGTCGGCGATGTCGCGGCTCGTCGTGTCGATCTCGATGTCGGCGACCTCGCGGTACAGCGGCATGCGCTCGTCCATGAGCCGGCGCATCGTGGCGCGCGGATTCACCGCCAGCAGCGGACGCCCGCGGTCGATCTCGGTGCGTTTGACGGCCTCGGCGAGCTCGACGCGCAGGTGCACGACGGTCACGTCCGCGAGGAGTTCGCGGGTGGCCTCGGCCATGACCGCTCCGCCGCCGAGCGCGAGGACGCCGTCGTGCTCGGCGACGGCGCGGCGCACCGCTTCGCGTTCGAGCGCGCGGAAGTGCTCCTCGCCCTCGTCGATGAAGATGTCCGGGATCGGCTTGCCGGCTTCGGCGGCGATGTCGGCGTCGGTGTCGCGGAAGACCGCGCCGAGCCGCTCGGCCAGCGCGGTGCCGACGGTGGTCTTGCCCGATCCGGGCGGACCGACGATGACGACCAGGCCCATCGCTACCTCACCCGCAGGTGTTCGATGTAGGAGTCCAGATTGCGGCGGGCCTCGCCGACCGAGTCGCCGCCGAACTTCTCGAGGGCGGCCTCGGCGACGACGTAGGCGACCATCGCCTCGGCGACGACGCCGCCGGCGGGGACGGCGCACACGTCGGAGCGCTGGTTGATGGCCTCGGCGGCCTCGCCGGTGGCGGTGTCGATGGTGCGCAGCGGGCGGGTCAGCGACGAGATGGGCTTGAGCATCGCCGAGACGCGCACGGGCTGGCCGGTGGTGATGCCGCCTTCGAGGCCGCCGGCGCGGTCGGTGAGGCGTTCGACGCCTTCGGCGCCGGGGACGATCTCGTCGTGGGCGGCGGAGCCGCGCACGGCGGCCTGCATGAGGCCGTCCCCGATCTCGACGGCCTTGACCGACTGGATCGACATGAGCGCGGTGGCGAGGCGGGCGTCGAGCTTGCGGTCCCACTGGACGTGGGAGCCGAGCCCGGGAGGGACGTGGTAGGCGAGGACCTCCACGATGCCGCCGAGGGTGTCGGCGTCCTTCTTGGCGGCGTCGACCTCGGCGACCATGCGGGCCGAGGCGTCGGGGTCGAGGCACCGCATCGGGTCGGCGTCGACGGCCTCGGCGTCGGCCGGGGTGGGGACGGTGCCGTCCTTGACGCGGACGTGCCCGAGGGCCTTGACGTGGGAGACGATGTCGATGCCGAAGGCCTGCTTGAGGAACGCCTTGGCGGCGGTGCCGCCGGCGACGCGCGCGGCGGTCTCGCGGGCGGAGGCGCGCTCGAGGATCGGGCGGGCGTCCTCGTGGTCGTACTTCTGCATGCCGGCGAGGTCGGCGTGGCCGGGCCTGGGGCGGGTGAGCGGGGCGTTGCGGGCGAGCCCCGCGAGCTCGTCCTCGTCGACGGGGTCGGCGGCCATGACCTGCTCCCACTTGGGCCACTCGGTGTTGCCGACCTTGATGGCAACCGGCGACCCGAGGGTGCGGCCGTGGCGCACGCCGCCGATGAAGGAGACCTCGTCGGCCTCGAACTTCATGCGCGCGCCGCGGCCGTAACCGAGCCGGCGGCGGGCGAGTTCGGCGGCCACGGCGCCGGTGGTGAGCTCGACGCCCGCGGGCAGGCCGTCGAGCGTGACCACGAGCTCGGGTCCGTGTGATTCTCCAGCTGTCATCCATCGCAACACGCTGTCAAGTCTGCCATTGGCACGGATGTGATCCGGCACGTGGCGGGACGCGTGTCCCAAACGGTGGATCGGCTCCTCGGCGGTCCGGCGGATCGCCTTGACTCAGGCGTAGAAGTCGGGGCGCTCGGGCAGGCCGGTCGGGACGATCCGGCCGGAGCGGAGCGCCCCGACGGCCGCGCCGGTGACGACGGCGGCCGCGTAGCCGTCCCAGGCGGAGGGCCCCGTCGGCTCCTGTCCGGCGGCGACCGCGTCGGCCCATTCCTGGATCTCGACGTCGAAGGCGTCGGTGAACCGGTCCTGGAAGTCCTGGACGACCGCGTAGCCGGCGGTCCCGGAGCTGCGGACGGCGACGCGGGCGGGGTCGGGCAGGCGCACGGTCCCGGTCTCGCCGACGATCTCGCACTGGATGTCGTAGCCGTACTGGCAGTTGACGAAGACCTCGACGTCCACTCGTGCGCCCGAGGCGGTCTCGAACAGCATGATCTGCGGATCCTGGAGGTGCTCGTAGCGCTTGCTCGTCTTGCGCGGGGCGAGGACCTGCGCCGAGACGAACTCGTCGTCGAGCAGCCAGCGCAGCACGTCCACCTCGTGCACGGCGGTGTCCTGCGCGGCCATCTCCGTGTGGTAGGCCTCGCGGGAGCTCGGGTTGCGATGGACGCAGTGGGCCATGAGCGGCACGCCGATCCGGCCGGAGTCGATGAGGCGTTTCATCTCCCGGTAGCCGGCGTCGTAGCGGCGCATGAAGCCGACCTGGACGAGGCGGCGCCCGAAGGCCCGCTCGGCCTCCATGATGCGCGGCCCGTCCTCGGCGACCGTGATGAGCGGCTTCTCGCAGAAGACCGGCTTGCCGGCCGCGATGCAGGCGAGCACCTGCTCGGCGTGGACGGGGCCCCAAGAGGTCACCACGACGGCGTCCACGGCCGGGTCGTCGATGAGCTGCTCGGCCGAGTCGATCACCTTGGCCCCCGCGAGCGCCGCCACTTCGGCGGCCCGCTCGAGGTCGATGTCGGAGACGGCCGCGACCCGCGCGCCGGAGACCTGGTGCGTCAGGCGGCGCACGTGCTCCTCGCCGATCCAGCCGGTCCCGATGACGCCGATGCCGATGGTCATGTCGCTGTCCTTCTTCCCTGGTCCGGTGCTCAGGCTCGCTGGCGGCGGGCGCCGAGGCCGCAGCCGTTGAGGTATTCGCGGGTCCGTACCGCGATCGGGTACGGCACGTCGGGCTCGCAGGGGTACAGGTCCTGCTCGACGATGACGAACAGTTCGGCGTCGAGCGTCGCGAGCTCGGCGACGATGTCGGCCGGGTTCGGCACGCCGGCGGGCGGTTCGACGCACACCCCGCGTTTGACGGCCTCGCCGAAGCCGAGGCCCTCGTCGTTCACCTGCCGGAGCACCTCGGGGTCCATCTGTTTGATGTGGACGTAGCCGATGCGTTCGGCGTAGCGGCGGATGAGGTCGAGGTTGTCGCCCCCACCGTAGGCGACGTGTCCGGTGTCGAGGCACAGCGACACGTAGTCGGCGTCGGTGCCGTCGAGAAAGGTCTCGATCTGCGGCTGGGTCATGATCTGGGAGTCGGCGTGCGGGTGGACCGCGATGGTGACGCCGTGCTCCTCGTACATCCGCTTCCCGACGCGGTTGGCCGTGGCATGCACGGTCTTCCACTGCTCGGCGTCGAAGTCGACGACGTCGGAGACCGCGTCGGTCTTCTCGTCGCGGTACAGCGGCGGGATGAACACGACGTGCTCGGCGCCCTGGGAGGCGGTGAGCGCGGCGACCTTGTCGACGGTCGCGATCATCCGGTCGAACAGTTCGGGGCGGTGGAGCGATCCGAAGACGGTGCCGCCGGAGACCTTGAGGCCGCGCCGGCCGAGCTCGTCGGCCAGGACGTCGGGATCGGTCGGCAGGTAGCCGTAGGGGCCGAGTTCCAGCCATGCGTAGCCCGCCTCGGCCAGTTCGTCGAGGAAGCGCTCGTACGGCAGCTGGTATTCGTCCTCGGGGAACCACACGCCCCACGAGTCGGGCGCGGATCCGAGGCGGAGCTCGGGTGCTGGGTTCGTCGGCATTGGCGGTCTCCTGTCGCTTCAGCTGGAGGTCGGGAAGTTCAGTCGGGCCGCTCGGGCCTCGGTGTGCCTGGGCCAGCGCGCGGTGACGACCTTGGCGCGCGTGTAGAACCGCACCCCTTCGGAGCCGTGGATGTGGCTGGAGCCGAACAGGGAGTCCTTCCAGCCGCCGAAGGAGTAGTGCGCCGTCGGCACGGGGATCGGCACGTTGACGCCGATCATGCCGACGTCGACGCCGCGTTCGAAGGTGCGGACCGCGCCGCCGTCGAAGGTGAAGATCGCGGCGCCGTTGCCGTACGGGCCCGCGTTGACCAGGTCGATCGCCGCTTCGAGGGTGTCGGCGCGGACGACGGCGAGGACGGGGCCGAAGACCTCCTCGGCGTAGACGTCCATATCGGGGGTGACGTGGTCGAGGACGGTGGGGCCGACGAAGAAGCCGTCCTCGTGGCCGGGGACGGTGAGCCCGCGGCCGTCGACGACGGGCGTCGCGCCCTGGGCTATGCCCGAGTCGATGGAGCGGGTGATGCGGTCGCAGGCGGCGCGGGTGACGACGGGGCCCATCTCGGCCTCGGGGTCGCTCGCCGGTCCGACCTTGATCGCTTCGGCCTTGGTGCTCAGGAGGTCGACGAGCTCGTCGGCGGCGTCGCCGACGGCGACCGCGACGGACACGGCCATGCACCGCTGGCCGGCCGAGCCGAACGCGGCGGCGGTGAGCTGGTCCGCGGCCCGGTCCATGTCGGCGTCGGGCATGACGACGGCGTGGTTCTTGGCACCGCCGAGGGCTTGGACCCGTTTGCCGTTCGCGGTGGCGCGCTCGTGGAGGTACCGGGCGATCGGTGTGGAGCCGACGAAGGAGACCGCGGCGACATCGTCGTGGTCGAGCAGCGCGTCGACGGCCTCCTTGTCGCCGTTGACGACGTTGAACACGCCGTCGGGGAGCCCGGCGTCGGCGTACAGCTCGGCGATGAACCGGCTGGCCGAAGGGTCGCGTTCGGAGGGCTTGAGCACGAAGGTGTTGCCGGTGGCGATCGCGATGGGGTGCATCCACATGGGGACCATGACCGGGAAGTTGAACGGGGTGATCCCGGCGCACACGCCGAGCGGTTCGCGGAAGTCGTAGGAGTCGACCCCGCCTGAGACGTCCTTGGAATGTCCGCCCTTGAGCGCGGAAGCGATGCCGCAGGCGTACTCGATGACTTCGCGGCCGCGGACGATCTCGCCGCGGGCGTCGTCGACGACTTTGCCGTGCTCGGCGGCGACGATCCTCGCCAGTTCGAGCTCGTGGCGTTCGACGAGGTCGCGCAGCCGGAACATGACGCGGCTGCGCACCGCCAGCGACTGCTCGCGCCAGGAGTCGAAGGCGGCTTCGGCGGCGGCGACGGCGGTGTCCACGTCGGACCGGGAGGCCAGGCGCACGCTCGCCTGCCGCTCCCCCGTGGCGGGGTTCCACACGGGAGCGAGGCGTTCCGACGCGCCGGCGGTGGCCTTGCCGTCGATCCAGTGGTCGATGGTCGTTGACATCGGTGTGCTCCTAGAGGTAGTGGCGCTGGCCGCGTTTGCCGGACTCGTAGGCCTCGCGGGCCGCGCGGGTGGAATCGAGCGTCGCGGTCTCGGCGACGGGCACGTCCCACCAGGCGCTCTGGGGCAGGCCCGGCGAGTGCAGGTCGGTCTCGACGTGCACGACGGTGGTGCGGTCGGCGGCCTTGGCCCGTTCAATCGCGTCCTTGAATTCGGCCACGGTCCTCGCCGAGAGGACGTGGGCGCCGAGGCTGGCGGCGTTGGCGGCCAGGTCGACGGGCAGGACGTCGCCGTCGAGGCGTCCGGACTGGGGGTCGCGGTAGCGGTACTCGGTGCCGAAGCGCCTGCTGCCGAGCGATTCGGACAGCGCGCCGATGGAGGCGAAGCCGTGGTTCTGGACGATGACGACGATGATCTTGAGGTGCTCGGCGATCGCGGTGGTGATCTCGGAGGACAGCATGAGGTACGAGCCGTCGCCGACCAGGACGACGATTTCGCGGCCGGGATCGGCGAGTTTGCAGCCGATGCCGGCGGCGACCTCGTATCCCATGCAGGAGTAGCCGTATTCGACGTGGTACTGCTTGGGGTCGCTTGAGCGCCACATCATCTGGAGGTCGCCGGGCATGGAGCCGGCGGCGTTGATCACGACGTCTCGTTCGCCCATGGCGTCGTTGAGGGCGCCGAGGATCTCGGTCTGTGCGGGCAGGGGCTCGCGCCTCTGCGCGTTCGCGGCTCCGCGGGCTTCGCCGTGGGGATGTCGGGCGCGTTCGACGACGGTCTGCCAGTCGGCGGCCAGGTTCGAAGCCCGCCGCGTCCAGGCGGGGTCGGCCCGCCAGTCCGCGAGTCCGTCGCCGAGCGCCTCGATACCGGTGCGGGCGTCGGCGACGAGGGTCGCGGCCGCGTGCTTGGCCGCGTCCATCGGGGCGACGTTGAGGTTGACGAAGGCGACGTCGGGGTCGCCGAAGACGGTGTGGGAGGCGGTGGTGAAGTCCGTGTATCGGGTGCCGACGCCGATCACGACGTCGGCGTCGCGCGCGAGCTCGTTGGCGGCCCGCGAGCCGGTGGACCCGAGTGCGCCGACGGCCTGCGGGTGGTCCCAGGGGACCGAGCCGCGGCCGGCGTGGGTCTCGGCGACGGGGACGCCGTGGGCGGCGGCGAAGGCGCGCAGCCGCTCGGTGGCGTGCGAGTAGACGACGCCGCCTCCGGCGACGATGAGCGGTCTGCGGGCCGAGCGGATCGCTCCTATCGCGGCGTCGAGTTCGGCCGGATCGGGGGCGGGGCGGCGGATACGCCAGGTGCGGCGGCGGAAGAAGTCGACCGGCCAGTCCCATGCTTCGGCCTGCACGTCCTGCGGCAGGGCGATGACGACCGCGCCGGTCTCGACCGGGTCGGTGAGCACGCGCATGGCGGCCAGCGCCGACGGGAGGAGCTGCTCGGGGCGCGAGATCCGGTCGAAGAACTTGGAGACGGGGCGGAAGGCGTCGTTGACGGACACGTCGAGCGCTCGGGGGTCCTCGATCTGCTGGAGGACCGGGTCGGGTGCGCGGTTGGCGAAGATGTCACCGGGTAGCAGCAGGACCGGCAGCCGGTTGACGGTGGCCAGCGCGGCGCCGGTGACCATGTTGGTCGAGCCGGGGCCGATGGAGGCGGTGCAGGCGTACGTGGCGAGCCGGTCGCTGAGCTTGGCGTAGGCGCTGGAGGCGTGGACCATCGCCTGCTCGTTGCGGGCGAGGAGGTACGGCATGTCGACGCCGTCCTCGTCGGCCTGGAGGAGCGCCTGTCCGAGCCCTGCGACGTTGCCGTGGCCGAAGATGCCGAACGTGCCGGCGATGAGCCGCCGCGTCTCGCCGTCGCGCTCGGTCCACTGCTCGGCCAGGAATCGGACCAGGGCCTGGGCGACGGTCAGTCGGATGGTCTCAGCGGGCATCGGCGTCCTCTTCGTTCTCTCGGGTCGAGGTGAGCGGGAGCCGCGGGTCGATCGACTGCGCGTCCCAGGTGGAGCGGATCCAGGCGTGGGCGGGGTCGTCGCTGATGAGCCAGGCGCGCTGCTCGCCCGGTCCGGCCATGACGTTGAGGTAGTAGAGGTGGTAGCCGGGGGCGGCGGCGCTGGGGCCGTGCCAGCCGTGCGGGATGAGGACGACGTCGCCGCTGGTGACGGCCTCGGAGACCTCGATCGGCCGTGATGCGGTCCCGTAGACGCGTTGCCAGGCGAGGCCGTTGCCGGCGACCTCGAAGTAGTAGAGCTCCTCGAGTTCGGCCTCCCCGTCTCGGGCCTCGTCGTGCTTGTGGGGCGGGTAGGACGACCAGTTGGAGGAGGGGGTGAGCACCTCGCAGACGATGAGCTTGTCGGCCTCGAAGCTCTCGGGGGTGCAGCAGTTGTTGACCTGTCGCGAGGCTTGGCCCGCGCCGCGCAGTTCGACGGGCACGTCCTCGGCCGGGCCGTAGCGGGCGGTCAGGCGGCGATCGCACCGCGCCGAGGGCAGGGCGAACCGGCCTCCGCGCTCGCTGACGACGGTGGCGGTGGCGTCCCTGGGGAGGTAGACGAAGTCGCTCACACGGGTGAAGACGCCCCTGCGGCCCCGCACTTCGAAGGTGCGGCCGTCGCATTCGACGGTGCAGCCGCCTTCGAGGGGCAGCACGAGGGTCTCGGCGTCTCCGGTGTCGAGGGTGTGGCGTTCGCCGGGGCTCAGGCGCAGGACCTTCAGGCCCGAGTAGGCCCATCCGGCGGTCTGGGGAGTCACGACCGTCTCGTAGGGACCGGCGGCGGTCGACCCGGCGGGCAGGTAGTGCTTCGAGTTCACAGGAGGTTCACCACCGCTTCGATCGCTCCGGCGACGTCGCCGTCGGCCGGGTACAGCAGGGACCTGCCGACGGTCAGGCCGACCACATTGGGCAGTTCGAGCGAGGCCGCCCAGCGTTCGCGCTGGGTATCGAGGTCGGTGACCTCGCCGCCGAGGACGACCATCGGCAGCGTGGAGGCGGCCGCGACGCGCGCCATGTCGGGCGTGGCCGGCACCTTGAGCCAGGTGTAGGCGGAATTCGCCCCGAGGCCCGAGGCGATCGCGACCGAGGTGACGACGGCCTCGGTGGACAGGTCGTTGACGAGTTCGCCGTCGACGAGCGCTGAGAGGAACGGTTCGACCATCGCGATCAGGCCGCGTTCGGCGAGGGCGTCGACCGCTTTCGCCGTGTGCTCCAGGACCGTCGGGGTGGCGGGGTCGTCGAGCGCGATGCGGGTGAGCGTCTTGCCGCCGTCGAAGCCCATGCGCTCGATCGCGGCGGCGCTCATGCCGGTGAAGCGGTCGTCGATCTCGAACGCGGCCCCGGCGAGGCCGCCCCGGTTCATCGATCCGAGGACGACCTTGCCTTCCAGGGCGCCGAGCAGCAGCAGGTCCTGGAGGATGTCGGCCGTGGCGAGCACCCCGTTGCAGCCGGGGTGCTCCAGGGCGATGCGGAGCCGGTCGAGCAGGTCGCCGCGGTCGGCCATCGCCATCGGGTCGCCGCCGGTCCCGAGGGCGCCGCGCGCCGGGTGGTCGGCGGCGATGACGAAGCAGCGGCCGGAAGGCCCTACCGGGCCGTCGGCCCGCTTGCGCGAGGCCGCGGCCTCGGCGATCGCCTCGGGCCGGTGCAGGCGCGTCTGGGCGAGCATGGTCAGTTCCTCAGCGTGCACCGGTGGCCTCCCGCAGCTTGGCTTCGACCTCGGCCTCGTCGGGCATGGCCGAGGAGCAGGCGAGGCGGCCGGCGACGATGGCGCCGGCGGCGTTGGCGCGGGCGATGACGAGTTCGGCGCTCAATCCGGACAGCAGCCCGTCGATCAGGGCGCCGCCGAACGCGTCTCCGGCGCCGAGGCCGTTGACGACGTCGACCGGCGCGGGCGGCAGTTCGACCTCGCCCGAGTCGTCGACGGCGAGGACGCCTTCGGGCCCCTGCTTGACGACGGCGAGCCGGACGCCTTTGTCCCGCAGGCGCTTCGCGGCCTCGCGGGGATCGCGCACGCCGACGGCGACCTCGACCTCGTCGCGGTTGCCGACGGCGACGTCCGCGAAGCCGAGCGCCCGGTCGATCCACCGGCGGGCCTCGCCGGGGCTGTCCCAGAACATCGGGCGCCAGTCCAGGTCGAGGACGGTGTGGCGGCAGGGGCGGGCGGCCTCGAGGGCGGCGAGGGTGGCGGTGCGGCTGGGCTCGGCGCACAGTCCGGTGACGGTGGCCCAGAAGACCTCGGCCGCGCCGATGGCGTCGGTGTCGAGCTCGCCGGCCTCGATATTGAGGTCGGGGGCCTTGGGGAAGCGGTAGAAGTACAGCGGGAAGTCGTCCGGGGGGAAGACCTCGCAGAACGTCAGCGGCGTCGGCATCTCGGCGTCGGTGCCCACGAAGCGGTCGTCCACGCCGAAGCCGGCGAGCGCGGACCGGACGTAGGCGCCGAAGGGATCGTCGCCGACCTTGGTCACGACCGCCGAGCGCCGGCCGTACCTGGCGGCGGCCACCGCGACGTTGGTGGGCGAGCCGCCCAGGTACTTGTTGAACGCCGTCACCTCCGGGAGGCGGATGCCGGTCTGCGCCGGGTAGAGGTCGACCCCCACGCGTCCCATGGTGATCACGTCGAACGGCGGGTCACCGTGGACGGCCTGCGGCTGCGGAGCCAACATCGCCTCCCCATGAATTTCGGATGAACAAGACATATGCATAGTAGACAGGCATATGTGGATTCACTTCGTTATAGAGCGCGCTACTAGAGCGCGCTAGTGGGGTTAGAATGACACGGACCACGGACCTCAGTCAAGGATTCGGTACTAAAAATCTCAATATGTTTGCATCGGAAGGATGACGGCGCCATGACCCCCCTGGACCCCCTGAACCAACCCGACCGCGCCCCGGCACAGCGGTCGCGGAAGCCGACCATGGCCGACGTGGCCGCCCGCGTCGGCGTGTCCCGCGCGCTCGTCTCCCTCGTCTTCCGCGGGCAGCCCGGCGCGAGCCCCGAGACGCGCGAACGGGTCTTCGAGGCCGCCGCCGAGCTCGGCTACCGCCCGGACATCGCCGCGCGACTGCTCGCGCGCGGACGCAGCAAGGTCCTCGGCATCCTCTTCACCCCGCGCAACCCCTACCACGTCGACCTGGTCGAGGCGATCCATCCCGCGGCCGAGGAGCTCGGCTACGACCTGGTGCTGAGCGCCGCGGTGCCGACTCGCGACGAGCACAAGGCCATCGAGGCCCTCATCGGGCACCGCAGCGAGGCGCTGCTGCTGTGCGGACCGATCATCCCCGACCCGGACATCGAGGAGATCGGCCGGCGCATCCCCACCGTCATCGTCGGCCGCCACCTCAAGGACCTCCCCGTCGACGTCGTGACCTCCTACGATCGGCCCGGCGCCCGCGAGGTCGTCGACTACCTCGTCGACCTGGGCCACCGCGACATCGTCCACGTCGACGGCGGCTCGCGCCCCGGCGGGCCCGAGCGCCGCCGCGCCTACCGCGACGCGATGCGCGCGCACGGACTGGCCGACCACATCCGCGTCATCCCCGGCAACCACACCGAGGAGGCCGGCGGCGACGCCGCCCGCGCGATGCTCGCCGGGGACCGGGCGCTGCCCACGGCCGTGTTCGCCTCGAACGACCAGTGCGCCATCGGTCTGCTCGACGTCTTCACCCGCGCCGGAGTCAAGATCCCCGAGCGGGTCTCGATCGTCGGCTACGACGACAGCCACATCGCCGGACTCAGCCACATCGACCTGACCACCGTCCGCCAGGACGTTCCGAGGCTCGCCCACCTGGCGGTCCAGGCGGCCGACGAGCAGCTCCGCGGCGTCCGCGAGGCCGGTGCCTATCTCAAACTGGAGTCGAAGCTGCTCATTCGCGGCACCAGTGGTCCGCCCGCCTCGCGATGAACCCCTATTGACATCCATACGTTTCAATGCCAGGATGTGCGTGGTATCGCTCCCAAGTCTCTGAAGGGGACACCATGCCATTCCTACCCGCCCGAAGACCACGCCGCGCACTGCTCGCGTCCGCGACCGTCGGGGCCCTGGCACTCTCGACCATCGCCGTCACCACCGCCTATGCACAAGACGAAGAGCCGACCGATCTGCTCGTCAACGGCGACTTCTCCGCCGGCACCGACGGCTGGTGGTCCACCGCCAACCTCACCGGCGCGGTCGCCGACGGCGAATGGTGCCTCGACGTGCCGGGAGGCACGTCGAACCCGTGGGACGCCATCATCGGCCAGAACGACCTGCCGCTGGCCGCCGGCGAGTCCTACGAGCTCAACTTCACCGCGCGCGCCTCGGCCCCGGTGAGCGTCCGCGCGCTCGTGCAGCGCGATGTCGACCCGTGGCCGACCGCCCTGGAGGAGTTCCCGCTCCTCGACGTCGAGGCCCAGCAGTACAGTTACTCCTTCACCGCCAATGAGGACTGGACGGACGCGCAGCTGGCGTTCCAGATCGGCCGCCACGCCGACCCGTGGCAACTCTGCCTCTCGGAGGTCTCCTTGCTCACCGGAGCCGAACCACCGACCTACGATCCCGACACCGGTCCGCGCGTGCGCGTCAACCAGGTCGGCTACCTGCCGGACGGACCCAAGCGCGCCACCGTGGTCGCCGACGCCGCCGAGCCGCTGCCCTGGGAACTCCACGACGCCGAAGGCGCGGTCGTCGCCGGCGGTGAGACGACGGTCCACGGGGCCGACGCCACCTCCGGGCAGTCGGTCCACACCATCGACTTCTCGGACGTGACGGGCGCCGGCGAGGGCTTCACGCTCACCGCCGACGGCGAGACGTCCTATCCGTTCGGCATCGGTGCCGACGCCTACGGCCAGATGGCCGTCGACGCCATGTCGTTCTACTACCCGCAGCGCTCGGGCATCGCCATCGACGACGCGATCGCACCGGGATACGGCCGCGAGGCCGGGCACGTCGGTGTCGCGCCGAACCAGGGCGACCTGGACGTCCCCTGCTACCCGGGCACCTGCGACTACTCCCTGGACGTGTCCGGCGGCTGGTACGACGCCGGCGACCACGGCAAGTACGTGGTCAACGGCGGCATCTCGGTCGCCCAGCTCATGGCGATCTACGAGCGGGCCCTCCACTCCCCCACCGGCGAACCGGCTCGCCTGGCCGACGGAAGCCTGCGCATCCCCGAGCACGGCGACGGCGTCCCCGACGTCCTCGACGAGGCCCGCTGGGAGATGGAGTTCCTGATGAGCATGCAGGTTCCCGCCGGCGAGGAGCTCGCCGGGATGGCGCACCACAAGATGAGCGACGAGAGCTGGACCGGCCTGCCGCTGATGCCGGCGGACGACCCGCAGCCGCGCTACCTGGGCCCGCCTTCGACGGCGGCGACGTTGAACCTGGCCGCCACAGCGGCCCAGTGCGCCAGGCTCTTCGCGCCCTATGACGCGGACTTCGCCTCGCAGTGCCTGGACGCCGCCGAGACCGCTTGGGACGCTGCCGTGGCGAACCCGGACATGCTCGCGCAGGAAGGCATCCCGGCCGGGAGCGGCGGGTACGGCGACAGCGTGCTCGAAGACGAGTTCTACTGGGCCGCGGCCGAGCTCTACATCACCACCGGCGAACAGGCCTACGCCGACCAGGTCCTGGCATCGGAGCTGCACGAGGGGGACGTGTTCGACTATCCGATCTCATGGCCCCAGGTCGCCGGCCTCGCCAAGATCGACCTGGCGCTGGTTCCGAACGACCTGCCCGGCCGCGACGCGGTCGCCGACCAGGTCGTCGCCGCCGCCGAGGCCTACCTGGCCAAGCAGGCCTCGAACCCCTGGGACCTCACCTACGGGGAGGACGGCAACTTCGACTGGGGCTCGAACAGCCTCGTGCTCAACGCGCTCACCGTCGTCGGCACCGCCTACGACCTCACCGGGGAGCAGCGCTTCCGCGACGGGGTGCTGGCCGGCTTCGACTACATCCTGGGCCGCAACGCGCTCAACAACTCCTATGTGACCGGTTACGGGACGCACTTCTCGCAGAACCAGCACAGCCGCTGGTACGCCAACCAGCTCGACCCGAACCTGCCGAACCCGCCGGACGGCACCCTCGCCGGAGGCCCGAACACGGTGACCTCTACATGGGACCCGGTGGCGCAGCGGTGGCTCACCGACTGCGAACCGCAGTGGTGCTACATCGACGACATCGGCTCGTGGGCGACCAACGAGTTGACGATCAACTGGAACGCGCCGCTCGCGTGGATCGCGAACTTCGCCGCCGAGCGGACGGCGACGTCGGCGGCCCGCTCGTGCCAGGTGGAGTACCAGATCAACGGCTCGTGGACGGACGGCTTCAACGCACAGGTCGTGGTGACCAACACCGGCGACGAGCCGCTGAGTGACCTGACGGTGCGGTGGGCGCTGCCCACCGGGCAGTCGATCGAGCGCCACTGGAGCGCCGAGGTGGCCAAGGAGGGCCATGTGGTGACGGCGACGAACCTCGGCGGGGGCTTCCCGCTCCAGCCGGGCGGGGAGTACTCCTTCGGTTTCATCGGCGGCAAGGACGCCCGGACGGCCGTGGCGCCGTCATCGGTGATCTGCATCGCCGGATGAGGTGACGGCGGCCCGCACCGCCGATTGAGCGGTGACGGGAAACGGGGGGCGGCCCAGGCTTGGGCCGCCCCCCGTCCTCTCATTCACGACCTAGTCGTCGTGCCACTTGTCCTTGTGGTGCCAGCCGCGGCCGTTGCCGTCGAAGTCCACGTCGTTTCCGTTGGCGTGGACCGTGCTGTCGACGAAGTCGCAGTTGGTGCCGTCGCTGGTGAGGACCTCGACGTCGACCAGGTAGACGATCTCCTTGACGTCGATGCAGAGGTTCGACAGGATGTTGATGCCGCCGAAGTCGGCGGGGCTGTACTCGTACTCGGTCTGGGCCATGGCAGGCGAGGCTGCGCTGACGGCCAGGGCAACGGAGGCACCGGCGACCGCGGCACCCTGAAGAGCTTTACGAAGCATGAACGCTCCCTTGAATCGATTTCGATTTCGATGGTCGGTCCCGATTGCAGAACCGAACATGACTATATGCATTTTTGGCCTGATTTCATGGGACTTGCTGCGTGTCACGGCTTTTATTTTCCAATACCTTTTTAGTGAGGAATATCCATATTGGCAGTCGTCAAGGCGGCAGCCGCTCCGAGCAGCATCGCCGGTCCGAAAGGGAGTTCGCTTCGTCGCGATGCGATCGCTGCCATTGCCTGCGAACCGCCGATGACCATGGTCGCGACCAAGGCGAGGACGGCGGCGTGCCAGGACGCCCAGCCGAGTACGAGACCGAGCAGTCCCGCAAGCTTCACATCGCCAAAGCCCAACTGCCCCGACGCGCAGCCAGCGCCGAACACGGCCATGCCCGCCGCCGCGCAGACCGCCGCACGCAGCATCGCGTCGGGATCGGCGGTGGCCAGGAGCAGGGCCGCGACCGCGGGATACACCGGGAGGACCATCGCGTCGGGGAGCCGCCGCTCATAGACGTCGACCCACGCCGCGACGATCCCGGCGGACGCCACCAGCGCCAATGCGACCGCGTGCAGCGCGCCGTCGGCACGCCACACGATGAGGAGCGCCGCGGCCAGTGCGACCGCGGCGATCGATCTGGGCCCGGCGTGTCGCCCGGTGGCGAGGGCCACGCACCAGCGCAGGCCCGGGCTGACGAGGATCGCGGCGGCGGCCGCCCCTGCGATGAGCATGACGCCGATGCTCGCACGCGCCGACGGCGTTCGCCGACGACGACACGGTCAGGCGATCACCGTTTGGTCTTGCGGCCGTTGCCCGACTTGGCGCGCCGCGCCGCGGGGCCGTCGCCGTTGCCCTTGCCCTCCATGCCCAGCAGTGGGCGCAGGTAGGCGCCGGTGTGGCTGGCCTCGATGTCGGCGACCTCTTCGGGCGTGCCGGCGGCGACGAGCACGCCGCCCTTGTCGCCGCCCTCGGGGCCGAGGTCGATGACCCAGTCGGAGCACTTGATGACCTCGAGGTTGTGCTCGATGGTGATGACGGTGTTGCCCTTGTCGACCAGGCCGTCGAGCACGCCGAGGAGTTTGCGCACGTCCTCGAAGTGCAGGCCCGTGGTGGGCTCGTCGAGGATGTACACGGTCTTGCCGGTGGAGCGCTTCTGGAGTTCGGAGGCGAGCTTGACGCGCTGCGCCTCGCCGCCGGAGAGGGTGGGCGCGGGCTGGCCGAGCCGCACGTATCCGAGGCCGACGTCGACGAGGGTCTTGAGGTGCCGGTGGATCGACTGGATCGGCTCGAAGAAGTCGGCGGCCTCCTCGATCGGCATGTCGAGCACGTCGGAGATGGTCTTGCCTCGGTAGTGGACCTTGAGCGTGTCGCGGTTGTAGCGGGCGCCGACGCATTCCTCGCACGGCACGTACACGTCCGGCAGGAAGTTCATCTCGATCTTGAGCGTGCCGTCGCCGCCGCAGGCCTCGCAGCGACCGCCCTTGACGTTGAAGGAGAACCGGCCGGGTCCCCAGCCGCGCACCTTCGCCTCGGGCGTGCCCGCGAAGAGCTTGCGGACCTTGTCGAACACGCCGGTGTAGGTGGCGGGGTTCGAGCGCGGGGTGCGCCCGATGGGCGACTGGTCGACGCCGACGACCTTGTCGACGCCGTCGACGCCGGTGATGGTGCGGTGGCGGCCGGCGACGAGTTTCGCGCCGTTGATCTCGGCGGCGAGCGTGTTGTAGAGGATCTCGTTGACGAGCGTGGACTTCCCCGAGCCCGACACGCCGGTGACGGCGACCATGCAGCCCATGGGGAAGGCCACGTCGATGTTCTTGAGGTTGTTCTCGCGCGCGCCCCTGACCACGAGCTCGCGGTCGTGCGAGGGGGCGCGGCGCGCGGCCGGGACCTCGATGTGGCGGCGGCCCGCGACGTAGTCGCCGGTGATGGAGCCGGGCGCGTCGGTGAGGCCCTCGACGGGGCCGGAGTAGATGACCGAGCCGCCGTGCTCGCCGGCGCCCGGGCCGATGTCGACGATGTGGTCGGCGACGCGGATGGTGTCCTCGTCGTGCTCGACGACGATGAGCGTGTTGCCGAGGTCCCGCAGGCGTTCGAGGGTGCCGATGAGCCGGTTGTTGTCCCGCTGGTGGAGGCCGATGGAGGGCTCGTCGAGGACGTAGAGGACGCCGACGAGGCCGGCGCCGATCTGCGTGGCCAGGCGGATGCGCTGGGCCTCCCCGCCCGAGAGGCTTCCGGCGGAGCGAGCCAGCGTGAGGTAGTCGAGGCCGACGTCCAGCAGGAACTGGAGCCTGGCGGTGACCTCCTTGACGATGGGCGCGGCGATCATGGTGTCGCGGTCGGAGAGCTCGAGGTCGGCGAAGAAGCGCGAGCACTCGCTGATGGAGAGGTCGCAGACGTCGTAGATCGACCTGCCCTCGACGGTGACGGCGAGGACCTCGGGCTTGAGGCGGGCGCCACCGCACGTCGAGCACGGGATCTCGCGCATGAACTGCTCGTACTTCTCGCGCGTCCACTCCGAGTCGGTCTCGTGGTGGCGGCGCTCGACCCACGGCACGAGGCCCTCGAAGCGCGTCTCGTAGGAGCGCTTCTGGCCGCGCTTGTTGCGGTAGGAGACCTGGAGGGTGCCGTCGTAGCCGTAGAGGACGGCCTTCTGGGCGCGGTCGGGCAGGTCGGCCCAGGCGGTGTCGACATCGAAGCCGACGACCTCGCCGAGCGCCACGATCTGGTACAGGAAGTAGTCCCCCATGCCGACCGACGACCAGGGCGCGAGCGCGCCGTCGCGGATGGAGGCCTCCTGGTCGCGGATGACCAGCTCCGGGTCGACCTCCTTGCGCATGCCGAGTCCGTGGCAGACCGGGCAGGCCCCGAAGGGGGCGTTGAAGGAGAACGTGCGCGGCTCGAGCTCGTCGAGTGCGAGCGGGTGGTCGTTGGGGCAGGCGAGCTTCTCGGAGAATCGCCGGCGGCGGCCCGGGTCGTCCTCGGCGAGGTCGACGAAGTCGAGCTCGATGACGCCGTCGGCGAGCGCCAGCGCCGATTCGACCGAGTCGGTGACGCGCTGGACCGAGGAGGGCTTGACGACCAGGCGGTCGACGACGACCTCGATGTCGTGCTTCTCCTGCTTCTTGAGCTTCGGCACGTCGGTGAGCGTGTAGACCTGGCCGTCGACGCGGGCGCGGGCGTAGCCCTGCTGCTGGAGGTCGTTGAAGAGGTCGACGAACTCGCCCTTGCGGCGGCGCACGACCGGGGCGAGGACCTGGAAGCGGGTCCCCTCGGGCAGGGCCATGATCTGGTCGGTGATCTGCTGCGGCGTCTGGCTGCCGATGGGCTCGCCGCACTGGGGGCAGTGCGGGACGCCGATGCGGGCGTAGAGCAAGCGCAGGTAGTCGTAGATCTCGGTGATGGTGCCGACCGTCGAGCGCGGGTTGCGGGAGGTGGACTTCTGGTCGATCGACACGGCTGGGGACAGGCCCTCGATGAAGTCGACGTCGGGCTTGTCCATCTGGCCGAGGAACTGGCGGGCGTAGGCCGAGAGCGACTCGACGTAGCGGCGCTGGCCCTCGGCGAAGATCGTGTCGAAGGCCAGGGAGGACTTGCCCGAACCGGACAGGCCGGTGAAGACGATCAGGGAGTCGCGCGGCAGGTCGAGGTCGACGTCCTTGAGGTTGTGCTCGCGGGCGCCGCGCACGACGATGTTCCCCGACGACAGGGGTGCGGGCGTTCGCTGGGAAGTGGATTGAAGCTGCTCGTTGGCCACCGTGGGAATCTAACCTTCGGGTCCGACAGGTTGGGGAGGCCCGCTGGTCGATGCGGGCCTCCCACCGAGGCTACCCGGTGCCCAGCTGGGATTCCTCGCCTGTTGTGAGGCGCGCCTCACGTGAGCTTCACGAGTCGTAGCGGTAGAGGTCGTACTGCTGCATCAGGCCGATGAGCTTGTCGGCGTACTTCGGGTCGGTGGCGTAGCCGGCCTTGTGGATCTCCCGGGCGAACCGGTCGGGGTCGTCCCGGTGCTCCATGGCCTTGGCGTAGCGCGACCAGCCGGAGAGCAGGTCCCCGTGGTCGCGGTAGGAGTCGCCGACGTTGTCGTAGGCGCGGAAGGTGGCGTCCATGTCGAAGCACCCTCCGGTGGGGCTGCACTCGAAGGTGCCGTAGTCGCGGCAGCCGATGGCGTGGTCGCCGGGCGAGCCGAAGCACTTCATGCCGAAGAGGTTGTGGTCCTCGCGGGCGAGCGCGCCTTGTCCCCATCCGGTCTCGAGGATCGCCTGGGCGAGCGTGACCGAGGCGGGCACGCCCGTGGCGCGCTCGCTGGCCTGCGCCGATTCGGCGTGCCGGTCGATGAAGCCCTGGTTGCCGCCCTTGGGGACGCTCGGCGGGTCCTGGCCGCACCAGGGCAGCCACGGCTCTCCCGCCGTCCACTTGACGTAGGCGGCCGAGACGTAGCGCTGGTCGCCGACGCGGTACCAGACGTTGGTCTCGGTGACGCGGCCGTCGACGGACTGGCCCCACACCTGGCAGGCGACGCGCAGCACGGTGCCGTCGGGGTAGGTGCCCTGGCGGTTCGCGCCGGAGTCCGCGGCGGCGCGGATGTTGAGGTCGGCTCCGCCGGAGGTGACCTTGGCGTAGGTGGCGTTCTGCGTGGCCATGGCGCACCAGGGCAGGTGCGGATTGCGCTCGGACCAGCGGATGTACGCGTGGCTGATCCACTTGTCGGTGCCGATGCGCAGCCACGTGGACGAGTCGCGGACATGGCCGCTGACGTGTTCGCCGCGGACCTTGCAGTAGACGGCGGGGTTCGCGCCGTCGGCGAGCGTGTCGACGACCTTCTGGTCGGTCGCGGGTCCGGAGCGGACGTTGACGCCGCCGCCGGTGGTGGCGACGGTCGCGCCGCTGATCTCGGAGTATGCGGGCAGGGCGCCGGACAGCATCGCGCTCGCGGCCAGCGCCAGGACCATTACGAAGCGGAAGAATACGTTCAATACGCCCATGACTACCGAGGGTACGAAGTCTGTCGTCTTTCTGTCAGTTGAAAGCTGAATGTGAGGTTCACTCTGCAATGAGTGTTCCGTCGGGAACCGCCGGCCGGGCCCGTCTCGGGCAGCCGTGTCGGCCATCACGTGGCCTGACCGAGCTTCCGGTGCGCGCTTAGGAGACAATTGCCTGCGTGTCAATACGCTCTGATCTGCGAAACATCGCCATCGTCGCCCACGTCGACCACGGCAAGACCACGCTCGTCGACGCCATGCTCAAACAGGCCGGGGCGTTCCGCGAAGGACTCGAGGTCGACGACCGGGTCATGGACTCGATGGACCTCGAGCGTGAGAAGGGCATCACGATCCTCGCGAAGAACACCGCGGTCCACTACGCCAACCCCGTCGACGGCTCGCCGATGGTCATCAACATCATCGACACGCCCGGCCACGCCGACTTCGGCGGCGAGGTCGAGCGCGGCCTGTCGATGGTCGACGCCGTCGTCCTCCTCGTCGACGCCTCCGAGGGCCCGCTCCCGCAGACGCGCTTCGTGCTGCGCAAGGCCCTGGAGTCGCGGCTGCCGGTCATCCTGTGCATCAACAAGACCGACCGGCCCGACGCCCGCATCTCCGAGGTCGTCAACGAGACCTACGACCTGTTCCTGGACCTGGACGCCGACGAGGACCAGATCGAGTTCCCGATCGTCTACGCCTGCGCCCGCGACGGCGTCGCCTCGCTGAACCAGCCGAAGGACGGCACCGTCCCCGACGACTCCGACAGCCTCAAGCCGTTCTTCGACACGATCCTCGACCACGTGCCCGCGCCGGAGTACGACGAGGACGCCCCGCTCCAGGCCCACGTCACCAACCTCGACGCCGACAACTTCCTCGGCCGCATCGCGCTGTGCCGCGTCGCCCAAGGCGAGCTGCGCAAGGGCCAGACCGTGTCCTGGATGAAGCGCGACGGCTCGATCCAGAGCGTCCGCATCACCGAGCTCATGATGACCGAGGCGCTCACCCGCGTGCCCGCCGAGAAGGCCGGGCCCGGCGACATCTGCGCCATCGCCGGCATCCCCGACATCATGATCGGCGAGACCCTCGCCGACCCGGAGAACCCGGTGGCGCTGCCGCTCATCACCGTCGACGAGCCGGCCATCTCGATGACCATCGGCACCAACAACTCCCCGCTGGTCGGCAAGGGCGGCAAGGGCCACAAGGTCACCGCGCGCCTCGTCAAGGACCGGCTCGACCGCGAACTGGTCGGCAACGTGTCGCTGCGGGTGCTGCCCACCGAGCGCCCCGACACCTGGGAGGTCCAGGGACGCGGCGAGCTGGCGCTGGCCATCCTCGTCGAGCAGATGCGCCGCGAGGGCTTCGAGTTGACCGTCGGCAAGCCCGAGGTCGTCACGAAGGTCATCGACGGCAAGATCCACGAGCCCGTCGAGCGGATGACCATCGACTCCCCCGAGGAGCACCTGGGCGCGATCACGCAGCTGATGGCCTCGCGCAAGGGCCGCATGGAGACCATGACCAACCACGGTTCGGGCTGGGTCCGCATGGAGTGGCTGGTGCCCTCCCGCGGCCTGATCGGCTTCCGCACCGAGTTCTTGACCCAGACGCGCGGCACCGGCATCGCCCACTCGATCTTCGAGGCGCACGAGCCGTGGTTCGGCGAGCTGCGCACCCGCAACAACGGGTCGCTCGTCGCCGACCGGGCCGGGCAGGTCACCGCGTTCGCGATGATCAACCTCCAGGAGCGCGGCATCCTGTTCGTGGGGCCGGGCACCGAGGTCTACGAGGGCATGATCGTCGGCGAGAACTCGCGCGCGGACGACATGGACGTGAACATCACCAAGGAGAAGAAGCTCACCAACATGCGCGCCGCCGCGGCCGACTCCACCGAGAACGTGGTGCCGCCGCGGGCCCTCTCGCTGGAGCAGGCGCTGGAGTTCTGCCGCGACGGCGAATGCGTCGAGATCACGCCGGAGACGGTGCGGATCCGCAAGGTCGTGCTCGACCAGAAGGAGCGCGGCCGGGCCGCCTCCCGCGCCAAGCACGGCAACTAAGGCGAACGCGACGGGCCCCGCCGGACGGCGGGGCCCGAGCCCCGGTTCACTCCGCGCGAGATCCCCGAAGGCAGCGCGCAGGACTACGTCTCGGCACGGTTCAAGGGCTCCGACCATGTCGACACCTGGCCGTGCACCGGCACCGTCGTCCTGCACCTCCCCGCGGGCGCCGTGCTCCCGTTCGCCGGCGACGGCACCGTCGAGGCCCTCGGGGCCGACCGGTGCCGCTACACCGCCGGCTCCTGGTCCTGGGTGGCGCTCGCCGCGTCCCTGGGGCGCTTCGACACGGACATCGACGTGATCGCCCCGCCAGAACTGACCGCGGCATTCGCACAGCTCGCCGCACGCAACGCGGCAACGGCGCGATAGCGCGGGCGCCATCGCGCTCGCGTACGACACGCGACGATCGTCTACGGATTCGAGGGCGAGCGAGAGCTACGACCGCGCTGGTCACTCGCGAGCGCAGACCGGGCAGAGCGCTGGTGCTCGGGTGCTCGGGTGCTCACTGGATCGTCGCTCGTCCTTCGAGCCGGCATCGACATGCTGCGGCACGCGAGCCGCTCTTTACGAGCGGTGGCGCGGCGAATGAACTCACCAAGGTTGCAACGACCTCCGTGAAGCAAAGGAGGAAGGCCGTTCTCGAACCCACTTCAGTTTATAGCGCATCGGTTTCGAGAAGACCCACACCGGCTCGATTCTCGCAGGTCAACGGTGGTGCAGAATCAGTCGGCGAAACCAGATCTCACCACCATTGGGGGAAACAGCATGCGTGTACTGCTGTCGACGTACGGCTCGCGCGGGGATGTCGAACCGCTCGCGGGACTCGCGGTACAATTGCTGGCTCGCGGCGCGGAAGTACTGGTGTGCGCGCCGCCCGACGACGACTTCGAGCGGCGGCTCGGTGAGGTGGGCGTGCCGATGGCGCCCGTCGGTCCCTCGGCGCGGGACTTGGCGAGCGGGCCGCGGCGGTCCGTGCCCGAGACCGCGGCGATCCTGATGGCGAGTGAGCTCGAAGGGGTCACCGCGGCGGCCGAGGGCTGTGACGTGCTGGTGGCGACCGGTCTGTGGCCGGCCGCGGCCGGAGCGCTGTCCGCGGCCGAGAAGCTGGGCATCCGATCGAAGTTCGCGACCTTCCAGCAGGTCATCCTGCCCTCGCCGGACAGGGCGCCGATCGCGCTGCCGGGCCGGCCGTTCCCGCCGGACGTGACCGACAATCGGGTGCTGTGGGACCTGGACGTCCAGTTCAAGAACGAGCTCTTCGGCCCGGCGGTGAACACCGGCCGGGCTGCGGTCGGCCTGCCGCCGGTGGACAACGTCCGCGACTGGGTCTTCGGCGACCGGCCGTGGCTGGCGACCGATCCGGTTCTCGATCCGTGGCACGGGGACATCGAGGTCGAGCAGACCGGCGCGTGGCTCCTGCCCGACGAGCGCGCCCTCCCCGACGACCTGGAGGCGTTCCTCGACGCGGGCACGCCGCCGGTGTACGTCGGCTTCGGCAGCATGCCTTGGGACACCGCCAAGCACGCCGCCCAGGCGGCCGTCCAGGCCGTCCGAGCCCACGGCCGCCGCGTCGTCGTCTCGCGCGGTTGGGCCGAGGTGGGCCTGATCGAGGAGGGGGAGGACGGCTTCGCCGTCGGCGAGGCGAACCATCGGAAGCTCTTCGGCCGAGTGGCGGCAGTGGTGCACCACGGCGGCGCGGGCACGACCACGACGGCCGCCGCGGCCGGCGCGCCGCAAGTCGTGGTGCCCCAGATAGCGGACCAGCCGTACTGGGCGAGCCGAGTCGCCGGGCTCGGCATCGGCGCCGCCCACGACGGCCCGACGCCGACCGTCGCGACCCTGTCGGCCGCGCTCGAAACGGCACTGGATCCCCGGACCAGGACCCGAGCGCGGCAGGTGGCCGCCGAGATCAGGCCCGACGGGGCGGAAGTGGCCGCGAAGCTCCTCCTGGACGCGGACTGATAAGGCTCGGGACGGGAGCGCTCGGCCGGCTTCGGAGGCGTCAAGCGCTCTCGTCGTACCGGCTCTGGTTCCGGCAGATCTGGTCGGCGTTCCCCCGGATCCAGTCGAACATGTCCACGAGGCGGTCGGCGGTGCCGCGGCCGACCTCGTTGAGTCCGTAGGTGACTTTAGGCGGCACTGACGGCTCGACCTCACGCCAGACCAGGCCGTCGCGCACGAGCGTG
This sequence comes from Glycomyces tarimensis, assembly GCF_054776215.1. Lineage (NCBI taxonomy): Bacteria > Bacillati > Actinomycetota > Actinomycetes > Glycomycetales > Glycomycetaceae > Glycomyces > Glycomyces tarimensis. Next base: position 139,890 of record NZ_BAAHCB010000019.1, read on the forward strand.
CGCAGCGTCTGCGACAGCATCTTCTCGCTGATGCCCTCGATGCGCTCGCGGAGCTCGAAGAACCGCAATTCGCGCTCGCGCAAGGCGAGCAGCACCCAGATGCCCCAGCGACTGGTGATGTGGTCGAGCACTTGCCTTGCGGGGCAGTTCGAGTGAAAGACCTCACTGCCGTCCGGCGGGGCCCATGCCCTGGGCTGTTCTCCTCCCGACATGTCATGAGCTTACCTTCAGGTACGTCCTTCCCGAAAGTAAGTCTTGGTTCTACCTTGGGATCCACACCGAAACCGAAAGGAATCCGAGATGATCGTTGTCACCGGAGCCACCGGAAACGTGGGCCGCCCACTGGTCGCCGCCCTCGCCGCACGAGGAGCCGCGGTGACCGCCGTGTCCCGCGGCGACGCCGAGCTCCCCGCCGGAGTCACCCACCGCAGGGCCGACTTGTCGGAACCCGAGACCTTGGAATCGGCTTTCGCGAACGCCGAGTCGCTTTTCCTGCTCACCCGCGATCCGCGGCTGGATGCCGTCCCCGTACTCGAGGCCGCCAAGGCCGCGGGGGTCGGGCGGGTCGTGCTGCTCTCCTCTGAGCGTGCCGTCACCAGACTCGATGCGTCGCAACGGGCTATCGAGGACGCCGTCACCGAGTCGGGTCTGGAGTGGACGATCCTGCGTCCTGGCGGCTTCGCCTCCAACGCCTTCCTGTGGGCCGAATCGGTGCGCACCGAACGCCGCATCGCCGCGCCCTTCGGCGACGTGGGCCTGCCGGTCATCGACCCGCTCGACATCGCCGAAGTCGCGGCCGCCACCCTCACCGAGCATGGCCACGAGGGCGAGGCCTACCTGCTGAGCGGCCCGGAGCCGGTCACGCCCCGCGGGCAGACACGGGCCATCGCCGCCGCTATCGGCGAAGCGGTGGAGTTCATCGAGCAGACCCGTGACGAAGCCCGGCAGCAACTCCTCCGGTTCTGGCCGGAAGACGTCGTGGAGGCCTCCCTCGACGTCATCGGGAGTCCCAATGAGGCGGAGCGGCGGATCAGTCCCGAGGTCGAACGAGTGCTGGGCCGGGGCCCGCGCACGTTCGAGGACTGGGCGCGCCGCCACGCGGCGGCCTTCCGC
>NZ_BAAHCB010000019.1:141046-143845 GCF_054776215.1 Glycomyces tarimensis
CTTCGGCTTCGGGGACGATCAGTCGTCGTCGCGCTTCTGGCGCTCGGCGAGGAAGTGCTCGAAAGCGGCGCCCAGTTCCTCCGCGGTCGGCATCCTGCCCTCGTGCAGCATCTCGTCGGCCTCGGCCGCCTCCGTGAAGGAGTCGTACTGCTCCTCCAGCGACTTCACGACCTCGGCGACCTCCTCCGACTCGGCCACCTGCTCGGCGATGTCCGCGTCGACGCGGACCCGGTCCTCTTCCAGGCCCGGATCTGCCGGCAGATCGAGTCCGGTGGCCTCCTTGATCCCCTCCAGCAGTCTGATCGTGGCGGCCGGGTAGGTCATCTGCATCACGTAGTGCGGCACGTGCACCGCCAGGCCGAGCGCGTCGCGCCCCGACTCCCCCAGCCGGTACTCCAAGAGCCCGGCGGCGTTCCCGGGCACGGTCACCTCGTTGAACACCGGCCGGTTGTCGAACACCAGCTCGGGCCGGGTGGCGTGCACCGTCATGCCCAGCGCCCGCGTGTGCGGCACGCCCATCGGAATGCCCTGGAAGCCGACGGTCAGCGGTACGTTCCAGTGGTCGATGAGGTCCTCGGCGGCGTCCACGAACCGTTCCCAGGCGAAGTCCGGCTCCGGCCCCGTCATCAGCAGGAACGGCCGCTCGGACCGGTCGCGCATGAGGTATACGACCAGTTGCGGCGCCTCGAAGTCCGACCAGCGGTCGAGGGCGAACGTCAGGTTCGGGCGGCGGGAGCGGTAGTCGATGAGCTGGTCGACGTCGAACGACGCCACCGGCGTGTGCTCGAATTCGTCGAAGAGGTAGTCGACGACGCCGCGACCGGCCGAGCCGGCGTCCATGAACCCGTCAAGGAAGTGCAGCAGGACCGCACCTCGCGCCTCGGGAGGGTCAGCGAGGACGTCGCACAGTGCCCAAGGGTCAACGTTCAAAGCAATCGGCTCCTTCTTCTAGACGCCTTAGATGCTAACGTCCGACTCGGGATCGCCATTCCCCTGAGCATAGAGCTCGGAGCGGGCTCACCCCCACACATCGAACTCGGGAGCGGGGCCCTGGGAAGGCCGAACTCCGAAGTAGCTCAAGGTGAATTCGTTGATCTCCTTGAACGCGTCGCCGGTGGTGGAGCCGCCGCCCCCGCCGCCGGGGTCGTACACGCTGATGGCCACGACGTACTTCGGGTCCTCGGCCGGCGCGAAGCCGACGAAGGAGCCCACGTTGCCGGACGCGTACTCCCCGTCCTCGACGAGCTTGCCGGTGCCCGTCTTGCCGGCGAGGTGGTAGCTCTCCAGCTCCGCGTTCCGCCCGGTGCCGGTGTCGTCGGCGATCGGGGCCTGGAGCAGGTACTTGAGGTCGTCCGAGGTCTCGGGCGAGATCACCTGGTGCGTCGCGGGCTCGGTGTCGTCCTCCTGGACGTCGCCGTCGGCATCGATGAGGCTGTCGACCAGGGTCGGCTGCACGTACACGCCGTCGTTGGCGATCGCGCCGTAGACCGCGGCCATCTGGATGAGCGTGGTCGTGATCTCGTGGCCGATCGGGATCGAGCCGGGCGATGTCACCGACCAGTGCTGGGGGTCCAGGAGCATGCCCGAGGCCTCCCCGGCGACGCCGACGCCGGTGGGCCGGCCAAGCCCGAACCGCTGCTGGTACTCGTAGACCTTCTCGGGCCCGAGGCAGTCGGCGAGTTCGATGGTGCCGACGTTCGAGGACTGGGCGATGATTCCGGCGAGACTCAGCGTCGCCCCGCCGTGCTGATAGGTGTCCTCGTAGACCGTGTCGCCCTTGTTGATCGACTGGCTCACCGGCAGCGTGCCAGCGGGCTCGATGCAGCCCTCCTCGAGCGCGGCCGCGAAGATGATGGCCTTGTGGATCGATCCCGGGTCGAAGGTGGCCTGAGTGGCGTAGTCGCGGTAGACCTCCTCGTCCTCGACGTCGAAGGGGTTGGCCGCGTCGTAGGTCGGGGTGGAGGCCATGGCGAGCATCTCGCCGGATTCGACCTCCATGACCATGGCCGAGCCGAAGGTCGCGTCGTGCTCCTCGACGGTCGCCTCGAGGATCTTCTGCACCTGGAATTGCAGGTCGGCGTCGAGGGTCAACTGGAGGTCGTTGCCCGGTACGGCCTCCTCCTCGCGGTAGAAGGCGCCGGGGATGGGTTGGCCGGAGCCGCCGCGCTCGTAGGAGACCTCGCCGTCGGTGCCGCTGAGCCAATCGTCGTAGCCGGCCTCCAGGCCGGCGAGGCCCTCGCCGTTGTCGCCGCCGGTGAAGCCGAGGACGTTGGCGGCCAGGTCGTGTCCGGGCACGACGCGGCGCTCGTCCTGGCCGATGATGATTCCGGGGTCGCCGAGCTCGGCGATCTTGTCGCCGATGGCGAGGTCGACGCCGCGCTGGAGGTAGGCGAACTCGATCGCCTCGCCCTGCGGGGTCTGCTCGGTCGCGATGATCGGCTCGAGTTCCGAGGCCGGACGGCCCAGGAGCATCGTGAGGTCGGCGGCCAACTGCGCCGGATCGGCTTCGACGCGCGTGGGGTCGACGGCGATGTAGTTCGCCTCGATCGAATAGGCCAGCGCGTTCCCGTTGCGGTCGAGGATCGACCCGCGGGAGGCGGGGAGCGGCTCGGTGACGAGCCGCTGGTTGAGCGCGTCGGCGGCGTACGCGGCGGAGTCGGTGACCTGGAGCTGGATGAGGCGCCCCCCTGCGATGAGCAGAAGGATGAGCACCAGCGCGGAGGCGAACCGCAGGCGCCTGCCGGGGCTGCCGATGCGCGGCAGCTCGCGGATGGGACGGACCGTCGGCGCGGCCCGGCG
>NZ_BAAHCB010000020.1:0-333154 GCF_054776215.1 Glycomyces tarimensis
CCGACTCTTGCGTCAGTCGTATTCGGGGAAGTCGCCTTCTCCATGATGTTGCGGGCTTTGCACCGGCCCGATTCATCGCCCGGGCGGCTCAGTCCCAAACTAGCTCAGTTCGCGCCACATGATGATGTCGTCGCGATAGTCATCGTCCGCCACCCGCACCGCGCGCGGGAGACGACCGACCTCGGTGAACCCGTGCCGCCTGTAGAAGGCGTCGGCACCGGTGCCCGAGCGGACCTTGAGGCTGAGCGCCTCGAGCTTCAATGCTTCGCGTGCCACTCGATCAACCGCTCCGAGGAGCTTCCCGCCAAGGCCGCTGCCTTGGCGATCCGGGTCGACCTGAACGTGGCGGATGGTGCGCCATCCCTGCCTCGGCGGGCTGTCGTTTGATGTGAGAACACACCAAGCGACAATGGCGGCTCCTTCCTTTAGAGCGACCAGCGTGTCAGTCTGGTCGATCACTCGCGCGAGAATGGAAACGGTGTGAGGGCGAACCTCGTCGATGTTCACCGGCGGGATGAACCCGACGGAACCGCCGGCGTTCGTGACCCGTACCCAGAGGTGGCTGAGTTCATCGACGAGCGCGGCGGTGACCGGCGGATCCACCAGAACCGAGATGTCATCGCCGTCTGCCGGCGACAACCCTGGCGTGGAGCTATCAGTCACTGTTGCTTGCACGCCTACCAGCTTGCCCTACGCGAAGGCCCCGATGACAGTCCCTTCCCGCCATATGGGCGCACGTCACTATCAGTCGTCAATAGGCGCCTTTGACCATGATCTACACCATGCAAACCCCTTGTGCGGGTCTCGTCCGGTGAAGCCTGCGACCCAATGATGCATAAGCTTCACCAAGAGGTGTATTCCGGTGCTTTCCAGGCTCGCAGCAATGCGGTACCTTTCGGGGGTGGCATCAGCGAGTACCTCCGGCCAGAGCCCCCAGCCAGCCCATCCGACCCCGAACTCGCAGCAGCGAACCCCGCGCTCCAGCGGCGCCAGATCCGGCCTGCCTCCGTTCGTGAACTGGCCCGCCTTTCCCTTCGAGGGAGAGATGCGCCTCAAACCACTCCAAGCTCCCGTCGACGCGGAGCCGCCGCGACGCGGCGACCGCCAAGAGCAGTGCTCGGCATGCCATACACCCGACGATGCCTACCTCTGGACCGACGAACGCTGGCGCCTCAAAAGCCCGCCCGCGCCGAGCGGCCTCCCTGTCGTCGTGATCCTCGAACCGCGTGCACACCTGGACCTCGGCGATCTCTCCACCATGCACGCCGCCGAACTCGGCGTCCTCACCGTGCGCCTGGAGCGGGCGATCCGCTCGCTCGAGTCGGTCGCCCAGGTCCACGTCAACCGCTGGGGCGACGGCACCGCTCATCTCCAACAGTGGTTCCTCGCTCGGCCGCATGGCTATCTTCAACTGCGGGGGCCCTTCATGACCATGTGGGACGAGATCATGCCGCCGGTCGACGACCACGAGTGGCGGATGAACCTCGAGTACATCGCCGCATGGCTCACGGACGACTGACACGAACAAGGCCGAGATGTTTCACGTGAAACATCCCGGCCTTCGAGTCACATCAGGCGCGTGCCAGCGCCAGCCGCACCATCTTCGCCAAGGTCTCACCGAAGTCCATTTCCGCCGCCTCGATCGCCATCGGCAAGAGCGAGGTCTCGGTCAAGCCCGGTGCCACATTGGCTTCGAGCACCTGGACTCCTCCGGCGTCGTCCACCATCAGGTCGACTCGCGACATGTCCCGCAGCCCGAGAGTCTCGTGCACCGACACCGCGATCTCGGCCACGCGCGTCGACACGGACTGATCGAGGTCGGCCGGGACCGTCCAGCGGGTCGCTCCCGGGTTGTACCGGGCGGCGTAGTCGTAGTCGCCGTGCAGCGGCGAGATCTCCACCGGCGGGAGTGCCACGGGTCCGTCGCCGAAGTCGACCACTCCGACCGCGATGTCGCGCCCGTCGGCGAACGATTCGACGAGCGCTTCGTCGCAGTATGAGAAGCAGCCCATCATCGCCGAAGGGAAGTCGTCTTCCTTGTGGACGGCGTGTACGCCGAGCCCCGAGCCTCCGGAGTTGGGCTTGACGACGAGCGGCAGGCCCATCTTGGTCGAGATCCGATCGAGGAGCTTGCGGGCGCCGAAGTCCGAGAACGCCTGGCGCGGCATGGTGGTCCAGTCCGGGGTCGGCACGCCGACCGAGCGGAGCAGGTCCTTGGCCGTCGACTTGTTCCAGGCCCGCCTGGCCCCGACGGCGTCGGTCCCCACGAACGGAATGTTCGACAACTGGAGGACACCGCGAAGCGAGCCGTCCTCGCCCGGGGCGCCGTGCACCATCGGCAGCACGACGTCGGGCGGGTATTCCTGGAGCGCCGGCAGCAGTTCGCCGTCGAGGTCGCGGATCTCGCAGACCATGCCCTGCCGCTGGAGCGCCGCGGCGGCGCGCCGGCCGGACTTGAGCGAGATCTCGTGCTCGTACGACATGCCTCCGGCGAGGATGAGCACGCGGACGTCTGTTGCTGCTGCGCCTGCTTTCATGCGGTTCCTCCGGCGAACGTGTCGCGCAGTTCGATGTCGCCGGCGACGACGCCGGCCAGGCGTCGGACGCCTTCGCGGATCGACTCGGCGGACTGGGTCGAGAAGTTCAGCCGCATCTGCCTGCGTCCGTTGCCGTCGGCGTAGAAGCCGGTGCCCGGTACGTAGGCGACGCGTTCCTGCAACGCGCGTGGGAGCATCGCCTTGGAGTCGAGCCCTTCGGGAAGCGTGGCCCATACGAACAGGCCGCCGCCCGGGTGCGTCCAGCTCATGCCCTCGGGCATGTAGTCGCTGAGCGCGGTCAGCAGCGCGTCGCGCCGGTCGCGGTAGAGCGTGCTGAAGACCTTGACCTGCTGGCGCCATTCCATCTCGGTGAAGAACCGCAGCGTGGCCTCCTGGATGAGGGCCGAGGGGCACAGGATGGAGGCCTCGACGGCGAGCAGCAGCTTGTCGCGCACGGCCGGTGGCGCGAGCACCCAGCCGAGGCGCAGGCCCGCTGCGAAGATCTTGGAGACGGTGCCGAGGTAGATCACGCCGCGGTCGGCGCGTGCCCGCAGCGGCGCCGGCGGGGATCCGTCGAACGAGATCATGCTGTACGGGTCGTCTTCGATGATGAGCAGGCCGTGCCCCTCGGCGATCTCGAGGATCCGCTCGCGGCGTTCCTCAGAGAGGGTGACGCCGGTCGGGTTCTGGTAGCTGGGGACGGTGTACAGGAACTTCGCCCGGCGTCCTTCGCGTTCGAGTTCGCCGAGTTTCCGTTCGAGTCCTTCGGGGATGAGGCCGTCGTCGTCCATCGGCAGGTGTCTGACGTCGGCCTGCGAGGCCTGGAAGACGCCGAGCGCCCCAACGTACGTGGGTCCTTCGGCGAGGACGATGTCTCCGGGGTCGAGGAAGGTGCGGGCGAGCAGGTCGAGGCCTTGCTGCGCCCCGTTGGTGAGGACGAGGTCGTCGGCCGAGGCGCGGACGCCGGACAGGTCCATGACGCCGCACAGGGCCTCGCGCAGCGCGGTGCTGCCCTGGCCGGGGCAGTAGCCGAGCGCTTCGGCGCCCTTCTGCTCGAACAGGCGCGTGAACATCTCGCCGAGCTCGTCCATGGGAAGCGCGGCGGTGTAGGGGTTGCCTCCGGCGAGCGACACGACTTCGGGGCGGTTCGCGACCGAGAAGAGTGCGCGGATCTCCGACTGTGCCATCCCGTGAACCCGGGATGCGTACCGACCGGTGTAATCGTCGAGCGTTGTACCGGACACGCGGAGACCTCCTTCAAGGGCCTTCATCGTCCGCGGACGTCGCCCGCGGGCCTTCTGTCTGTTGTGCGCACGGAACTGCGTCTGTGAGATCGGTGCGATGCGAACGCGCGATGGCGTAAGAAGCGCTGATGATCAGCCTACGGGGCTGACACGCCGATCGGCCCACTCTACTAGCACAGGGAGTGATGCACGTGCGTGTTTTCCATCATGTGAACACCGGCTCGACGTAATCTGATGGGGTGCATCGGCGCATGGTGAACCTCACGCTCGACTCGCTGGACGCGCTTCCGCGGCGTTGCCGCTCCTGTGTGTTCTGGGAGCTGTCGCCGCTGTGCGCGGAGTCGGCCGGCGAGGAGGGCGATCCTGGCCTGGAGAAGGAGGCGTGGCTGTCGCAGACCCTGCTGGAGTGGGGCGGGTGCGGCAGGATCGCCTACGAGGGCGAGCGGGTCGCCGGGTTCATCACGTACGCGTCGCCGAAGTTCGTGCCGAGGTCGATGGAGTTCCCGTCGGGGCCGGTGTCGCCGGACGCGGTGCTGCTGATGACGGCGTATGTCAAGCCGGCGTATTCGGGGACGGGGCTGGGGCGCCAGTTGGTGCAGACGGTGGCGGCGGACGTCGCGCGGCGGGGCATCTACGCGGTCGAGACGTTCGGGGATGCCCGCGGCGAGTCCAACGCGTGTCTGGTGCCGGCGGATTTCTACCGCTCGGTCGGGTTCAAGACGGTGCGCGCGGACCCGCGGTATCCGCGGCTGCGCCTGGAGGTGCGCCCGTCGGTCGACCGCACCGAGCGGTCCGCGGACGAGGCGGAGCTGCCGGAGCCGGTGGAGTGGTTCGAGCTCGACGATTTCGAGTTGGAGCAGTTCTTCGAGGGCCAAGGCTCCGACGAGCCGAGCATCGTGCGGCCGCGGTCGGACCGGCCCGGCGTGCCGCGTCCCGGCCCCCGGTGAGGACCGCTCTTCTTTTGACGGCATGGCGAAGGGGGCCGAGCGCGCGCTCGGCCCCCTTCGGTGTGCTGGTGCTACTTCTCGAGGAAGCGCTTGATGGCGGCCTTGGGCTGGGCGCCGATGAGCTGGTCGGCGGGCTGCCCGTCCTTGAACAGGATCATGGTCGGCACGCTCATCACCTGGAACTTCCGAGTGGTCTCCGGGTTCGCGTCGGTGTCGAGCTTGCGGATCTCGATCGCGTCGGACTCGGCGGCGAGCTCTTCGAGCACCGGAGCGACCTTCTTGCACGGGCCGCACCATTCGGCCCAGAAGTCGACCAGGACCGGCTTGTCGGACTCGAGCACCTCGGTCTGGAAGTCGGTGTCGCTGACTGCTTTGATGGCGCCCATGGGCATCCTCCTGTTGTTCTGGTTTAGGGCAGGTGGGTTCTAGTCGGCAAGGCTGGTGACGAAGCGTTCGGCGTCGAGCGCGGCGGCGCAGCCGGTTCCGGCGGCGGTCACGGCCTGCTGGTAGGTGTGGTCGACCAGGTCGCCGGCGGCGAAGACGCCCTTGAGGTTGGTCCTGGTGCTCGGCGAGTTGACCTTGACGTAGCCGTCCTCGTCGAGCTCGACCTGGCCGGCGAACAGTTCGGAGCGGGGGTCGTGGCCGATCGCGATGAACAGGCCGGTCACGGGCAGGGTGCGCCCCGCGCCGGTTTCGGTGTCGGCCACCTCGACGCCCGCGACCTTGCCGCCTTCGGCGAGGATCTGCTCGACGACGGTGTTCCACTCGACTTCGATCTTCGGGTTGGACAGCGCCCGGTCGGCCATGATCTTGGAGGCGCGGAACTCCTTGCGGCGGTGGAGGATCGTCACCTTGGAGGCGAACTTGGTCAGGAAGGTCGCCTCTTCCATCGCCGAGTCGCCGCCGCCGACGACGGCGATGTGCTGCTCGCGGAAGAAGAAGCCGTCGCAGGTGGCGCAGGCGGAGACGCCGCGTCCCATGAGTTCGGACTCGCCGGGCACGTTCAGGGACCGGTAGGCCGAACCGGTGGCGAGGATGACCGAGCGGGCCTGGTATTCGGTGTCGCCGACCCACACTTTCTTGATGTCGCCGGTGAGCTCGACCTTGGTGACGTCGTCGGAGACGAGTTCGGCGCCGAAGCGCTCGGCCTGCTTGCGCCATTGGTCCATGAGGTCGGGGCCCATGATGCCCTCGGGGAAGCCGGGGTAGTTCTCGACCTCGGTGGTCTGCATGAGCGCGCCGCCGAACTGGGAGCCCTCGAAGACCAGCGGACGCATGTTGGCTCGGGCGGTGTAGAGCGCGGCCGTGTAGCCGGCCGGTCCCGAGCCGATGATGATGACGTTGCGTATTTCGCTCACCGGAATGTGCTCCTCAGCGGTGTATTGGCGTTGTGTCCCAGCGCGGCGTCGGGACGTACTCGTGGCGAAGCTCGTGGGCCGCGGCTGGGCGCCGCGGCTGACAGCTTCAACGCCATCCTATTGACCAGAAATTCCGGCGGGCGTCCCTGTGGCGGGCGTGTGACAGGCATTGAAGCCTGAAGTGCGCAGTCTCACGTCGCGAGGCGGGCTTACCGCTGGGAGAACAGCTCGTCGATGATGCCGTGGGCGCAGTCGGGCGCCACGGCGACGGCGATCTCGCCCGAGTCGGAGACGAGGAGCGCCATGACCGCCGGCTCGGTCTCGAATCGCGCGAAGTCGGCCGCGACGACCAGGCCGTCGTAGCGCCGGGCGAGGGCGTTCTGGCAGTTCTGCCACAGTTCGCCGCCGTCGGCGAGCGCGGCGAGCTCTTCGGGCACGGCGCTGCCGGTGCTCTCGCCGCCGAGCTGGCGCAGGGCGCTCAGCAGGTCGGCGGTCTCGTCGTAGTCGGTGCCGGTCGCGAAGGTCTCGACGTCCATGGTCGATTCGCCGTCCCCGGGGCCGACCTCCTGCGGCTCCTCTTCGGCGTTGAATTCCTCGGCTTCGGACGCGGCGCCGAGGTCCTCGTCCTGCGGGCTCCCGGCGGCCTCCTGGTCGGCCATGGTCGCCGAATCGCCGCCGCCGGCTTCGGAGACGACCTGGACGGCGAGGGCCACGCCGCCGACGGTCACGATCAGCGCCGCCGCGGCGCTCACGAGGGCGTAGCGGCGGCGCTTGGGGCGCAGCCGCTCGGTCAAGGACACGGCGGCCGGCTCCTCGCCGGAGTGGAGGGTGTCGGCCGAGGGCAGCTGTTCGAGCACCCTGTCGAGCCGACCGGCCACGTCGGTCGGGAGGTCGTCGTATTCGGCCGAGGCGGCCTGCAGCAGGCCCGCGGTCTTGGCCTCATCGTCGCGCCACGCGTTCATGATCGTCCCCCCTCCTTTCGAACCGGACTGTGCTCGTTCGGTGCTCCTGGTTCGACGCCGGGCCCGCCCGGCGGGTTCCCGAGCAGGGGAGGGCCGGCGGGATCGAACTCGGGCAGGCTCGCGGCCAGGCGTCTGCGGGCACGGGAGGCGCGGGACTTGACGGTGCCGGGACGGATCTTCAAGATCGCGGCGACCTCCTCGACGGGGTAGCCGAGCATGTCGATGTAGACGAGCACGGCCCGCTGTTCGAACGGCAGGTCCGCGAGGGCCCGGTGGACGGTGAGCTTGAGCGCCGACGCGGCCGGGTCGCCGTCGTCCGAGGTGCGCACGTCCTGCTCGGGCAGCGGCACGGTCGGGCGCCGTCCGGCGGCGCGGATCCGGTCGAGGCAGGCGTTGACGACGATCCGGTGCAGCCAGGTGGTGACCGCCGAGTTGCCTCGGAACGAACCGGCGGCCTGGTAGGCCTTGATCATGGCGTCCTGGAGCGCTTCGGCCGCGTCCTCGGGATTGGCGAGGGTGCGCACCGCCACCGCCCACAGCCGCCCGCGGTGGCGGCGGAAGAGCTCGCCGAAGGCGTCCCGGTCGCCGGAGACGTGACGGGACAGCAGTTCGGCGTCGGAGGGGTCGGCCTCATTGGGCGAACCGCGTTCGGGCGGGCGCGGGGCGGCGGGCATGGGTTCCTACCGGACGAAGACGTTGATATCGCTGATCGTGATCTTATATCCACCCGACGACGGCGGCAGCTTCGTCACCCACACCACGACGTAGCGGGTGGCATCGCCGCTGGCCTGGAGTTCGATGTTCGTGTCCGCGTCCTCGACCTGTTCGGTGAGCGTGATGTACGAGTCGACGATCTCACGGTCGCCCGCGGAGTCGTCGCCGAAGTCCTCGTCGCCGCCGAGCAGGCCGACCGAGGAGCCGGCGCTGGTCATCTGGACCCGGACCGACGCGACCTCCATCGGTTCGCCGAGGTCGACGAGGATGCCCATGCCGTCCTTGCCGGTGATGTTGCCGAACTCGGGGCTGTTGTAGGTCTGGGTGGACCAGCCGGTGGAGGCGTTGCCGTCGACGACGTTCGCGACGCCTTCGAGCTCGGTGCGGTCGCCGCCGGGGTCGATGATGCGCAGGTCGTCGGCGCTGATCTCGGCCTCGGTGGGCGCGGCGACCGAGGTCTCGTCCTCCGAGGGCTCCTCGGAGGCGCTGCTGTCGTCGCCGGTGAGGCCGAGCGCGTTCTCGTTCGAACCCGCTTCGTCGTCACCGCCGCCCCACAGGAGGGCGCTGGTGACGACGCCCGCGAAGACGACGACGGCGACGATCGCGGCGACGACCGCCAGTCGCTTCATGCCGGCCGGGGGCGCCTCGGGCTTGGAGGAGGAGCCGGTGCCCATGACCTCGAGCGGTCCGGCACCGCCGCTCTCGGCGAGTTTGCGCAGTTCGAGGGCGAGCTCGGCGGCCGACGGCGGGGCCTCGGCGGCGTCGAGCAGGTCGCTCGTCAGGCGGCCGAGCGAGTCGGGGACGCTGGAGACGACCTCGCCGGCGTCGAGCGGACGGCCCCATTCGTCGGTGGGCGCGTCCGGCAGACCCGTGTCCTCGGTGGGGACGACGCGCGGCCAGCAGCCGGTCAGGCAGGCGTAGAGGGTCGCGCCGAGCGCGCGCACGTCGCCGACGGGCGTGTGCCCGGGCTCGTTGCGCGGCTCGGTGACCATGACCCTGTCGTCCTCGGACAGGAGCACCGCACCGGGATGGAGGTCGCCGTGGGTGACGCCGCCTTCGTGGAGGGCGGCGACCGCGTCGGCGACGGACGCGACCAGTTCGAGCGCGTGCGTCGGCTGGAGCGGCCGCTGCTGGAGGACGTGGCGCAGAGACGAGCCGTTGACCCATTCCCTGACGACGTAGGCGAACCGACCCTCGTCGACCGCGTCGTAGACGTCGACCATCGAGTCGACGTGCGTGCGCGAGGCGGCCACGGCGGCGGTCATGGTGGGGGCGGCGGCCTCGCCGCCGGGGGAGCGCAGCACCACGGCGACACTGCGGTGCAGGAGCACGTCGACGCCCCGCCACAGCTGGCGGTGGCCGTTCGCGCCTCCGACGTGCTCTTCGAGGCGGTATCGCTCCGCGAGCAGGTCACCCACGGACGGCACTTCGACAGAACTCATGATGCGGGGTCCTCCCCTCTAAATGCGACCCGGCGAAGGGGTCGTGTCCAGCCGGGGGCCGGCACACGTATGGATGGTACTTGGCTCATCGTCGCAGCTTTGCGCGCACTGTTGCCTTCAACGACGCCATCTCGGAGACTCGCAGTAGGAGGCAGGCGGCGATGTAGACGGCCACCAGCCCCGTACCCAGCACCGCAGCGGCGCCCACCTGCCCGATCTTGGAGTCGACGACGTCGGGCCAGGCGAGCCAGCCGAGCCACGCGGCCACGCCGGCGACGGCCGCGGCCGTCGTGGTGCGCAGCAGCCCGAGCGCGACCTTTCTCATACCGAGCAGACCGACGCGTTTGCGCAGCAGTGACATCGACAGCAGCAGACTGACCAGGTAGGAGGCGCCGTTGGCCGCGAGCAGCCCGACCACCACCCACTCCAAGGGAAGCAGCGCGAACGCCAGCAGGTAGCCGCCGATGCGGATCGCGATGACCGGCAGGTTGAACATCGCCGGCGTCTTGGTGTCGGTCTGGGCGTAGAACGCGAAGATCTGGAGCTGGCTGATCGAGAACGGCAGCAGGATCGCGCCGACGACCGCGAGCGCGGTGCCGGTCGCCAGGGCCTGGTCGGCGTCGTAGGCGCCCCAATTGAAGATGGCCAGGCCGATCGGCTCGTGCAGGGCGATGAACGCCGCCGCGATCGGCACGAGCAGGAACGAGGCCAGGCGGATGCCGCCGGAGAGGTGGTCGGTGAGGTCGGTCCAGCGCTTGTCGTCGGCGGCGCGGGTCATGCGCGGCATGAGCGCGGTGATGACCGAGACGGCGACGATGCCGTGGGCCATCATCATCATGAGGTAGGCGTTGTTGTAGACGGTCGTGCCGGGCACGAACGGGCCCGTGTCGTCGGAGTTGCCGGAGGCGGTGTTGGCGATCTTCACCACGGCCATGACCGCGACCTGGTTGGCGGCCACGAACAGCAGCGTCCACGCGGCCATGCGGCGGATGTCGCGCAGCGGCAGCGCCTTGAAGTCGAAGCGGAACCGCCAGTGGAACCCGGCCTTGCGCAGCGCCGGGAACAGGCAGAGCACCTGGATGACGACGCCGGCGGTGGTGCCGCCGCCGAGGAGCAGCAGCATCCCGGCGGTGACCTGGTCGGCCTCCATGAACAGGCGGCCCTCGTCGCCGGGGGTGGCCTCGCGCGTGTAGATCAGGAAGAAGGCCGCGCCGACGGCGATGACGACGAAGTTGTTGATGATGGGCACCCACATGGGCGCGCCGAAGCGCTCGCGGGAGTTGAGGACGCCCGAGAGGACGGCGAACAGGCCGTAGAACATGAGCGCCGGCAGCATCAGGTACGACAGGCGCGTGACCGTGTCCTGCTGGACCGGTTCGGCCATGCCGGCGGCGATGAGCGGAGCGGCGAGGGTGACGATGAGCGCGGCCCCGCCGAGGACGAGGAGCGCGAGGGTGAGCAGGCGGTGCGCGAAGGCGTCGCCGCCGTCGGGGTCGTTCTTGTGGGTGCGCACGAACAGCGGCAGGATGATCGAGGCGAACACGCCGCCGAGGACGAGCTCGTAGATCATCTGGGGGAAGTACTGTGCGGTGGTGTAGGAGTTGCCGAGCAGCCCGGCGCCGATGGCGGCGCTGATGACGACGGTGCGGCCGAAGCCGGTGACGCGGCTGACGAGCGAGCCGACGCCCATGAGCAGACTCGAGCGGGCGACGCCCTTGTTCGCCGTGGGCTCCTCGCCCACCGGCGGCGTGCCGATCGGCGTCGGACCGTGCGCGGCGTAGCCTGAACCGGTCCGGGGCGCCTGAGAGCCGAATTTCGAGCCTGGGGGCGAGGCCTGCGGGCCGTTACTCGGTCTCGCTCTACTTTCGGCCATTCGTGCTCTCTCCGCTAAGCTTGCCCGGCGATGTCTGACAACAGTAGCGGTAACGAAATCACAGTCCCGTCCGTAGCCGACGAGCTGGGTCGGGTCTTCTCCGACGCCGGTTTCGAGCTGCATCTGGTCGGTGGCTCGGTGCGTGATGCGGTCCTGCGCAGGGACACCAATGACCTGGATTTCACGACGGACGCCCGCCCCGAGGACACCGAGCGGCTGCTTCGCGCCGCCTGTTCGACGGTGTGGACGACGGGCGCGGATTTCGGGACCATCGGCGGGCTGTTCCGCGGGCACCAGGTAGAGGTGACGACGTTCCGCGCCGACGCCTACGACCGGGTCAGCCGCAATCCGATCGTCCGCTACGGCGAGAGCCTCGTCGACGATCTCGAGCGGCGCGACTTCACCATCAACGCGATGGCCGTGTCGCTCCCCGGGCACGTCTTCTCCGATCCGTTCGACGGGATCGGCGACCTCGCGAGGCGCACCATCCGCACCCCGGCCGCCCCGGAGTCGTCGTTCGCCGACGACCCGCTGCGCATGCTGCGCGCGGCGCGCTTCGCCGCGCAACTGGACTTCGCGATCGAGCCGGGCACGCGCGAGGCCATGGACCGCATGGCACCCGAGCTGGCGCGCATCACCGCCGAGCGCATCCGCGAGGAGTTCGTGAAGCTCCTGTCCTCGCCCGACCCGGTGATCGGGCTCAGGGCGCTGGTGGACACGGGCCTGGCCGAGCAGTTCCTGCCGGAGCTGGGCGCGCTGCGCATGGAGATCGACGAGCACGCCCAGCACAAGGACGTCTACGAGCATTCGCTCCAGGTGCTGCGCAACGCCATCGACCTCGAAGAGGACGGCCCGGACGTGATCTTGCGGCTCGCGGCGCTGCTGCACGACATCGGCAAGCCCGAGACGAAGGGCGTGACCGACGGCGGCAACGTGACCTTCCACCACCACGACGTGGTCGGCGCGCGGATGGCGCGAAAGCGCATGCGCGAGTTGAAGTTCCCCAAGTCCGACGTCCAGTCCGTGTCGCTGCTCATCTCGCTGCACCTGCGCTTCTACGGCTACGGGGACAGCGCCAATGGACGGCTTGCAAGCGGCGCCGAGACTGGCTGGACCGATTCGGCGGTGCGCCGCTACGTCACCGACGCCGGCCCCGAACTGGAGCGGCTCCACAAGCTGGTCCGCTCCGACTGCACGACCCGCAACCGTCGCAAGGCCGAGCGGCTTCGCCGCGACTACGACGCCTTCGAGGACCGGATCGCGCGCATCCGCGCCGAGGAGGACCTGCGTGCCGTCCGGCCCGACCTGGACGGCAACGCGATCATGGAGCTGCTGGGCCTGCCGCCGGGCCCCGAGGTCGGGAAGGCCTGGAAGCACCTCAAAGAACTCAGACTGGAGCGGGGTCCGCTGACTCGCGAGGAGGCTGAGGCGGAACTGCGCGCCTGGGCCGACCGGGAAGGCCTCGCACCACGTCGAGACGCGGATTGAGGATCTCCCGGATCACCAGAGCGCACATGACCGCGACGGCGAGCCAGCGCGCCGTGGCGGCGGTGAGGAACACCCACTCGGGGATGCCGCGGCCTTCCTCGGCCGAGACCTGCAGCATCTTGCCGTAGAACGCGAAGAAGTAGCCGAGCTCGGCGACCTGCCACACCAGGAACATGCCCCACTTCGGCCGGGCGAGGACCACCAGCGGCAGCAGCCACAGCACGTACTGCTGCGACCAGACCTTGCCGAACAGCAGGAACGCGGCCACCACCAGGAAGCACAACTGCGCCAAGCGCGGCACCACGTCATCGACCCGCGGCGCACGGCGGTGTGAGAAGTAGCCGAGCGCGGCGATCCCGAGGCACGACAGCGCGAACAGCACCAGGTAGGCGTCGTTGACGAACTCGTGGTTCCACAGCGACTCCCAGCCGGTGACGCCCCGCAGGACGTACCAGCCGGTGCCCCAGTCGACGGGCCGCTCGGAGTTGAGTTCGAAGAATCGCAGCCACGACTCCGGCCACAGGGCCGCGACCGGCGCGTTGATCGCGCCCCACGTGAGGGCGGCGGTGGCGACGGCCGCCAGCGCCGGGCCGAGGCGCCTTTGGCGCAGGGCGAGGACGAGCAGCGGGCCGGCGAACAGCAGGGCGTAGAACTTGGCGGCCACGGCCAGGCCGAGGAACAGGCCCGCGAGGACGGGCCGGTCGCGTTGCCAGTACAGGAAGAACGGCATCGACAGGGCGATGGCGAACAGGTCCCAGTTGACGGTGGCGGTGACGAGGACGATCGGCGCGGCGGCCATCATCATGGCGTCCCACGGCCGGCTCGGCCGTTCGCGAGGCGCCGGTCCGTCGGCGTCCGGGTCGAGCAGGTCGGTGCGGCGGTTGTCCTCGCGGATCTTGTACAGGATCGCGATCGCGGCGATGCCGCAGGCGAACAGGGTGACCGCGTTGAGGTGGTAGAAGATCGTGCCGCCGTCGGTGCCGGCGATATTGCCGATCCGGTAGGCGATCTGGCCGAGGACGCCCATGAACCAGCCGGTCAGGACCGGGTACTCGACGGGGTGGTCGCGGTAGGGGATGGCGCCTTCGTTGAGGCGTTCGACGCCCCACAGCGCGCGGATGTCGGTGTAGCAGGCGTTGGTGTACTGCTGCCAGTCGATCCAGTTGCCCCCGGCGCAGGGGTATTTCTGGATCCAGGAGACCGCGAAGAACACCAGGCCGGTGAAGAGGATGACGCGCATCGGCGTCCAGAAGCGACGGCGCGGCGGGTTGACGGCGTGGTGACCGAACGGCCCGCCGATGAACCCCGAGGCGGACCGCACGAAACGGTCGGTGAGCGAGGGCGCCACTGGCGCGCGGCGGCGCTCAGTGTCCCCGGAACGTGACGACGGCATGGGACACATTCTGTCCCATGCCGTCGTCAGCGTGTCAACGGCCGAAGCCGCTGATGGTCAGCCACCCTGCCTGTTGCCGCTCTCCTCGGTCGGAGACTGCTCCTCGGTGGGAGTGGTTTCTTCGTCGCACCCTTGCCCTGGCCACAAACCGCAGTCCTCGTCGCCGGTGGGCTCGTCGGTGACGTCCCCCGGACCGGGCGAGGTCTCCCCGCCGTTGCCGTCGCCGTCGCCGTCACCGGGCTCGGTCTCGCAATCCTGGTTGTTCCCGTTGCCGTTTCCGTTGCCTTCGCAGTTCTCCTCGTTGGACTCTTCCTCGTCCTCTTCCTCCTGGGAGCCGCACTTCGGGTCCTCGGGCTTGGCCCCGCAGTAGGCGCTGTCGGGGTCGATCGTGCCGTCTTCGTTCTCGATGTCGGTCGTGATCGGCGAGCCCTTGACGGCCTTGCCTTCCCATTGCACTTCGTCCCAGCCCTCCTCGCCGTCCTTGGACTCGAGGATCTTCTCCATGGCGGCGTGCCAGACCGGGTAGGCCGTGTTGGAGCCGTAGACGTTGGTCTTGTCGCCGTTCGGGTCGGCGATCGGATCCGATTCGGCGGTGAGGTTCCCGACCCAGGTGGCGATGCTCAGCTGCGGGATCGCGCCGACGTACCAGGCGTGGGCGTTGTAGCTCTCGGGGTAGTCCTGGCCGTCCTTGTCCTTGCCGCTGGCCTCCCACGTACCGGTCTTGCCGAAGTACTCGCGGGCGAACTCCAGGCCGGTGGAGGCCTCACCGGAGATCTCCGAGCCGACCCACTGGAGGTCGCGGGCGGTCTCGACCGCGATCGCCTGCTTCTGCTCGAGCGGGTCGACCTCGGGAACCGGGTTGCCGTTGCGGTCGGTGACCGAGGCGATGAAGTGGGTCTCGTTGTAAAGGCCGTCGTTGGCGATCGTGGCGTACATCGCGGCCATGTCGCGGACGCTGGTCGGGTACTGGCCGAACGAGAGGTGGTTGTAGAACGGGTCGGTGTCGCCGTTGCCGCCGACGTCGCGCTTGTCGAGCTCGCCGTCCTCGTCGGCGTAGAACCGGCCCTCGCAGTCGAGCATCGGGTTGTTGCCGTCGAGCTTGAGCGGCGTGTGCCGAGCGATGTTGCCGTACGGGTCGACGATCCATTCGCCGTTGGCGTCGACGGCCTCGCCGTGCTGGGTGTAGGTGCCGTCGTCGTGGAGCTGGTACATGATGCTGACGTCTCGCTTGTCGCCGCAATCGTCGGTCAGCTGCCGGGTCTGGCTCATCGTGCTCAGGCCCATGTCGTCGGCGTACTTGAGGATCTCGGCGGCGCCGTACTCCTCCGAGATGGCGTACATCGGGGTGTTCTGCGACTTGCGGACCGCATCGGTGAGCGTCATGTCGTTGTTGGAGTCGACCGTGCCGCCGTTGCGCAGGGAGCAGTCGGGGTAGTCGCCGCCGCCGATGCAGCTCTCCTGCTCTTCATTGGTGAGGGAGTCGAACCGCCGGGGCGAACTGGCGTCCCACCACGATTCGATGGAGGCGTCGTGCTCGATCGCGGTGGCTGCGGTGACCATCTTGAACGTCGAGGACGGCGGATGCGGCGATTCGGGGCCGGCCTTGTCGATGCCGAAGCCGTCGTCGCCGCCGTAGTAGCCGACGACCGCGCCGGTGTCCGCGTCGATGGCGACCTGGGCGCTGGTCATGTACGGCTCGTACTCCGCGAGCGCGGCCTCCTCGTTGGTGTTCTCGAACTGCCAGTAGCCCTCTTCGGTCAGGACCTTCTCGGCCTGGCTGGAGGACTCGACGACGTTGTCCTCTTCGTCGACGTACTGGCCTTGATCGTTCGTCTCGGCCTTGATCTCGCCGCGCGAGTTCGTCTGCTCGAGCGCCCGCTGGATCTCTTGGTCGATCGTCAACGTGACCTGGAAACCGCCGGGCTGGTCGTCACCGCCGTACAGCTCCTCCTTGGAGATGCCGAAACGCTGCTCGAGCTCCTCGAAGATGTAGCCGTCCTGCTCGTTGATGATGAAGCCGAGCGAGGTGTCACCGCCCCAGGATCCGCTGACCTCGAAGCCCTCCATCAGCGGCGTGGGCATCTCGAAGCCGTCGCGCTCTTCCTGGCTCAGGTAGCCGACCTCGACCATGGAGTCCATGGTGTGGTTCCAGCGGGCGACGGTGGCTTCCTCGTCGTACTGGTCGGTGTAGAAGGGGTCGTAGTAGCCGTTGGGGGACTTCACCTGCATGACGATGAAGGCCGCCTGGTCGTAGTCGAGCTCCGCCAGCGGCGTGTCGAAGTACACCTTCGCCGCGGCCTCGATGCCGGTGGCGCCGCGGCCGAAGTAGGCGAGGTTCAGGTAGTGCATCAGGATCTCGTCCTTGGAGTACTCCTGCTCCAGCTTCATCGCCATGACCGCTTCCTTGGCCTTGCGGCCGTAGGAGATGTCATTGCGGATCTCGGCCACCATGCCGGCGTACTGCTGGGTGATGGTGGAGGCGCCCTGCTGTTCTCCGCCGGTGACGTTGTTGACCAGCGCGGCCATGGTGCGCGTGTAGTTGACGCCGCCGTGGTCGTAGAACTTCCGGTCTTCGAGCGCGACCAGCGCTTCCCTGACCGTGGCGGGGATCTCGTCGGGGGAGTCGACGAGCTGGCGCAGCGACTCGCCGTAGCCGCCGGCCTCCGTCGAGCCGTCGGCGTAGTAGAAGGTGCTGGACTCGCCGGCGCGTCGGAGCGTGTCGGGCAGCGGGATGTCCTGGAAGAACCACGCGCCCACGACGGTGATCGCGCCCACGAACATGACGCCGACGGCCATCAGGCCGGCGTAGATCTTCTTGCGCCGCTTCTTCTTCTTGAGCTTCTTCTGCGCGGCGAGGTCGTCCTCGCTGAGCGGCTCGGAGCCGGCGCGGCGCTTGCCGCCGACCGTGGCTCGTCCGGCCGGGCTGACGGGGTGGACTTCGGGCTCGCCGAGGTCGATCGGCCTGGCGCCGCCCACTGCGGCGGATCCGACGGATGCAGAGCCGACCGAGGCGCGACCCGCGCCGCCGACTGAAGCGCGACCGGGGCCGCCGACCGAGGCGCTGCCGGAGGCGCGGCCGACCGACGCGGAACCGGAGGCGCGGCCGACCGACGCGGAGCCCGATGCCGGGGTGCGGTACGGGCCGGGGGCCGGAGCCCCGCCGCCGCCGTAGGACCCGGTGCCCGACTGCTGGGAGCCGCCCCAGCCGTAGTCGGCGTTGTTCGGCGGGTTGTTGGAAGCACTGCCGTAGGAGCCGTTGCCGGGGGAGGCGCTCCCGCGGGCTCGGCCCGACTGCCCGGCACCACCGAAGGACCGTCCGTCCTCCGGGGGCGGATCCGGACGATAACCGTAGTCGCTCATGCTCAACCATCCACGTGATGCTGTACCGGCCTGCGGTCCGCGGACTTCGCCGCGGGGCCATGACATGGCCCCGGGCTTCCGCGAGCCTCGAGTCGGCTTCGCCTGGGTCCGCTCCCGGATTGGGGATGCCCGGTCGCAGCGGCGTCTCTCGATCGGCGGCCGTCCTCACCGACGCCGAACGGCCGTTCAATGCGCTGGCCATGCGGCTACCGGTGCGGCGACCTCGGTCGTCCCGCAGTTTCGCACACCGAACCTGAGAGATCTCTGCTAGATCGCTTGATCCCAGCGAGCCTATCGGATGCGGTCCAGCATGAACAGTGCCTCGAGGCCGGGCTTGACGTGATTTGCGCACGCGGCTATGGTGGTGACAGATGTATCGAGTCGATACATCGCATCGTCAGATCGAACCGCGATGCCGCCTCCACGGCATCGCCCACCGTCGAGGGAGAGGGGGACCGATGCTCGAGTTGGCCATCCTGGGGCTCTTGCACGAATCCCCTATGCACGGCTACGAGCTGCGCAAACGCCTGCTCTCTCTCCTGGGGGCGATCCGAGCGGCCTTCAGTTACGGCTCCCTCTACCCCACTCTCAAGCGCATGCGTCAACGCGGACTCATCGTCGAGGAGGTGCCGGGCGAGGGCACGGCCGAGAAGCCCCTGCTCACCGGGCGCCGGGCCCGCAAGGTCTACCGGCTCACGCCCGAAGGCAAGGAGCACTTCGCGCAGCTCATGGCCGACGCCGGTCCCGAAACCGCCGACGAGGCCCTGTTCGGCGTGCACTTCGCGTTCTTCTCCCGGACCGACCCGGCGACGAGGCTCCGCATCCTCGAAGCCCGCCGCCGCAGGGTGGAAGAGCGCCGTGAGCGCATCCGAGAGGCTCTCGCCCGCACCGCCGAGCGGCTCGACTCCTACGGGCTCGAGCTCCAGCGGCACGGCCTCGAGACCGCCGAAAGGGAGGTGCGATGGCTCAACGAGCTCATCGCCACCGAGCAGCAGAGCCACGCCCCCCGGCGAAGTGACCTCGGCGACCGGCTCGCCGACCCGGGACGGCCGAGCCCGGCCGCCACGGAGGATGAAGATCAAAGTAAACAAGATGAAGGAGGCATGCGCGATGGGTAAACTCCGCGTGGCCATTGTCGGCGTTGGGAACTGTGCCTCGTCGCTCGTGCAGGGCGTCGAGTACTACCGCGACGCCGCTGTCGACGACCGGGTCCCTGGTCTCATGCATGTGCAGTTCGGTGACTATCACATCCGTGACATCGAATTCGTAGCGGCGTTCGACGTCGACGCCAAGAAGGTGGGACAGGATCTCTCCAGCGCGATCAACGCCTCGGAGAACAACACGATCCAGTTCGCCGAGGTGCCCCCGACCGGAGTGACGGTCCAGCGCGGCCCGACGCTCGACGGCATGGGCCAGTACTACGAGGAGCTGGTGACCGAGTCGTCGGACGAGCCGGTCGACGTGGCGGGAGCGCTGCGCGAGGCGCAGGCCGATGTCGTCGTCTGCTACCTGCCGGTCGGCTCCGAGGAGGCGGCGAAGTTCTACGCCCAGGCCGCCATCGACGCGGGTTGCGCCTTCGTCAACGCCCTTCCGGTGTTCATCGCCTCCGACCCCGAATGGGCCCAGAAGTTCGTCGACGCGGGCCTGCCGATCGTCGGCGACGACATCAAGTCGCAGGTCGGCGCCACGATCGTCCACCGCGTCCTCTCGAAGCTGTTCGAAGACCGCGGGGTTCGGCTCGACCGGACCTACCAGCTCAACTTCGGCGGCAACATGGACTTCATGAACATGCTGGAGCGCACGCGCCTGGTCTCCAAGAAGATCTCGAAGACCCAGTCGGTCACCTCGCAGATCCCGCACGAGATGCGCGGCGCCGACGTGCACATCGGCCCGTCGGACCACGTGCCGTGGCTGACCGACCGCAAGTGGGCGTACATCCGCCTCGAGGGCACCACCTTCGGCGACGTCCCGCTCAACGCCGAGCTCAAGCTCGAGGTATGGGACTCGCCGAACTCGGCCGGCGTCATCATCGACGCCGTCCGCGCCGCCAAGATCGCCAAGGACCGCGGCGAGGGCGGCCCGGTGTTCAGCGCGTCGAGCTACTTCATGAAGTCCCCGCCGAAGCAGTTCTCCGACGAAGAGGCGCGCGTCTCCGTCGAGAGCTTCATCGAAGGGAAGTAGGCGAAACGGGCCGCCAGGCCGGAGCCATCAGGGAAGGGAGGTCTTCTATGCCTGCGGTGACGCACGGAAAAGAGGGCCTCCCTTCACTTTCCGCAGAGTTATCCTCGGACGATGCGCACCGACGGGCACGTTCGGATCCTCGCCTCGAGCAGGCGATTCCGCAGACTCCTGGCCGTACGGCTGACATCACAGGCGGCGGACGGCATGTTCCAGGCGTCCCTCGCGCTGAGCGTCTTCTTCAACCCCGCGCTCGGCGAGCAGACCGACCCGTTCGGCTACGCCGCCGCCGTCGCGCTCCTCCTCGGCCCGTACTCGCTGCTCGGGCCCTACGTCGGCGTCGTCCTCGACCGCTTCAGCCGCCGCAATCTCATCGGCGCGGCCAATGTCCTGCGCGCCGCGCTGGTCGTCATCATCGCCGTCACCATCGAGACCGGCCTTGACTGGACCTGGGTGCTGTGCGCGATGGTCGTCCTGGCCGCCAACCGCTTCGTCCTGGCCGGCCTCGGCGCCGCCCACCCGCACGTGGTCGAGCCGCGCGAACTGGTCACCGCGAACTCCCTCGCCTCGACGCTCGGCGCGCTCGCCTACGGCCTCGGCCTCGCCACCACCGGCGTCTTCAAGCTCCTCGACATCGGCGTCTCCTACTCGATGCTCGCCTTCGCCGCCGGATGCGGCTACCTCGTCTCCGCTGCCATCGCCTCGGCCGCGTTCAAACCCGAGGGGCTGGGGCCCGACAGCGAGAGCGTGCGGTCCGCCGGCCTGTGGACGGCGATCGCCGCCACCACCGCCGGCATGGTCGAGGGCTGCAGACATCTGGGGCGCCGCCGCGGCCCGGCCCTGGTCATGGCCGTCCAAGGGCTCCACCGCTTCCTGTACGGCATCGTGTTCATCATCGCGATCGCCCTGTTCATGGGCTTCTTCTGGGACGTCGAGTCCGACCCGGCCCGGACCACCACGATCAGCTGGCTGCTCGTCCTCGCCGTCCTCGGCAATATCGGCGTGCTCACCGCGGCCATCGTGACGCCGCGCGCGACGCGCGTGTGGGGACCGAAGAACTGGGTCGTCGTCCTCATGGCCCTGTGCGCCGTCATCGTCGCGGCCCTCGCGGGGACCATGAGACCGGTCATGTTCGCCGTGGCCGTCCTGTTGGTGAACATCGCCTCGCAGGGTGTCAAGATCACCGTCGACACGAGCCTCCAACGCGGCGTCGAGGACGAGTTCCGCGGCCGCGTGTTCAGCCTCAACGACACCATCTACAACGTGGGCTACCTCGCGGGCCTGTTCGCGGCCGCCTTCGTCGTCCCGGCCGACGGCTACGCGCCGAAGACGCTCGCCGGTGTCGCCATCGCTTACGGGTTGATATGCGTCGGATACGCCTATCTGGCGCGAGACGAGGCCCCGTACGATGCACAAGCATGGAGCCCAGCGGCACCCGAGCCGAGACCGAGCACGAGCCCGTAGCCGCCAACCCCTTCGGCGGCACGCCTCCGTGGCAGCGCGGCGGCGGTTGGAAACGGGGCTTGGCGGGACTCGGCGCACTCCTGCTCACCGTCGGATCGGTCGCCGGCGTCTCCTGGCTGGCCTTCCGCGACACCGGCGGTGAAGGCATCCAGGTCGGCGACGTCATCCACGAGCGGTGCAGCGTCACCGAGGCCGACGACGCCGAGCCGACCGTCGACGCGCCCCGGCTCGGCACGCCCGCCGACCGGACGATCGCGACCATCGAGACCAACTACGGCAGCGTCGACGTCATGCTGTGGGGCGACCTGGCGCCCTGCGGCGTCGAGGCGTTCCTGCACCTGGCGCAGACCGGCTTCTACGACGACCACGACTGCGACCGGCTCACCACCCAAGAGATCATGCCGACCGCGATCCTGCACTGCGGTCAGCCAGGGGCGGCCGGCGCCGAATCGACCGAGTCGTTCGGGCCGGGCTGGCGCTATGAGACCGAGGTCGGGATGGCCGGGGTCGACGTCGAGGACGTCCTCGCGCTCGTCACCGACGAGAGCGGGAAGTCCGGCAGCGCGTTCACGCTCATCCGCGGGCAGGCCGTCCCCACGGCCGGGGTGAGCGTCATCGGCGGGATCATCGACGGCTACGAGGTCCTCGATGCGATCGCGGCCCTGGCGGACACGGTCGAATACGACGGTGAGCCGCCACAGGAGGTCACCGTCTACGCCGTCACCATCGTCGAGGAATCGGACCTGCCGACCGGCGACAACGGCGGACCGCCGACCGGCGACCAGACGCCGACCGAACCGGGAACCGAGAGCGCCACGGCGACCGAGACGCCCGCACTCGAGGACTCGACCTCACCAGCGGCGGGCGAAGGACGCTAGTCGGAGTCGCCGTCGTCTTTGCTCGAGGCCTGGCGCTTGGCGTACTTGTCGACGTACTCCTGGCCGGTGAGCTGGCGGATCGCGTCCACGATCTCGTCGGTCACGGCTCGGATGATGACCCGGTCGTTCTCCATGCCCTCATAGCGACTGAAGTCGAGCGGTTTGCCGATGCGCACGCCCACCGGCGCCACGCGCGGGCGCGACTCGCCGATCGGCAGCACCTTCTCCGTGCCGATCATGCCGATCGGGACCACCGGCGCGCCCGTCGCCAGCGCCAGGCGGGCTACTCCGGGCTTGCCGCGGTAGAGCCGGCCGTCGGGCGAGCGCGTGCCCTCGGGGAAGATCGCGAACACGCGGCCGTCCTCGAGGACCTTCATCGACGGCTCCAGCGAGGCCGCGCTCTTGCGGCCCCCGGAGCGGTCCACGGCGACCTGGCCGAGTGCCTTGACCGTCTTGGAGATGAGCTTGCCCTTGACGCCGGCGCCGGTGAAGTACTCGATCTTCGCCATCGTCGCGATGTGCCGCTTGGTGGTGAGCCCCAGGAAGTAGTGGTCGGCGACCGACAGGTGGTTGGACGCGAGGATGACCGGACCGGTCTCGGGAATGTTCTCCTTGCCGTCGATCCACGGACGCCAGACAAGTTTGATCGTCGGGGCGGCCGTCCATTGCAGCGTCTTGTACAGCACCGTGTTCAGCTCTCCAGTGGTTCTCACCCCGGCAGGCGGGAAGGGTCCGGCGGGTCCGATCTGTGGGCCGCGGACCCGCCCGCCTGAACTCGCGCGGCGTGGCGTCCGGCCCGTGGCAGGGAGAGTCTATGGCATCTGCGGTGCCTACAGGTACTGGCCGGGATGGTGATCGCGATCGTCACCCCGGGCGGCGCGTTCGGCCATGACCGCCCTCAACTGCGGCGGAAGCTCGCCGCCGGCGCCGGCGGGCAGCGCCCGCATGTCGCCCGAGCGCATCTGGTCGAGCTGGAGCCGGGCGGCCATCTGCTGGGCCACGAGCGCGGCCTGGATGCCGTGGAAGAGCCCTTCGAGCCAGCCGACGAGCTGGGCCTGCGCGATACGCAGCTCCGCCTCGGAGGGGATCTCGTCGGCGCTGAACGGCAGCGACAGGCGCGCGAGCTCGTCGCGCAGCTCGGGAGCCAGGCCCGATTCGAGCTCGGTGATCGAGCGCGCGTGGATGTCGGCCAGGCGTTGGCGGCCCTTGTCGTCGAGTTCGGCGGCGCGGACCTCCTCGAGCAGCTGCTTGATCATGGAGCCGACGCGCATGACCTTGGCCGGCTCGGCGATCAGCTTGGACGGATCGGACTCGGCCGCCTCGGCGAGCCGCTGCTGCGCCTCCCCGGCGGAGATCGGATTGCCTTCGGCGTCCACGATGAGCAGCTGGTCGTCGGACTGTTGCTCGTCGTGCTCAGCGTGCTCGTCGCGTTCCGGCGTGTCGTTCTGTTCGCTCATCGTCTGACGGTTCCCAACGGTGGTCTCGGTGTCGGACTGATCCCTCTCCTCCGAGCCTAACGCGGCCCCGGGAGACGTTGTTCCCGCTGAGGTGCTCAAAGCCGCAGAGGAGAGCATGAACATACAGAAAGGCCCCACAAGTCTGCCATCGGGCTCCTCCGATCGGACAGGGCGGAGGCAGGCGCTCGGTAGCTCGGACTGCCGGTCGTCCTTCGAGGTGAACGACTGTCCCCCAGGGTGATCGATGGTCATACTGCCGAAGATCTGTCAGGCGACACCATCGAGGCCCGGGCCCGGCGGCGGCACGCCGACCTGCAAGGGCGACCAAGCGCGCTCCAGCGCCAAATGCTCCGGCGGGCGCCTGGCGACGGCGGACGAAAGAACCCGGCGGCTAGGCCGCCGGGTTCTGGTCGTGCGCGAGGTGGGAGTTGAACCCACACGTCCTTTCGGACACTGGCACCTGAAGCCAGCGCGTCTGCCATTCCGCCACTCGCGCGAGTGCTGTGTTTGGCAACGCGCCGATACTACCCTGTCCGCTCCGCGGCGGCCATCGGGTATTGCCCCTCTTTGAGCGCTGCGCCACTCACAGCAGCGTGCGGAGCCTGCCGACGGGCCGGCCGCCGCCGTAGACCTCGGGCCGCAGCAGGTCCTCGACCACGCTCTTGGCCTCGTCCGGGAACGCGTACCCCGCCATGGTCTGGAGCGCCCGCAGCGCCACCGGCATCGAGGCCCGGCCGGCTCCGTCGTCGATCTTCACCGCGACCGCGCCGATCCCGGGCACCGCCACCGCGTGCAGCCCCTCGGCGCCGGCCTTCGCCACCAGCCCCGGCACCGCGCGCATCGAGCGCGAGTCCGAGCCCTCCGAGCCGTCGATCAGCTGGGGATGGGCGCGCATCGCGTCGGCGACCGCCCGCTCCAGCGTGCCGTCCTCGGCATCGACCAGGCGCGCGTAGGCGCGAGCCAGCCCGGTGAGGCTCACCGCCAGCACCGGCGCGCCGCACCCGTCGACGCCGGTGGCGGCGACGCGCTCGCCGCACAACTCCTCGACGGTCGCGCTGATCCGCTCCTGGAGCGGGTGCGGCGGCTCCCGGTAGGTCGTCAGGTCCCAGCCGCCCGCGACGCAGGTCGCCAGCATCCCCGAGTGCTTGCCCGAGCAGTTCATGTACACCCGCCGCGGTCCCCCGCCGGCGGCGATGACCGATCGCCGCGCGGACGGGTCCCCCGGCAGGTCCGGCGGGCACTGGAGCCGGTCCTCCCCGATGCCGGCGTGCATGAGCACCGAGTCGACCCGCTCGATGTGCATCGGCTCGCCCTTGTGGCTGGCCGAGGCGATCGCGAGGTCGGCCTCCGAGTCGGGTTTCCATCCGGCGCGCAGCATCGCGAGCGCCTGGAGCGGCTTGGCCGAGGATCGCGCGAACACCGGGCCGGCGACGTCGCCGATGGAGGCGAGCAGCCGGCCGTCGGGATCGGTGACGGCCACGCTGCCCCGGTGGAAGCTCTCGGCGAAGCCGGAACGGACGAGTTCGGCGACGGGTTCACCGCCGCG
Source organism: Glycomyces tarimensis (assembly GCF_054776215.1). NCBI lineage: Bacteria > Bacillati > Actinomycetota > Actinomycetes > Glycomycetales > Glycomycetaceae > Glycomyces > Glycomyces tarimensis. The sequence goes on from NZ_BAAHCB010000020.1 coordinate 24,842, forward strand.
GTAGGCAGAAGTCATACCGCGGAGACTAACGCCGGGTTCACTGGTGCGCCGCCTGATCTCCCACGATGAGACGCGCGTCGGTCTGTGCGGCGACGCCGCGCTTGAGCATCGCCAGCGCGATCTGGCCCTCGTCGTAGTGCTGGACGGCGGTGCCGACGAAGCCGACCTCCTTGCCGTCGAAGAGGACCGGCGTGCCGTTCGCGGGCGGGGGCTCCTCGGAGCCGTCCAGGTGGAGCCGGACGAGCCGGCGTGGCGGCTGTCCCATGTGGTGGACCTTCGCGACGGTCTCCTGGCCGCGGTAGCAGCCCTTGTCGAGGTGCACCGCGCTGCCGAGCCAGTACGGGACCTCGTGCGGGACGGTGCGCTCGTCGGTGTCGACGCCGAAGCGCGGCCAGCCGGCGGCGACGCGCAGCGCGTCGAACGCCCACGAGCCGGCGATGGCGGCCTCGGGGTCCTCCTCGCGCATGGCGGGGATGTCCTCGCGCTTGACGAGCCGGTCGAAGGTGCCCTTCTGGAGGGCGTCGGTGCGGCGCAGCCACCCGCCGCCGTCGACGGCCTGTCCGGGGTAGGCGGTCGTCGGGACGGCCTGGAGGTCCTTGGCGGCGAACTTGGCGACGGGGACGGGCTGCTTGACCGGGCCCTCGCCGTCGGGCCGGCCCGCGGTGTAGGTGATGAGCGCCCACTCGTCTCCGGCGTCGCGGACGTCGACCTCGGTGCGGAACTTCATGAGCTCCAGGAACCTGAGCAGCGCCTCGCCGTCGCCGGGCTCGGTGTCGAGCCACACGGTCTCGCCGTCGTCGAAGACGTTCGCGTGGTGCTCGACGCGCCCGGTCGGTGACAGGAACAGCGTCTCGGTGCCGTGGTGCGGGTGCAGGCTCGTCAGATGCTGGGTGGACAGGGAGTGGAGCCATTCGAGGCGGGGCGCTCCGGTGACGGCGATGATGTCGCGGTCGGAGCGGTCGAAGACCGCGCCGGCCTCGGCGGCGCGCCGCTGTTCGGCGAGGGGCTGGCCGTAGTGCCACGCGACGCGCCCTCGCTCGTCGGCGACCGCGCCTGGCAGGTCCAGCAGCGGGGACGGGGCTGTGTCGGTCATCGCTTCTCCAAGCATTCGGCGCAGGTTCCGAACACGGCCACGTGGCCGACGTCGAGGACGAATCCGGTCTTGTCGGCCACCTCCTTGCGCGCGTTCGCGAACACCGCTGGTTCGACTTCGGTGATCCGCCCGCAGCGGTGGCACACCAGGTGGGCATGCCCTCGGTCGCCGGCGAGATGGTACGTGGGGGCGCCGTGGGAGAGGTGGGTGTGGGAGACCAGCTGGAGCTCTTCGAGGAGGTCCAGTGTGCGGTAGACGGTGGTGATGTTCACCCCTTCGACGCGGTCTCGTATGCGTTCGTGGATCTGCTCCGGCGTGGCGTGCCCGAGCTCGCGGACCGCTTCGAGCACGAGCTGGCGCTGCGCGGTCATGCGCATGCCTTTGGACCGCAGCACCGCCGCCAGTTGCGTCTCAGACTCGGCTTCGGTGGGCATGTCTGCATCGTACTTCGCGGCGCGCGGTTCGTGCCCGCTCCCGTTAGGGGCGCGGGCCCGGTGGCGGGCGCGGGGGCAGAATGACGTCATGGCAACAGTGACTGCAGTACTGCACCGAGGCGTCGTCGACTCCGACGAGCCCATCCTGTGCGCTGACGACCTCGGGGTGCTCCGGGGCGACGGCGTGTTCGAGACGATCAATGTGCGCGACGGGCGGGGCTTCCTGCTCGACGAGCATCTGCGGCGCATGGCGGTCTCGGCCGCGCGCATGGAGTTCGATCTCCCCGCGAAGGAGGAGATGGCGGGGCTGGCCGAGCAGGCGTTGGCGGCGTGGCGCGAGCGCGAGACCGGCGAGGGCGCGCTGCGCCTGGTCGCGACGCGCGGGCGTGAGCACGGCGGGCCGCTGACGGTCTTCGCGACGGTCGATCCGGTGCCGACCGAGCGCCTCCTGCCCAGGCGCGACGGTCTGCGGATCGTCTCGGCGTCCTTGGGGGTGGATGCCGATGCGCGGGGGAAAGCCCCGTGGCTTCTAGGCGGGGTGAAGGCGCTCTCGTACGCCTCGATGATGGCGGTGACGCGGTGGGCGAAGGCGCAGGGCGCGGACGACGCGCTGTGGGTCTCGGCCGACGGCTACGCGCTGGAGGGACCGACGTCGTCGCTGCTGTGGCTCGACGGCGGCACGCTGTGCACCACGCCGGTGTGGACGGGGATCCTGCCGGGGACGACGAGCGCGTATGTGCTGGAGAACGCCGCGAAGATCGGCTTGGAGACCGCCGAGCGATTGATCTCGGTGGAGGAGCTGGTCGACGTCGAGGCGGCCTGGCTGACCTCCTCCGTGAGGGGTGTGGCCTTTATCACATCGATTGATGACCGGGCCCTTGCTCAGCGAGCCGACATCACCGCTGAGCTGCACAAACTCACCGGATTTGAGGTGCCTTCGTAACGGTTTGGCATCGATTCACAGGATTCTCCCAGCCTCGCCACAGGCCGCGCTCAGAGACGGTCCCCATAGTAATGAGTGTTCCGGTCACGCCGACAAGCCGAACAGATGGACATGGGCAGTCTTCTGGGAGGCACGGAACAATCCGGGGGCACATACCGGTCAGGGCAATCGGGCACAGCTCGACCGGTGCCAATGAAAAGTGGAGCTCCTCCACTTTATCGGGGCCGCAGCGAATGGGCAAGCGCTGCGGCCCCATTAATGTGTCACAGGTCCGACACGACCCCGTATCGAGACCATTGACGGCTCTCGCCGCGTTTCAGCCGGCCAGCACCTTCCCGGGATTGAGAATCCCCAGCGGATCGAGCGCTTCCTTGATCCGGCGCTGCACCGCCAGGTTCACCGGGTCCACTTCCTTCGCCAGCCAATCGCGTTTGAGCATCCCGACGCCGTGTTCGCCGGTGATCGTGCCGCCCATCGCCAGCGCCATCTCGAGGATCTCGTCGAACGCCGCCTCGCCGGCCGCCACGGAGGCCTCGTCCTCGGGGTGGACGACGATGTTCGGATGCAGATTGCCGTCGCCGGCGTGGGCGATGACGCCGATCACCACGCCGTGGCGCTCGGCCGCCGCCGCGACCCCGTCGAGAGCCTCGGCCAGCCGCGAACGCGGCACCGCGACGTCGTCGACCAGGACCGTGCCCAGCCGCTCCATCGCGTGATAGGCCGAGCGACGCGACTCCAGCAGTGCGTCCGCCTCCGTCGCGTCGGTCGCCCGGTAGACCTCGGTGGCGCCGGCGGCCTCGCACAGCCGCTCGATCTCGGCGAGCTCGGCGGACGGATCGGTGTCGGCCGCGACGAGCAGCAGCGCGGCCGCCTCGACCGGCAACCCCATGGGCCGCATGTCTTCGAGGGCGCGCAGATGCACGTTGTCGATGAGTTCGAGCAGGCTCGGCTGCGACCCGGAGGCCATGATCGAGGTGACCGCCGTTCCCGCCGCGGCGGTGGTGCTGAACACCGCCGCGAGCGTCAGCCGCTCGGTCGGGATCGGGCTGAGCTTCACCGTCGCCTCGGTGATCACGCCGAGCGTGCCCTCCGAACCGCAGAACAGACGCACCAGGTCGTAGCCGGCCACGCCCTTGGCGGTCTGGCGGCCGCAGCGCATGACCTCGCCGGAGGCCATGACGACCTCCAGCCCGAGCACGTACTCGGCGGTGACGCCGTATTTGACGCAGCACATGCCCCCGGCGGCGGTGGCGATGTTGCCGCCGATCGTCGAGATCTGCCACGAACCGGGATCCGGTGCGTAGCGCAGGCGGTGCGAGGCGGCGGCCTCGGAGATCGCGGCGTTGCGGACCCCCGGCTGGCACACCGCGATCCGGTTGACCGGGTCGAGCTCCAGGATCGAATCCATCGGCGAGACGTCGAGCAGGATCGCCCCGTCGACGGCGGTGGCCGAGCCGGCCAGGCCGGTGCGCGCCCCCTGCGGCACCACCGGCACGCGCAGGTCGCTCGCGACCCGCATGACGGCGGCGACCTCCTCGGTCGAACCGGCCCTGACCAGCGCCGCGGCGCGGCCGGGCGCGACGAGTCGGGCGTGATCGAACGAGTGGGCGGCGAGGATGTCGGCGTCGAACACCGCGGCGACGCCCGCGTCGGCCAGTGCAGTTTGCAGATCGCTCATGCCGTGATTGTCACAGCTCGCGTTCGGGGCCCTGTCCTAGGCGTAGGGATCGGTGTCGACCACACCGCGCGCGATCTCGGCGAGGTCCTCGACCAGGGCGATGCCGTCCGCCTCCGACGGTGAGCCGCCGGTGAGGATCGAGAGCATGATCGGTTCCTCGGTGTCGCCGGCGATGACGCCGATCGAGTTGACGACCCATTCGCCGCCGACCTCGTCGCGGGTGTCCCAGCCGTTCTTCATCCACACGGTCTCGCCGTCCTCGGCACCGGCGACGACGCCCCACTGCTGGAACTCGGCCAGTTCGCTCATGAGCGAGCGGGCCAGCTCGATCTGCTCGGCGTTCAGCACGCCTTCGAAGAGCGCGCCCTCGAGCATCGTGAGCTGATCGGACGCGGTGGTCCGGGTCAGGCCCCACCGCTCGCCCTCGCCGGGCTCGGTGCCGTCGAGGCCGAAGACCGCGTGGGCCTCGCGCATGGTCGCGTGGCCGTCGAGGATGCCGAAGAGGATGTTGTTGGTGGCGTCGTTGTCCGACTCCTGGATCATCTTCTCGGCGTCGGCGATGACCCAGTCGGGGATGTCGTCCACCGATTCGTATTCGAGCAGAAGCATCCCGAGGATCTCGACCTTGACGATCGAGGCGGTGTCGCGCTGCTCGCCGCCGTTGTAGTCGAGCTCGAACTCGCCGTCGCTGACGGCGATGGAGGCGTAGAGGTTCTCGTCGTCGAGCTCGGCCAGGTGGGCGTCGACGGCCTCCTGAAGCATCCCCTGGAGCTTCCCCTGCGCGGCCTCATGCTGCTCGGCCGGGTCGGGCTGGAGGTCGGAGCCGGCCAGCGAGGACGCGTCGATCTGCGATCCGGGCAGGCTGTCGTCACTGGTGGTGGCGCCACCGAGACCGACGTCCTCGGCGGTGAAGTCACCGATGTAGATAGTGGCCGCGACGAGGACCGCGAGAGCCGGGACGGCGAGGTAGGGCCAGAGCCGCCGCGAAGTTTTCGGCTTGGACGTCACTTTGGGGGTACCTGACTCTAGGGCTGGGGGAGCGCTGACAAAGGACTCCGGCCCACGCTAAAGCAAACCTCCATCAGACGACGAGCCGGGTGGCCTACCGGTGCACCGCTCACAGGCTCCGCTCGCGCCGCGAGGGCGGGAACGCCCGGACGGCGCCGCCCGCGGTGGGCGCCCACGGCCCTCGGAGGCTGGGCCGTGAGGCACTGACCTGGGTGATCGGTGTGGGACCTGGGGAGGAATGGCCACCGACGAGCGCCCGGACTCAGTGCCTCACGGAGACTCCACCGTGTGGCGCCCCGGAACCGGCGAGCCGGAACCGCGGCTGTCGCCCGGGCGCGCGGCGGACCTGACGCCCGCCGCTTCCCGGGCCGTCTCGGGGGCGATCAAGCCATCGCCCGCTGCTTCAGAATCGTGCGCATCACCGCGGCGCTCACGCCGACCAGGCAGACGATCGCGACCAGCGCGAGCAGCCCGCTCGCGCCGTTGGAGACGGCCTTCGGGTCGACGGCGACGACCTCGTCGCCGGCCGTGGTGAAGTCCGCGCCGTCCGCATCGTCGGTGCCGCCGAGGCCGAACGAGTTCACGTCCTCTTCCTCGGCCCGCTCGTCTTCGACTTCGGGCGCTTCGGCGTCGGCCGCGCCGTCGTCGCCCTCGGCGGCCGGGTCCTCGCCTTGGTCGACGGTGTCCTCGCCACCCGGCGCGTCACCGTCCTCGCCGCTCTGCCCGGACGGCGCATCGGAGTCGTCCGGCTCGGCGCCCGAGTCCTGGCTCGGCAGCTCGCCGGTGGCCGGGCCCTCGTCGCCCGCGTTGTCCTGCTCCTCGGACTTGGGCGGGTCCACGACGTTGACCTGCGCGGAGTCGTACTGCGCGAACAGGCCCCGGCAGTCGGGGACCATGGCGATCTCGGCCGAGCGGTTCATGACGAACACCTGGGTCGAGCCCGCGCCGATGTCGTAGGTCTCGGTGCCGACGTGCAACTCGGCAGCGGTGCCGAGCGCGTTCGTGTACCGCACCTGCGAGCCCTCGGCCACCGTGATCTCCGAGGCGTCCGGCCGCGAGGTGGCCGCGACGACGCCGAGCGTGCCGCAGTCGCCGCTGAAGACGATCTCGTCGCCGCCCGAGGCCTCCGGCTCGTCGGCCATCGCCATCGTCACGCCGGCCGCGCCGCCGAGTGCGAGCATCGATGCCGCCGAGAGCGCCGCCAGGCGCGACCTGCGCCGATGGGAGCGGCGATCCGCGGCCGCCTGGACCGTGGGCGGCACGCGTCCGTCGCGCACCGGATACGGCAGGGGTGGACGCGTCTCGGCTCGCCGAGTCGATTTACGGCTCGCGCGCTTCGCCGTGGGTGACTCCCCGAGCTTCGTGGTGTGTCTTCCCATGCCTATGAATCTCCAACTGCGTATCCGGGTGCGAACTGAACTGTTGATCAACGGGAATCAGGTCTCAACCTCGTTCAACGAGCGAGTGGCGGATAGGTGACGGCTCCCGAGCCGAGAAATGCCGGAGTCCGTAGGATGTGCCGAGAAACGACTACTCGAGACGGCGAGACCTCCCCATGTCGATCACCGACAACGCATCTGAAGCAGAGGAAGGACCCGAGTCCGGTACCGGCCTCGGTGAAGCCGACGAGCCGCCGAAGGACCCGGCCGAACCCGAGGCGCCCCAACGCGACGGGAAAGCCGGCGCGCCGACTGACGCCGACGCCGTTCCCGACGCGGAGCGCTGGCGCCGCTTCGCCGCCGGAGCCGGGGAAGCGGACGACGGCACCGCCGACACCGGCCGGCACCGCCTCGGCCGCATGACGCGCGTCGCCCGCCTCGCCCGCCGCGCCGCCGCCAGCGAATGGACGCTCACCGCGCTCGCGAGCGCCCTGATGGCCGTCGCCATGACCTGGCCGCTCGCCAAGGACGTCGACAAGGTCATCCCGCACGACACCGGCGACCCGCTGCTGCTCACCTACATCCTCGGCTGGGTCGGGCACTCGCTGCGCGAGGACCCCGCCGGGATCTGGGACACCAACAGCTTCTGGCCGGCCCGCGACTCATACCTGTTCACCGACACGCTGCTCGGCTATGCGCCGGCGGCGCTGTTCGCCACCGACACCACCAGCGCGCTCGTCGTCTACAACGTGCTCTACATGGGATCGTTCGCGCTGGCGTTCCTCGGCGCCTACGCGCTGCTGCGCCAACTCGGCGCGCGCGTCGCCGGTTCGGCCGTCGCCGCGGCCGCGTTCGCCTACGCCCCCTGGAAGCTCGGCCAGGCCGGGCACCTCCAGGTGCTCTCGTGCGGCGGCATCGCCCTCGCGCTGGCGATGCTCGCCCGCGGCCACGGCTGGTCGCTGCGCGAGGGATTCAAGCCCGAACGCCAGCGCCCCGGGTGGATCCTCGCCGGATGGCTGTGCGCGCTGTGGCAGTTCAGCATCGGCGCCGGATTGGGCGTCCCGTTCGTGTACCTGCTGCTCGTGATCGGCGCCGTCGTCGGCTGCTTCTGGCTGGCCAAGCGCCCGCGACTGCGCTGGCAGACCCTCGCGGCCAACGGGCTGGGCGGCACCGTCTTCAGCCTCGGCGTGCTGTGGATCGCCGACAAGCACGCGGTCGTGGCGCGCGCCTACCCCGAGGCGGTGCGCGACTACGAGTACATCGGCTGGTTCAGCCCGACGTGGCAGAGCTTCGTCATCGCGCCCGAGGAGTCCCGGCTGTGGGGCGCTGCGCACGAGGCGGCCCGCGCCGACCTGACGTGGGCGCCCGAGCAGGCGCTGCTGGTCGGATTCACGCTGCTGTCATTGGCGCTGGCGGGCCTGGTGTGGTCGTCCTGGAGCCGGTGGCAGCGGTTCTGGCTGGCGGTGGGACTCTTCGCCACCACGGCGCTGGCGATGGGACCGAACTTCCTGGACGACGGCGCCTGGGCGTGGGGGCTGCTGTACGACTACGTGCCCGGATTCGACGCGATCCGCACCCCGGGGCGGCTGGTCATCTACATGACATTGCTGCTGGCCGTCCTGGCGGCCGGGACGTTGACGCGCATCGCGGACGCCGCCGACGCGGTCGCGCACGAGGCGCGGGTGGACCGGCGGCTGACGGTGCGCGCGCCCCGGCGCGTGCACGCCCTGCTGTTCCTGCCGATCGCGCTGGTGCTCATGGAGGGTCTGACCGTCGCCGAGAACCGCGTGCCGGAACAGTCCCCGGTCTCCATGTCCGCTCTGGAAGGACCGGTGCTGTTCCTGCCCTCGGACGGGAGGGACACGCGCGTGCAGTACTGGAGCATCGACGGCTTCCCGGAGATGGCCAACGGGATCGCGGCGTTCACGCCGGACGAGCAGGCCGGGATCCGGCAGATGTCTGAGGAGTTCCCGAGCGCGGATGCGATCATGTCGCTGCAGGAGGCCGGGATCGAGACGGTCGTGGTCATCCCCGAGTGGCTGCCGGGCAGCGGCTGGGACGGGCTGGACCACGAGACCGATCCCTTCGGCATCGAGGTCGAGCGCACCGACCGCGCCGTGATCTACCACCTCGGCAGCGGCGACACGCTCTAGACCGGCCCCACCGGCGTGAAGAACGCGAGCGTTCCGATGGCGTCGAGCTGCGGTGGCGAGTGGAGCGGTGAGGCCACCACGTCGAACGTCCGGTGGACGCCGCGCCGGTCGATGCGGATGAGGCTGCGCTCCGACGCGTCCGTCTGCAGCGCCTGCACCGGTGCGAGACGGGCGAGGTCGACGTCCCGGAGCGGCTGCGCGCCGGCGGTGAAGTCGAGGAAGCTCAGGCCGCAGTCGAGGAAGCGCGGTTTGGCGACCGCGACGTCGGACTCGAGGCCCAGCAACTGCCGGGCCGCCTCGGCGATCGCCACGATCCTGGTGTCCGCTGACAGCAGGATGCATGCGTCGGTGCTGGCGCAAACCGCGGCGCGCCACGGGACCAGCCCTGGGTGGAGGTGTCTGCCATCAGTGCCGGGTGCCGTGGAGCGAAGCGGGATGACCAATTCCAGTTGTGTCAATGGATATCCCGGGGGTAGTCGTCACGCTCAGTGGATTCACGTTAACAGAGAAAAGTTGATCTTCGGTGCCCATGCCTCTATTGTCTGGATCATGAGTTCGAGTGAGCATTCGTCGTACGGCGTCGACTCGGAAGTGGGTGCGCTGCGCAGCGTCATGCTGCACCGCCCCGGCGGCGAGCTGCGCCGCCTGACCCCGCGCAACAACGGCGCGCTGCTGTTCGACGGCATCCCGTGGGTCGAGCGCGCCCAGGCCGAGCACGACCGGTTCGCGCGGACCCTCCTCGAACACGGCGTCGAGGTGCTCTACGTCGGCGCGCTGCTCACCGAGTGCCTGTACCTGCCGGCGGCCCGCGAGGAGGTCATCGCCTCGGTCTCCTCCGACCCGCACCTCGGCCAGATCCTCGGCCACGAACTGCGCGCCTACCTGGCCGACCTCGACCCCGACCGGCTCGCCTCGGTCCTCGTCGAAGGGCTCACCAAGGAGGAGTTCGGCTCCTCGGGGAGCCTGCGCCACCGCCTGATGCGCGGCACCGACTTCGTCATCGATCCGCTGCCGAACATGATGTTCACCCGCGACTCCTCGGTGTGGATCGGCGACGCCGTCGCCGTCACCAGCCTCGCGATGCCCGCGCGGCGGCGCGAGACCACCCTGACCGGCGTCATCTACCGCCACCATCAGCGCTTCGCCGACGTCCCCAAGATCTACGACCCGTCGCTGGAGCACCTCGAAGGCGGCGACGTCCTCGCCCTGGCACCCGGCGTGCTCGCCGTCGGCGTCGGCGAGCGCACCACCCCGGCGGGAGTCGAACGGCTGGCCCGCCGCGTCTTCGAGCGCGGCACCGTCCACACCGTCCTGGCGGTGCCGATCGCGCAGCGCCGCGCCACGATGCACCTCGACACGGTCTGCACGATGGTCGACGCCCACCGCATGGTCATGTACGCCCCGGCCGAGGGACGACTGGAGGCCTACACGCTGCACGCCGACGGCGAGGACATGGACATCTCGGGGCCGCGGCCCTTCCTCGCCGCCGCGGCCGACGCCATCGGCGTCGACCGGATCGAGATCATCCACACCGGAGAGCGCGACGTCGTCACCGCCGAGCGCGAGCAGTGGGACGACGGGAACAACACGCTCGCTCTGGCCCCGGGCATCGCGGTCGCCTACGAGCGCAACACGGTCACCAACGCCCGCCTCGAACGGGCCGGCATCAAGACCATGACGATCCCCGGTTCGGAGCTCGGCAGCGGACGAGGCGGACCGCGGTGCATGTCGTGCCCGATCGCCAGGGACCGACTGCCCGAGTAGGGCCTGTCGTCCCCGTACGGCCTTGGACCACCGGCGACCGAGCGCCTAGATGTTGGCGGCGATGTCCCTGCGGAAGTAGCCGCCTTCGAGCTTGACGGCCTCGGCGAGGAGGTAGGCCGCCTGGCGGGCCTGCGCCACCGAGCCGCCCGTCCCGACGCAGTCGAGCACCCGCCCTCCGGAGGCGATGAGCTGCCCGGCGGCGTCCATCGCGGTCCCCGCGTGGAACACCCCCGGCCCGTCGGCGCCGTACAGCGGCCGCCCGGTCACGGGTTGCTCCGGGTAGCCGTCGTTGGCGACGACGACGCAGACGGCGGCGCCGTCCCTCCACCGCAGCGAGCCGATGTCGGCGAGCTTGCCGGTGGCGGCGGCGTACAGCAGCTCGCCCAGCGGGGTCTCCAGCAGCGCGAGGACCGCCTGGATCTCGGGGTCGCCGAAACGGGCGTTGAACTCGACGACCTTGAGGCCCTTGGCGGTCAGCGCCAGGCCGCAGTACAGGGTCCCGACGAACGGGGTGCCGCGGCGGGCGAGCTCGGCGAGCGTGGGCTCGGCGACGCGTTCCATGATCTCGTCCACCAGGTCGTCCGGCGCCCACGGCAGCGGCGTGTAGGCGCCCATCCCGCCGGTGTTCGGGCCGGTCCCGCCCTCGCCGATCCGCTTGAAGTCCTGCGCGGGCAGCATCGGCCGGGCCGCCTCGCCGTCGGTGACGACGAACAGCGAGACCTCGGGGCCGTCGAGGTACTCCTCGATGACCACGCTGCCGCATTCGAGCGCGTGCGCCAGGGCCGCCTCGCGGTCGTCGGTGACGATCACGCCCTTGCCGGCCGCCAGCCCGTCGTCCTTGACGACGTAGGGCGCGCCGAAGCGGTCGAGCGCGGCCTCGATCTCCTCGCCGGTCCGGCATGCGAGCGCCTCGGCGGTCGGCACGCCCGCGGCGGCCATGACGTCCTTCGCGAAGGCCTTCGAACCCTCGATGCGGGCGGCCTCGCGCCCCGGCCCGTACACCGGGATGCCCTTGGCGCGCACCGCGTCGGCGACGCCGGCCACCAGCGGGGCCTCGGGGCCGACGATGACGAGGTCGGCGGCCGAGGTGACCGCGAGGGCCGCGACCGAGGCCGGGTCGCCGGCGTTCACGGGGACGCACTCGCCGAGCCGCGCCATGCCCGGGTTCCCGGGGGCGCAGATGAGCGCGTCTACGGATTCGTCGCCGGCCAGGGCCGCGGCCAGGGCGTGCTCGCGGCCGCCGTTGCCGATCAGGAGTACTCGCACCCGGTCAGCTTACTGTGTGGATACGGCCTGGTTAACAGACCGCGCCGACGCCGTGCCCCCGTACGGCCGCGCGATGTCATGATGGCCCCGTGACTCCGAATGTGCTCGCCGAGCGGTACGCGTCCGGCCAGATGCGCGACATCTGGGACCCCGTCGGCAAGATCAAGGCCGAGCGGCGGCTGTGGCTGGCGGTGCTCAAGGCCCAGAGCGATCTGGGCGTGACCGTTCCCGACGGTGTGATCGCCGACTACGAGCGCGTCCTCGAGACGGTCGACCTCGGCTCGATCACCGAGCGCGAACGCGTCACCAAGCACGACGTCAAGGCCCGCATCGAGGAGTTCTCCGACCTGGCCGGCCACCAGCACATCCACAAGGGCATGACCAGCCGCGACCTGACCGAGAACGTCGAGCAGATGCAGGTGCGCCACTCGCTCGAGCTCGTCCGCGACCGCATCGTCGCCGCCCTCGTGCGGCTCGGCGCGCGCGCCGAGCAGTACCGGGACCTGGTCATGGCCGGGCGCAGCCACAACGTGCCCGCTCAGGCCACCACCCTGGGGAAGCGGTTCGCGTCCTGGGCCGAGGAGCTGCTCGTCGCCTTCGACCGGATCGAGGAGCTGCTGCGCCGCTACCCGCTGCGGGGCGTCAAGGGGCCTGTCGGCACCGCTCAGGACATGCTCGACCTGTTCGGCGGCGACGCGGCCAAGCTCGCCGAGCTCGAACGGCGCGTCGCCTCCCACCTCGGCTTCGAGCGCGTCATGGATTCGGTCGGCCAGGTCTATCCGCGCTCGCTCGACTACGAGGTCGGCTCGGCCCTCGTCCAGGCCGTCGCCGCTCCTTCGAGCGCGGCGCTGACGATCCGGCTCATGGCCGGCGCCGAGCTGGCGACCGAGGGCTTCATGCCCGGACAGGTCGGCTCCTCGGCGATGCCGCACAAGATGAACACGCGCTCTTCCGAGCGCGTGGGCGGCCTCGCCGTCGTCGCCCGCGGCTACGCGACGATGCTCGGCGAGCTCGCCGGCGACCAGTGGAACGAAGGCGATGTCTCCTGCTCGGTGGTGCGCCGTGTGGCCCTTCCCGACCTGTTCTTCGCCGTCGACGGACTTTATGAGACGTTTCTCACGGTGCTCGACAACTTCGGGGCCTACCCGGCCGTCGTCGGCGCCGAGCTCGACCGGTACCTGCCCTTCCTGACCTCGACAAAGGTCCTCATGGAGGCCGTGCGGCGCGGCGCCGGGCGCGAGGACGCGCACGAGGCGATCAAGGAGCACGCCGTCGCAGTGGCCCGCGCCATGCGCGAATCGGGGCAGCGGGAGAACGACCTGTTCGACCGCCTCGCCGCCGACGACCGCCTGCCGCTCGACGGCCCAGCGCTGACCGCGCTGGTAGCCGATACGAGCGAATTCGTTGGGGCGGCGGGAGACCAGGTGGACAGGGTTGCCGACAGAGTGGCCGCCGCCGCGAAAACGCACCCTGAGGCCGCCGCTTATCGACCCGGCGGCATCCTCTGATTCGCTGTGACGTGGCACCGACACCCTGAGCGCGCTAGTGGCCCTGGTCAGAACGCGTGAATAAGCTTGGTCCTGTTCCGTCCATGTGACCGACAGGAGTGCGACCGTGGCCCGTGTAGTGGTCGACGTGATGCTGAAGTCCGAGATCCTCGACCCGCAGGGCGAGGCCGTGCTCGGGGCGCTGCCACGCCTCGGTGTCAACGATGTGACATCGGTGCGTATCGGCAAGCGCGTCGAGATCGAGTTCGACGACGCCGCCCGGAACGTCGAGGAGCAGGCGCAGACCATCGCCGACAAGCTCCTGGCGAACCCCGTCATCGAGAGCTTCGACGTCTCGATCGTCGAAGGGGCCGGAGAACCCGCATGAGCGCCCGCATCGGCATCGTCACCTTCCCCGGTTCGCTCGACGACCGCGACGCGGCGCGCGCCGTGTACCTCGGCGGCGGCGAGCCGGTGGCGCTGTGGCACGACGACGCGATGCTCCGCAGCGTCGACGCCGTCATCCTGCCCGGCGGCTTCTCCTATGGCGACTATCTGCGCTGCGGCGCGATCGCCCGCTTCTCCGAGGTCATGGGGCTCGTCCGCGAGGCGGCCGACCGCGGCCTTCCGGTGATCGGCGTCTGCAACGGCTTCCAGGTGCTGTGCGAATCGCACCTGCTGCCCGGCGCGCTCGTGAGCAACGCGCACCTGCGCTACCGCAACCGCCCCGCCCGCCTGCGGGTCGAGACGAACCGCACGGCGTGGACGGCCGCCTACGAGTCCGGCGCCGAGGTCCTCTTCCCCGCCAAGCACGGCGAGGGACGCTACGTGGCGGACGAGGAGACCCTCGACCGTCTCGAGGCGGGCGGCCAGGTCGTCTTCCGCTACCTCGACAACCCCAACGGCGCGATGCGCGACATCGCCGGGATCGCGAACGAGGCCGGGAACGTCGTCGGCCTCATGCCGCACCCCGAGCACGCCGTCGAGGCGCTCACCGGCCCGTCCACCGACGGGCTCGGCGTCATCGCCTCGGTCCTGGCCCACCTGAGTGAGGGAGCCGCGAGATGAGCGCACAGCTCAACGTCGTCATAGACACCGTGGGCGTCGCCGACGCCACGCCCGACGAGAAGCAGCCGTACGCCGAGTTGGGCCTCAAAGAGGACGAGTACGAGCGCATCCGCGAGATCCTCGAACGCCGGCCCACGCAGGCCGAGCTCGCCATGTACTCGATCATGTGGTCCGAGCACTGCTCGTACAAGTCCAGCAAGGTCCACCTGCGCCAGTTCGGGGAGAAGAACCCGCGAACGCCGCGCCTGCTCGCCGGGATCGGCGAGAACGCCGGCGTGGTCGCCATCGACGAGAACCTCGCGGTGACGTTCAAGGTCGAGTCCCACAACCATCCCTCGTATGTGGAACCGAAGCAGGGCGCCGCCACCGGCGTCGGCGGCATCATCCGCGACATCATCGCGATGGGCGCCCGCCCGATCGCCGTCATGGACTCGCTGCGCTTCGGTGACATCGACCATCCCGACACGGCCCGGGTCCTGCCCGGTGTCGTCGACGGCGTCGGCCACTACGGCAACTGCGTCGGCCTGCCCAACATCGGCGGCGAGACCTACTTCGACCCCTGTTACCAGGGCAACCCGCTGGTGAACGCGCTCAGCGTCGGCGTCATGCCGCGCTCGCGCCTCCAGTCCATGCAGGCCAGCGGCGTCGGCAACGTCGTGATCCTGCTGGGCGCCAAGACCGGCCGCGACGGCATCGGCGGCGTCTCCGTGCTCGCCAGCGCCACCTTCTCCGAGGACGACGACTCCGACTCGCGCCCCAGCGTGCAGGTCGGCGACCCGTTCACCGAGAAGCTGCTCATCGAGGCGTGCCTGGAGCTGTTCGACACCGGCCTCGTCGTCGGCGTCCAAGACCTGGGCGGCGCCGGGCTCACCTGCGCGCTCTCGGAGACCGCGGCCGCCGGCGACGGCGGCATGCACGTCGACCTCGAACTCGTGCCGCTGCGTGCGGCGGGCATGGAGCCGCACGACATCCTCGCCTCGGAGTCGCAGGAGCGGATGCTCCTCATCGTCGACCCGGCGAACGTCGAGAACGTCCTGGCCCGCGCGCACCGATGGGGTCTGCTGGCCACCGCGATCGGCACCGTCACCGACACCGGTCGCCTGGTCATCGACTACCACGGCCAGACCGTCGTCGACGTCCCGCCGGCGAGCCTCGCCGACGAGGGCCCGGTCTACAACCGGCCGATCGCCGAGCCCAACGACCTGGCGCTCATCGCCGTCGACCGGGCCGAGACGCTGCCGCGTCCGGCCACGGACGAGGAGATCCGCCAGACCGTCCTGGACATGGCCGCCAGCCCGAACCTGTGCGACAAGACGTGGATCACCGAGCAGTACGACTCCTCGGTGCTCGGCAACACGGTGCTCGGCGCCCCGCACGACGCCGGCCTCGTGCGCCTGGACGAGCGCACCGGCGTGGGCATCGCGATCTCACTCGACGGCAACGGCCGCTTCGCGCGGCTCGACCCGTACGTGGGGGCGCAGCTGGCGCTCGCCGAGGCCTACCGGAACGTCGCCGTCACCGGCGCCACGCCGATCGCCGTCAGCGACTGCCTCAACTTCGGCTCGCCCGAGGACCCGCACGTGATGTGGCAGTTCGAGCGGGCCGTCACCGGGATCGCCGACGCCTGCCGGCACCTGGGCATCCCCGTCACCGGCGGGAACGTGTCCTTCTACAACCAGACCGGCCGCGAGGCTATCCACCCGACGCCGGTCATCGGCGTCCTGGGCGTCATCGACGACGTCGCCCGGCGCATCCCGCTGGGCCTGGGCCGGGCGGGCGACACGATCGCGATCATCGGCACCACCGAGGAGGAGCTGTCCGGCTCGGAGTGGGCCTGGGCGAAGCACCGCCACCTCGGCGGCGTCCCGCCGAAGGTCGACCTCGACCACGAGATGAAGCTCGCCGAGCTGCTCTCGCGCCTGGCCGCCAACGAGCAGGTGGCCGCCGCGCACGACCTGTCCGAGGGCGGGCTCGCGCAGGCGCTGGTGGAGGCGATCAGCCAGTCCGGCATGGGCGCGCAGATCCTGCTGCCGGAGGGCGCCGACCCGTTCACCTATCTGTTCAGCGAATCGTCGGGCCGGGTGCTCATCGTCATCCCGCGCGGCCAGGAGCTGGCGGTGCGGTCGGCGTGCGAGCAGCGCGGGCTGCCGATCACGCCGCTGGGCGTGGCCGACTCGAACACCGACGGGCTGCACCTGCGAGACCACTTCGACATCGGGCGCGAGGAGATCGACGCGGCCTGGAAGGGCCGCATCGGCGCGAAGCTCGGCGAGTAGTCCGAACATGACGACGGCCCGTCCCCGAAGGGGCGGGCCGTTCGCCGTTCATGCATGCACGAGCGGCAGATACTCCGAGAGGTCGGCCCGCTGACCGGAGGCGGCGACCTTTCCCGCGGCGAGGGCCTCGGCGAATCCGAGGCGGCCGGTGGCCAGTTCGACGAAGACGATCGGCTCGCACTCGATGACGTTCGGCGGAGTCCCGCGCCGGTGCCTGGGCCCCTCGACGCACTGCACCGCGCCGTAGGGCGGCACCCGTACCTCGACGGAGTGACCTGGGGCCGTGTCCGCCAGCATCTTGAGCAGATCGCGCACCGCGGCCTTGAGCGTCTCGCGGTCCGGGGCCTCGTCGTTGTCGATCGCGGCGATGGCGTCGACCACAGCGTCCATAGCGTTTCCTTCAAAGCAGGTTAGACTTCGCCAGGTGGCGTCGCCCGACTCGGCGTGCGCCGCAGTCCATACACCCTGGATCCCGTGACCGAATTGAGACCAGGCATAGTGGCGTCGACGGCCCGCGACTGTGGGTGAGTTGTGCCTTCACGGCGAAGCTTTTCGAGCCACAAGTCTGCACGATGAGAAGGCATGCCCA
This sequence comes from Glycomyces tarimensis, assembly GCF_054776215.1. Lineage (NCBI taxonomy): Bacteria > Bacillati > Actinomycetota > Actinomycetes > Glycomycetales > Glycomycetaceae > Glycomyces > Glycomyces tarimensis. The sequence continues at coordinate 41,980 of NZ_BAAHCB010000020.1, forward strand.
GGAGGGGATGTAGATGACCGTAGCGGCCGAACCGAGCAGGACCGAGACTAGCGTCTCGCGGTCCCGGCGGGGGCCACGGGGTCGCCTGCGTGCGCGGCTCGCGGGACTCGCCGCGGTCTTCGGCGTCGTCCTCGGCGCCCTCACCTTCCCGGCCGCCGCCCAGGCCGCCGACTTCAACGCCGCGATCTCCGGCGGCCACGACCCGCGCATCGACATCGGCGGCGCCGCCGCCGCCATCACCGTCCAGGTCCAGGCCACCTTCGCGCCCGGGCAGGGTCCCAAGGACACGACGGTCTCGGCGAGCCTCTCGGGCCTCGACGGCTACGCCAGCATCGATGTGGCCGACGGTCCCTGCTTCCGCTCCAACGTCGCCACCGCCACTTGTCAGACCATGACCTCCGGAGAGGTCCGCGAGGTCCAGTTCCTCGTCGCGCCGATGGCCGAATCGGACCTGCCCGAGGGTGAGACGAAGTCCGGCGAAGTCAAGATCAACTTTGACGGCGGCGACCAGAAGACCAGCGTCACGGTGGTCGGCCACGCCATCGCCGGGATCGGGAGCATCTCCGGCACGGTCACCTCGAACGCCACGCCCGTGGACGGCGCGAAGGTCGTCCTCAGCGACGGCGACGGCGTCGACCACGAGAAGAGCACCGACTCCAGCGGCAACTTCCTCTTCGACGGCAGCGGTGGCGCGACCATCGCGCCCGGCGACATGACGCTGACGGTCACGGCCGAAGGCTTCGAGGAGCTCGTGGAGGAGTTCAGCGTCGCCCAGGGCGGGACCTTCACCCGGAACATGACCCTGATTCCCGTGCAAGCCGAGGAGGAGACGAGCGCGGCGCCCACCACGCAGGCCGCCACCGAGGAGGCCTCGCCGAGCGCGGTCGCCGAGACGAACGACGACGGCGGTGTCTCGGGCACGCTGGTCTTCCTCATCATCGTCGGCGGCCTGCTCGTGATCGGCGGGATCGTCGGGATCGTGTTCCTGCTGCGCGGCGGCAAGGACGACGATAAGGACGACGAGGGCGAGAGCTTCTCCTCCAACCCCACGCCGGAGCACACCCCCACCGCCGCGCAGGTCGGCAGCCCCGGGGTCTACCAGGCCGGTCCGGCGCCCGGCCAGGACGCGCCCACGATGGTCCACAACGGACCACTCGTGCAGGACAACGAGGTCGGCGCCTACGGCGCTCCGACCTCCGCGTTCGGCCCCGCGTACGGTCCCGGCTCCAACGACTCGACCCAGGTGATGCCGCAGGCCAACCCGCCCGGCACGCCCCCGCCCCCGCCGCCGGTGGGGCCCAACGACACACAGATCCTGTCGACGGTCAAGGGCCTCGACAAGCCCGGCAGCATCCCGCCGCCGCCGATGAGCGACGCCACGCACGTGATGCCGAGGGCGAACATGTCCGAGCGGCCACAGCAGCCGACGTTCTCCGACCCCGGTGCCACGCAGCCGTACCAGTCGCCGACGCCGCCTCCGGCGCCGGGCTCGCGCGACCCGTACGCTCCGCAGCCGTCTCAGCCGCAGCAGCAGCCGTCCCAGCCGCCGCAGCCCCATTTCTCGGACCCCGGCGCCACGCGGCCCTACACCGGCCAGGGCATGAGCCGTGACCCGTACGCGCCGCCGTCGCAGCCGGCCAGCGGACCGCCGGCCGACCCGTATGCACCGCAGCCGACGCAGGCGATGCCGCAGGGCGGCCCCCCCGGTACGCCGCCGTCGCCGTATGCCGGTGGGCCGCCGACCGACCCGTACGCGCCCCAGCCGACCCAGGCCATGCCGCAGGGCGGCCCCCCAGGCGTGCCGCCGTCGCCGTACGCTCCCGAGCAGCCGGAAGACGAGGGCTCCACGAACTCGCATCGTCGCGGAGACGAGGACCGCCGCGGGTGGGGCGAGTGGGACGACCGTCCCCGTTCGTGGTGACGAGCGACTCCGATTCGGGACAGCGTCGCCCGATCGAGAGGGTGGACCCGGACGCCTGGTCGGATAGACTGGGACAAGGCGCCTCCTGCCGAACCCCGCCGTAGTGAGGTTTGCGAGCCAGGACTCGGCAACATGGCGAGGCATAACGTTGCGCCACGGCAAAGCTCGCGAGGCGTGGCTTTGCGCCACGGCGAAGCTTGCGAGCCGTAACTTAGCCCAGCTAATCGAGGAGTTGCAGTGACCCGAGGTGATGGTCGACTCACCACGGAACTCGATCCCGACCATCCCGGTCCTCGCGACGCCTGCGGCGTCGTCGGCATCTGGGCCCCCGGGGAAGAGGTCTCGAAACTCACCTACTTCGGGCTGTACGCGCTGCAGCACCGCGGCCAGGAGGCCGCGGGGATCGCCGTCTCCGACGGCTCCCGCACCGTCGTCTACAAGGACCTCGGTCTGGTGGCGCAGGTCTTCGACGAGTCCACGCTCGCCCCGCTCCAGGGGCACCTGGCCATCGGCCACGCGCGGTACTCCACCACGGGCGCTCCCACCTGGGAGAACTCGCAGCCCACCATCAGGTCCACCACCACCGGCACCGCGATCGCGCTCGCGCACAACGGGAATCTCGTCAACACCGCCGACCTCCTCAAGGAGGTCGACCGGCTCGGCATCGACATGGGTGACACCACTTCGGACACGCACCTGATCACCGCGCTCCTGTCGGCCCATCCCGACGAGTCGGTGGCCGCAGCGGCCGAGCGGGTCCTGCCGCAGCTTCGTGGCGCGTTCTGCCTGGTCTTCATGGACGAGAACAGCCTCTACGCCGCCCGCGATCCGCAGGGCGTCCACCCGCTGGTCCTCGGTCGGCTCGCCCGCGGCTGGGCCGTGGCCTCCGAGACCGCCGCGCTCGACACCATCGGCGCCACCTTCGTGCGCGAGGTCGAGCCCGGCGAGATGATCACCGTCGACGAGTACGGGCTGCGCTCGACGCGCTTCGCGAACCCTGAGCCGAAGAACTGCCTGTTCGAGTACGTCTACCTCGCCCGCCCCGACACGAAGCTCGCCGGGCGCAACGTCTACGCCACCCGCGTCGAGGTCGGACGCACCCTCGCCCGCGAGGCCCCCGTCGAGGCCGACCTGGTCATCGGCGTCCCCGAGTCGGGCATCCCGGCCGCGATCGGCTACGCCGAAGAGTCGGGCATCCCCTACGGGCAGGGCTTCACCAAGAACTCCTACGTCGGGCGCACCTTCATCCAGCCGTCGCAATCGCTGCGCCAGCTCGGCATCCGGCTCAAGCTCAACCCGCTCGTCGACCAGATCAAGGGCAAGCGTCTGATCGTCGTCGACGACACGATCGTGCGCGGCAACACCCAGCGGGCGCTGGTGCGGATGCTGCGCGAGGCCGGGGCCGTCGAGGTCCACATCCGGATCTCCGCGCCGCCGGTCAAGTGGCCGTGCTTCTACGGCATCGACTTCGCCACCCGGGCCGAGCTCATCGCCGGCTCGCTCGACGTCGACGGCATCCGCTCCCAGATCGGCGCCGACAGCCTCGGCTACGTCTCTCTGGACGGGCTCATCCGGGCCACCGAGCAACCCGCCACCCGACTGTGCGGCGCCTGCTTCACCGGCGAGTATCCGATCGAACTGCCCGCCGCCGATCTGATCGGCAAGCATCTCCTCGAAACACCCCAGACACCGCCATCCGCCGATTCAGCGAGCACGACAGTGCGGGAAGGGACCACAGCGTGAGCAGCGGCACCACCGACAGGACCATCTCCTACGCTTCCTCTGGCGTCGACATCGGCGCCGGCGACCAGGCCGTCGAGGCCCTCAAACCCTCGATCCGCAAGACCACGCGGCCCGAGGTCGTCGGCGGGATCGGCGGCTTCGCCGGCCTGTTCGCGCTCGACGTCGAGAAGTATCGAAAGCCGCTGCTGGCCTCGTCCACCGACGGCGTCGGCACGAAGCTCGTCATCGCCCAGAAGCTCGACATCCACGACACCGTCGGGATCGACCTGGTCGCGATGGTCGTGGACGACCTGGTGGTGTGCGGCGCCGAGCCGCTGTTCCTGCTCGACTACATCGCCACCGGGCAGGTCGTGCCCGAGCGCATCGCCGACATCGGGGCGGGCATCGCCGACGGCTGCCGCTACGCGGGCTGCTCGCTCATCGGCGGTGAGATCGCCGAGCACCCCGGTGTGATGAAGCCCGACGACTACGACATCTCCGCCACGGGCGTCGGCGTCGTCGAGGCCGACCAGCTGCTCGGCCCCGAGCGGGTCAAGCCCGGCGATGTCGCGATCGCGATGCGCGCCTCCGGGCTCCACTCGAACGGCTTCTCGCTGGTGCGGGAGGCCCTGTTCGGCGTCGGCAAGATGGACCTGGGCACCGAGGTGCCCGAGTTCGGCCGGCAGCGGACCCTGGGCGAGGAGCTCATGACCCCGACTCACATCTACGCGAAGGACTGCCTGGAGCTGGCCAAGGAGTGCGACGTGCACGCCTTCGCGCACATCACCGGCGGCGGCATCGCCGGGAACCTGGTGCGCTCGATCCCCGACGGGCTGAGCGTCGCCGTCGACCGCTCGACGTGGACCCCGAACCCGGTGTTCGACGTCGTGCAGCGCACCGGCGGCATCAGCGACGAGGAGATGGAGCGGACCTTCAACATGGGGATCGGCATGGTCGCCGTCGTCGCCCCCGACCAGGTCGACCGCTCCCTCGCCGTGCTCACCGCCCGCCACGTCGAAGCGTGGACGATCGGCGAGGTCACCGAGGGCGACGACGGCGTCAAACTCACTGGGAGCTATCAGAAGGCTGGGTAGGCACCTCCGGGGCCTCGGCCTCGGCCTGCTGTTCGCGCTTCAACGCGCGCAGGCGGACCCACAGCCAGAGCAGTCCGAGCGTCGGCAGCAGCGCCGCCGAGATGAGCGCCGGCACCAGCGGCAGCGTCGGCGTGATCATGACGCCGAGCCCGAGCAGCGTCGTCAGCAGGATGGTCTTGCGCGTCGCCGGTTCGAAGACCTCCAGCGGGCCGAGCGGCACCTTGTGCCAGGCGACGCGCTTGGCGCTGCGGATGATGATGAGGCCCAGCAGCAGGCCGGCCGGCTCGTCCCAGAACCAGTGGTGCCCTATGTACACCTGCGAGGCGAACACCGCGATCGGCGGCACCAGCAGCAGGCTCCAGCGCGCCCACGCGGGGAGCAGCCCGCCGACAAGCATGACGATGAGCCCGAACAGCAGGATCGTGTTCACCGCGTGCCCTGATGGGAAGGCCGTGGCGTCGGGGATATTGCCGCCGCCGCCCTCGGCGTAGTAAGTGAACAGCATCGCGCCTTCGGGCGAAACCTCGTGGAGCTGCCACAGGTGCTGTGACAGCGGGCGGCCGAGCAGATGCTTCATGCCGAGGATGATCACCAGGGTGATGAACGACAGCACGTACATGAGCAATGGCCGGATGGAGCGCGATCGCAGCGCGCACCAGACCGCGAGCAAGAGGGTGATCGTGGCGACCGTGCGCGCCTGGCCGAGCTCGGTGGCGACGCGCGCGATGTCCCGGATCCAATCGACCTTGTGACGCCAGACCCACTCGCGGATCTCCCAATCCATCGTGACCAGCGGCGAAGGGAAGGTCAGAAGCGCGGCGATGGCCAGGAAGGCGAGGAACATCCAGAGGTCGGGCCACCAGCTCTTGGGCCGCTTGCCGTACGGTTCCCAATCGAACCAGTCGACCGGGATGTAGCGGCGCAGCGGCGTGATGATCTGCTTGACAACAGCGTCATCACGGACGGTCACACCTCGGTCCCGTATGTTCGCGCTTCGGCGCGCGGTCGTAGACCGGTTCGATTCGGATGGCATACCTGGATATTCGCTTGTGAAAGTGAATTCTGATGCCGCCACACCCGAAATGGACCGAATTTGTTATCAGGTCGGTATGTATGGTGTGGTTTGCGGCGCACCTGGAATAACCTGCGTTGATACGCAGGGGCATCAGGTGCTGACACATGTCACCCATTCGTCACACCGGCCACAGGGGATATCCGGATCCCCGTCTCTCCCAAGCCCGCACGGACTTGCGGCGGTCTGCCGTGCCGCGCGTTCGCGAATCTCCTACATTGATGTCGATGGAAACAGACGGAATCGCTGTCGCCTCGGCCATGCGCCGGCATGCGGACACCCTTGACGGCCTGCGGTACCGCACCGAGGCCATCCGGTTCGCCAGCACGCTCATGCCCCGCGACGCGGCGGCGTACGGGACCATGTGCGGCTGGATCGCCGACTGCCTCGAGGACCGAACGCAGCGGCAGGACGGCTTGGTCGAGTACGTGGCCGAGAACCTCCGGATCGCCGCCGGGAACCTGCGCACCGCGGCCGCCGCCTACGAGGGCCGCGCCGCCGGACCGACCGGGGAGCCCGATGCGCTCGGCACGGTGAACGATGCGGTCTTCCGCGCGTCCTACTGGTATCCGGGGAGATCGAGCGAACCGCTCGCGGAGCCGGCTCCGCGGCTGGCCGACCAGATCCAGCCGCTCGTCGACGAGATCAGCGGCAGGTCCTGGGCCGACGAGCAGTTCGCCGGAGGCGATGGCTTCGGGTCCATGCCGATCGCGCGGCTCGACGTGGCGATCGCGCACTTCGATGCGATGCGCGAACTGCTGTCGCAGCTGGTCGGTCGGCCCGAGATCGTCGCGGCGCAGGCGAGCGCTTGGAACGACATGTCCGCCGAGCTGTACCGCATCGGTCGCGACCTGGAGTTCCACCTCGACCGCGACCTGCTCGAATGGAAGGGCGAGGACCACGCCGCCTACCAGGCGCTCATGGAGCACAACGTGGAGGCCATCGGCGGGGTGGGCGCGACGGCGGCGGCGCTCGGCGCCGCGGTCGAAGGGGCCGGAGTGGTCGTGGCATCGGCGCTCGACCTGGTGCGAGGACGCAGCGTCGAACTGGCCGCCCACGTGGTCAGGTGGGCCGCCGAGGCGAACCCGGCCGAGCCGTCGGCCACGCCGCTCCAGCTCGCCGCCGCGGTCACCAAGTGGGCCCTGATGGTCATGGGCTACGTCATGGCCCTGGCCCGCAGCCTCCACAACCTCAGAATGCTGCTCGAAGGTTAACGGACGATGCGCAGTCCCGCCGTGCCGCCGTCCACCGCGAGACTCGTGCCCGTGACCGCCTTGTTGGCGGGGTCGGCCAGGTAGACCACGGCGTTCGCGACCTCCTCGGCGCTCACGAGCCGCCCGGTCGGCTGGCGGGCCTCGAGCCTGGCGCGCTCGGCCTCGGGGTCGTCGGCCTGGTCGAGCAGCCTTTGCACCCAGGGCGTGTCGGCCGTTCCGGGGGCCACGCAGTTGACGCGGATGCCCTCGCCCACGTGGTCGGCCGCCATCGCGAGCGTCAGCGAATGCACCGCCCCCTTCGACGCGGAGTACAAGGCGCGCTTGACGAGCCCGGTGCTCGCGACGATCGAGGAGGTGTTCACGATCGCGGGCGAGGACGACTCGCGCAGGTGCGGCAGGCACGCGCGGGCCAGTCGGACCATGCCGAGCAGGTTCACGTCCAGCACGCGGATCCACTGCTTGTCGGAGTTCTCCTCGACGGTGCCGACCGCGCCGATCCCGGCGTTGTTGACGAGCACGTCGATGCCGCCGAAGTGGTCGACGGCGGCCTGGACCGCTTGGCGGACTTGGTGGTCGTCCGCGACGTCGCACGTCGTCGACCAGTGCTTCTCGCTGGCGTTGAGGTCGAGCACGGCCACGTTCGCGCCGCGCTCGGCGAAGGCGTCGGCGCAGGCCGCGCCGATGCCGGACGAGCCGCCCGTGACGACGACGGTGAGTCCCTCGAAATCGCTCATCGGCTTGCTCTCCATTCAGGTCCGTTGGGGAAGGCGTAGCGCTGGAGGCTCTCGCGCCGCATCTCGGCCGAGAAACCGGGCGCGGTCGGGGCCTGGTAGCGGCCGTTCTTGATGACGGTGGGTTCGGTGAAGTGCTCGTGCAGGTGGTCCACGTACTCGATCACGCGATCCTCCAGGGAGGCGCTCACCGCAGTGTAGTCGAACATCGACAGGTGCCCGACCAGCTCGCACAGGCCGACGCCGCCGGCGTGGGGGCACACCGGGACACCGAACTTCTTGGCCAGCAGGAGGATGGCGATGTTCTCGTTGACTCCGGCGACGCGGGCGGAGTCCAGTTGGAGGAAGTCGATGGCCTCGGCCTGCAGCAGTTGCTTGAACATGACGCGGTTGTGGCAGTGCTCGCCGGTGGCTACCTTGATCGGCGCGATGCGGCGCCTGATCGCGGCGTGGCCGAGGACGTCGTCGGGGCTGGTCGGCTCCTCGATCCACCACGGGTCGAACTCGGCGAGCGCGGCCATCCACTCGACGGCCCGGTCGACGTCCCAGCGCTGGTTGGCGTCCACCGCGATCCGCACGTCGGGACCGACCGCCTTGCGCGCGGCGGCGAATCGTCGGCGGTCGTCCTCCAGATCGGCGCCGACCTTGAGCTTGATCTGGCCGAAGCCGTCGGCGACGGCCTGCCGGGCCAGGCGCACGACCTTCTCGTCCGAGTAGCCGAGCCAGCCGGGCGAGGTGGTGTAGGCGGGATAGCCGTCGCGTTCGATCTCGGCGATCCGCTCGTCCTTGCCCGGCTCGGCCTCGCGCAGCATCGCCAGGGACTCATCGGGAGTGAGCGCGTCGGTCAGGTAGCGCCAGTCGACGCAGTCCACGATCTGCTCCGGGCTCAGGCTCGAGAGGTACTTCCAGACGGGCATCCCCGCGCGCCGGGCGGCGAGGTCCCAGGCGGCGTTGACCAGCGCCGCCGCGGCCAGGTGCATGACGCCCTTCTCCGGTCCGAGCCAGCGGATCTGCGAGTCGTGCGTCAACCGTCGGTAGAACTCGCCGAGGTCGTCGGCGTCACGGCCGACGACGAGCTCGGACAGCGTCTCGATCGCGGCGCAGCAGATGTCGTTGCCGCGCCCGATCGTGAAGGTGAACCCGTGGCCCTCCAGGCCGTCGTCCGAGCGAAGGACGACGTACGCGGCCGAATAGTCGGGGTCCGGGTTCATCGCGTCCGAACCGTCGAGGCTCGCCGAGGTCGGGAAGCGGACGTCGATGACGTCGACGGCACTGATCATCGGCGGGTGCTCCGGTTCCCGGTGCGGGCGCGGCGGCGGGCGGTCACGCCCGCACCACGGGGTTCTCGGTCGCCCCCAGTCCGTCGATGCCGACCTCGACCACGTCGCCGGCCTTGAGGTACGGGAACCGCCCCGACAGGGCGACGCCCTCGGGCGTTCCGGTCAGGAGCAGGTCGCCGGGGTCGAAGGCCATGAACTGCGACATGTGGAAGACGATGTGGGCCACCGAGAAGATCATGTCCGCGGAGTTCGAGTCCTGCCGGATCTCGCCGTTGACCTTCGACCACAGCCGCAGCTTCTGCACGTCGTCGATCTCGTCGGGCGTGACCAGGTGCGGCCCGAGCGGGGAGAACGTGGGGCAGGCCTTGCCCTTGGAGAACTGGCCGCCGGAGCGCTCGATCTGGAATGCGCGCTCGCTGACGTCGTTGGCGACGACGAAGCCCGCGATGCACTCCAGTGCCTCGGCCTCGGACTCCAGATAGGAGGCCCGCTTGCCGAAGACGATGCCGAGCTCGACCTCCCAGTCGGTCTTGGACGATCCACGAGGGATCTGGATCTCGTCGTTCGGTCCGACGACAGTGTTGGGGTGCTTGAAGAACACGACCGGTTCGGTCGGCGGCTCGGCCCCGGACTCGGCGCAGTGGGCGGCGTAGTTCATGCCGATGCACACCACGGCGCCGGGCTTCGCGATCGGCGCGGCCAGGCGCCGGCCCGCGATGTCGATCTCGGGGAAGCCGGCGACGCTGGAGAGGCCGCCGCGGGCGAGGAAGTCCGCGTCGATGTCGCTGTAGCGGCCGGAGACGTCGTAGTGCTTGCCCTCGTGGGCCACGACGGGGGTCTCCAGTCCGGGTTCGCCGATGCGCAGGTACTTCATAGCACTCCTAGCTTGTAGGTCTTCGCCGCCGTCCCCGCGAACACGTCGGGGTCCTCGCGGCCGAGGATCTCGGTGACGGCGTCTTTCACGCGCGTGTAGGTGGCGGCCAGTTCGCAGACCGGCCAGTCGGATCCGAACATGAGCCGGTCGGGTCCGAACAGTTCGAGGGCGGTCTGGACGAAGGGGCGCAGGTCCTCTGTCGTCCATTGATCCCAGTCGGCCTCGGTGACGAGGCCGGACAGCTTCGCGGTCACATTGGGCTGCTTCGCGAGCGGCGCGACGGCGTCCCGCCATGCCCACAGGCCCTCGGCGCCGTCCCTGATGCTCGGCTTGCCGAGGTGGTCGAGGACGAACGTCAGCTCGGGCACGGCCTGGGCGGCCTTCACCGCGGCGGGGAGCTGGTCGACGCGGACGACCAGGTCGAACGTCGCCACGGTTTGGGCGGTGACGTGGAGGGCCTCGATGACGTCAGGGCGCGACAGGAATTCGGATTCCTCGCGGGCCTGGATCTGGTCGCGCAGGCCCACGAGGAAGCGGGCGCGCGGGTGGGCCTGGTAGCGGGCGAGCACGGCGCGAAGATCGGGCGCGAGCAGGTCGATGTGGCCGACCACCCCGGCGATCTCGTTCACGGCTCCGGCCAGGTGCAGGAACTCGATGGTCTCGGAGGGGTGCCCCCAGGCGGCCTCGACGAGCACGGTGCGGTCGACGCCGGCGGCGGCGAGATTGGCCCGCAGGTCCGCGATGCCGTAGTCGCGCTTGATCTCGGCGAATTCCGGGCGGCTCGCGAGCCAGGGGTAGTCGGCGGTCCAGACATGGTGGTGCGCATCGATGACGAGATGGGACGTCGTCATGGTGTGGGTGCCTCCTCGGCCAGCAGCCCCGCGCGTTTGAGGTCGTGCCACAGCGCGGCGGGAATAGGGTGGGCGGACATCGCGAGGGCGTCGTCGACCTCTGCCGGTGTGCGGGCGCCGACGAGGGTCGACGCCACCGCGGGGTGGGCCGCGGGGAACTGGAGGGCGGCGGCGCGCAGGGGCACGTCGTGCCTGGCGCAGACCTCGGATATGGCGATCGCCTTCTCGACGAGTCCGGGGTCGGCCGCCGAATAATTGAAAGTCGCTCCCGGGCGTGGATCGGCGAGGATGCCGGAGTTGAAGACGCCGGCGGCGATGACGCTGACGCCGCGCGAGACGCACATCGGGTAGAGGACATCGAGGGCCGACTGGTCGAGCAGCGTGTACCGGCCCGCGATGAGGGCGACGTCGAACTCGCCGCGGGTGAGCATGTCGGCTGCGGCGTCGGTGGAGTTCATGCCGATGCCGATCGCGCCGACGAGCCCGGCGTCGCGCAGGTCGGCGAGGGTCGCGTACGTGCCCGACACGGCCTCGTCGACATGGTCGTCGGCATCGTGGATCAGCGCGATGTCGATCTGCGGGCTCCACAAGCGGAATTGGCTTTCCCGGAAGGACTCGTATGCGGCCTCGCTGGAGAAGTCGAACCGGGACGCCTTGCCGTTGGGTTCGGCCCACAGGTCCCATTGGCCTTCGTGGTCGACCAGGACGCGGCCCATCTTGGTGGAGAGGGCGAACTCCTCGCGGGGAAGCTCCGCGAGAGCGCTCCCGAGGCGCCGCTCGGAGAGCCCGGCGCCGTAGTGGGGCGCGGTGTCGAAATAGCGGATGCCGCCGTCCCAGGCGGCCTTGACCGTCGCGGCGGCGACGGCGGGGCCCACGGGGGTGAACAGGCCGCCGAGCGGGGCGCAGCCGAGGCCGAGCGCGGTGATGGACACGTCGGTGTCACCGAGGCGGCGCCGCGCTGGTTCGGGGCGGGTCGTGGCCACGGAGTGTCTCCAATGCGGACTTATGAGGCGGTTCGCGTCGGCGCGGTTCAAGCCAAGGTCGACAATATCCTATAGGATATCGCGATGGCAGAAACACTGGTGGGGTCGGAGCGGCAGACGCTCGCCGACGAGGTCTACGTGCGGGTCAAGGCGCGGATCATGGAGAGCGAGCTCGCGCCGGGGCAGAAGGTCAGCATCGACGGGCTCGCCAGGGTCCTGGAGGTGTCGCAGACGCCGGTGCGCGAGGCGCTCGCGAGACTGGAGTCCGAAGGGCTGCTGGAACGGCGGCCCCTCAGTGGCTACACCGTCACCCCGCTGCTCAGCCGCGACGAGTTCGAGGACCTGTTCGACATGCGCCTGCTGCTCGAGCCCGAGGCCGCGCGCCGCGCCGCCGCGCGCGGGGCGGGCGACGCGGACCTGCTCGCCGAGCTTCGCGGCATCGCCGACATCCCGGCCGAAGGGCTCGACCGGCAGGCGGGCCAGCTGGCCTTCACCGAGGCGGACGAGCGCTTCCACACTCTGGTCGCCCAGCTCAGCGGGAGCGCCATCCTCGCCAAGTCGATCCTGCGGCTCGACGCGCATCTGCACCTCCACCGCTCGTACATCCCGCCGGCCGACATCGCCGAGACGCAGGCCGAGCACCTCGCGGTCACGGACGCTATCATTGCGAAGAAACCGCTTGCAGCGGAGCGGGCGATGCGCCGCCACCTCGAGGCGGCCCGCGTCCGCCACGCCGCGGCGTTCCAGTCTGCCGGCACCGCGGATCCGAAGAATGAGGTGAACCGAACCCCTTGAGCCGCATAGGTCTATTCATCACCTGTATCAACGACGCCCTGTACCCCCAGACGCCGAAGGCGGTCGTGACCGTGCTGGAACGTCTCGGCTACGAGGTCGACTTCCCGCAGGCCCAGACCTGCTGCGGCCAGATGCACGCCAACTCCGGTTACCGCCGGGACGCCGCGAAGCTCGCGAAGTCCTTCGAGCGGACCTTCGGCGACTACGACGCCGTCGTCACCCCCTCCGGCTCGTGCGCCGCCATGACCCGCGACCAGTACCCGGAGCTCACCGGCACCGACATCGGCGAACGCGTCTACGAGCTCTCGGAGTTCCTCATCGACCACGCCGAGGTCGAGGACGTCGGCGCGCGGTTCCCGCACACCGTCACCTACCACCCCACCTGCCACGGCACCCGCGCGCTCGGCCTGGGCGACAAGCCGCTGCGACTCCTGCGCGCCGTCGACGGCATCGAGCTGGTCGACCTGCCCGAGGCCGACCAGTGCTGCGGCTTCGGCGGCACGTTCGCGCTCAAGAACGCCGAGGTCTCCTCGGCGATGCTCGAGGACAAGTGCCGACACGCGACCGAGACCGGCGCCGAGTACCTCGCCGCGGCCGACAACTCGTGCCTGACCCACATCGGCGGCGGCATCTCCCGAGCGGCGCACATCGACGGCTCCGCAAGCGTCGCCGAGAGTGGCGGACCGCGGCCGATCCACTACGCCGAGATCCTGGCGAGCACCGTATGACTGCCGCCTTCCCCCCTGGGCGAAGCCCGCGAAGCCCGAAGTTCGCCCAGTCCGCCAAGGTCGCGCTCGGCATGCCGCAGCTGCGGTCCAACCTCGCGCACGCCACCGGCACGATCCGCGGCAAACGCGCCGACGTCGTCGATGAACTCGACGACTGGGAGGAGCTGCGCGGCGCAGCCGCGGCGATCAAGGACGACGTGCAGCGCCGGATGCCCGAACTGGCCGTCGAGTTCGAGCGCAACGCGATCGCCGCCGGCGCGACGGTCCACTGGGCGAGGGACGGCGCCGAGGCCAACCGGATCGCCGCGAAGCTGACCCGCGAGGCCGGCGCCGAGGAGGTCGTCAAGGTCAAGTCCATGGCCACCCAGGAGATCGAGCTCAACGAGCATTTCGAGGCCGAAGGCCTCAAGGCCTGGGAGACCGACCTGGCCGAGCTCATCGTCCAGCTCGCCGAGGACAAGCCCAGCCACATCCTGGTGCCCGCGATCCACTACAACCGCACCGAGATCCGGGACATCTTCAAGGACCGCATGGCCGGCGCTCCCGAGGGGCTGACCGACGACCCGGCCGCGCTGGCCGAGGCGGCCCGGCTGCACCTGCGCCGCCGCTTCCTGTCGGCGAAGGTCGCGGTCTCGGGCGCCAACTTCGCCGTCGCCGAGACCGGCTCGCTCGTCGTGGTCGAGTCCGAGGGCAACGGCCGGATGTGCCTGACGATGCCCGAGACGCTCATCAGCATCGTCGGCGTCGAGAAGCTGCTGCCGAGCTTCGCCGACCTCGAGGTCTTCATGCAACTGCTGCCCCGGTCCTCGACCGGCGAGCGCATGAACCCGTACACCTCGGTGTGGACCGGCGGCGCCGAGGCAGACGGGCCGAAGCACGTCCACATCATCCTGCTCGACAACGGCAGGACCGACGTCCTGGCCGACGAGGTGGGGCGGCAGGCGCTCTCGTGCATCCGGTGCTCGGCGTGCCTGAACGTCTGCCCGGTCTACGAGCGGACCGGCGGCCACGCCTACGGGCACGTCTACCCCGGCCCGATCGGCGCGATCCTGGCGCCGCAGCTCGAGCCCGGCCGGCACGATGACCTGCCGTACGCATCGAGCCTGTGCGGCGCGTGCTACGAGGTGTGCCCGGTCAAGATCAACATCCCCGAGGTGCTCGTCCACCTGCGCCAGCAGGGTCCCCACAACGCGGGCGAGCATGCCGCGATGGGGGCGGCCGAGGTGGTCATGAACCGGCCGAGGCTGTGGCGGGCCGCATTGGGGGCGGCGCGGTTCTTCTCGCGGCCCTGGCGCAGACGGGGCCACGTCCGAAGGCTCCCGTGGCCGGGATCGAAGTGGACGGTGAGCCGGGACCTGCCGGTGCCGCCGAAGGAGACCTTCCGGGACTGGTGGAAGGAGCGGGAGCGTTGAGCGCGAAAGAGGAGATCCTGGAGCGGATGCGTCGTGCACTGGACGGAGTGGACGCCCCGCCCGAGGTGCCGCGCGACTACCGCCGCTCGCTCGACGCCGGCACCGACATCGTCGAGCTGTTGATCGACCGCCTGGTCGACTACAAGGCCGAGGTGCACCACGGCGTCGACGCGATCGAGGCGGCCCTGGGCGAGGCGAAGCAGGTGGTGGTCCCGAGCGATCTGCCGACCGAGTGGCGCCTCGGCAGCGCGGTGTTCACCGAGGACGAACAGCTTTCCACCGAGGACCTCGACGGCGTGGACGCGGTGCTCACCGGCTGCGCCGCGGCCGTGGCGGTGTCGGGCACGATCATGCTCGACGCGGGTGCGGCCCAAGGCAGAAGGGCGATCACGCTGGTCCCGGACCATCATGTGGTGGTCGTGCGGCGAGACCAGATCGTGGGCCACCTGGCCGAGGCGCTGCCGAGACTGCATCCGACCCGCCCGCAGACCTGGATCTCCGGCCCGTCGGCGACCAGCGACATCGAACTGCAACGGGTCGAAGGCGTCCACGGCCCCCGCCGCCTCGACGTCGTCATCCTTCCGACCGGGCCGGACTCACATGCGTAGCCCAATCACTGGTCCGGGTCATCGCCGTCTGACCACGGACCGGCGGCGAACCCGCTCCCTGCCGAGGAGCCACAGGGCGTGGACGCCGTCGGTCCAGGTGATCTTCTTGCCCTCCTCGCGGCTGCGCGCCGTGTAGGAGATCGGCACCTCGAACGGCCGGATGCCCCGCTTGAGCAGCTTCGCCGTCAGCTCGGCCTCCATGCCGAAGCCCGCCGAGCGCACCTGCAAATCCAGGTAGAGTTCGCGCGGCATGAGCTTGTAGCAGGTCTCGAGGTCCGAGATGTAGGAGTTGAAGAGGACGTTCGCGGCGAGCGTGATGCCCTTGTTGCCCATCACGTACCAGAACGAATACGCCGAGTGCGAGCCGAACGTGCGCGAGCCGTACACCACCTCGGCCTTGCCGTCGAGGACCGGCGCCAGCAGTCTCGCCAGATCGCCCGCCTCGTATTCGCCATCGGCGTCGAATACCACTACATAATCGCCCGAGGCCTTTTTCGCGGCGGTGCGAATGGCCGCGCCCTTGCCGCGGTTGCGCGTATGGCGGATCAGCTTGACGCGAACTTCATCCTCGAAGGTCTGCAGCACTTCCCATGACCGGTCGCGCGACCCGTCATCGACGGCCACGATCTCGGTCTCGCAGGGGAAGTCCACTGCGAGCAGCTCTTTCAGCGTCCCGGCGGCGAGGCGCTCCTCATTGAATACCGGGACGAGAATCGACAACAGCATCGCTGCTCCACCCCCGCGCTTCCGAACACTATTTCAAAACCATAACGCGCGGCCTTGCCGCGGCGTCATCGGGAGGGACGGTCGTGTTCAATGGAGGCCGTGCTGCTCGTCCTGTGGCTCCTCGTCCTCCTGCCCGCCCTCGCCTACGCGCTCCGGCCACTCGAAGGCGCCGTCGTCGCGCCCATGCGCCTGGCGGTCGTCCGAGCCGCCGTCCTCCTCGGCGCCTGGGCCGTCGTGGTCGTCGAGGCCGCGTCCGCGGCGCACGCCCTCAACGCCGGTGTCGTCCTGGCCGCCTGGATCGCCGCCACCCTCGCCGTCCTCGCGGCCGTCATCGTCCGCTGCCTGCGGGACGTCGCCCCCGCCGGGGCGTCCCTGGCCGAGCAGCTCAGGTCCCGCCGCGGCGCCACCCGGCGGACCTGGCGCCGCACCAAGTCCGCCGCTGCCGCCGCCCCCGGCTGGCAGTGGGCCCTCGCCTGCGTCATCGCGATCCTGTTCATCAGCGCCGGGGTCCTCGCGATCGCCTCGTCCCCGAACAACTTCGACTCTCAGACCTACCACCTGCCCCGCATCGAGCACTGGGTCCAGAACGCCACGGTCGACGTCTACGCCACCGAGATCCACCGCCAGGTCGACATCACTCCCGGCGCCGAGTACCTCCTCACGCACCTGCGGCTGCTCAGTGGCGGCGACGGCGCCTACAACCTCGTCCAGCTCCTCGCCGGCGTCGGCGCCGCCCTGGCCGCCTCACGCATCGCCGCCCAGCTCGGCGGCGGACCCATGGCCCAGCTCGCCACCGTCTTCGTCCTCGCCACCACCCCCGAAGTCCTCCTCCAGGCCTCGAGCACCCAGGTCGATCTCGTCACCGCCGCCTGGGTCGCCTCGCTCGCCACCATGGTGCTCGACGAGTTCACTCGCCCCGGCGAGCATGCCGATCTGCGAGCGTCCGACCCCGCCGCCCCTGCTCGACGAAGTGCGCGAGCCATGAATCCGCCCGGCTCGGACGCGCTCTACCTCGGACTGGCCCTCGGCCTCATCGCCGTCACCAAGACCAGCGGTCTGCTCGCCGCCGCCCCGCTCCTGCTCCTGTGGGGCGTCGGCCGCCTGGTCCGCGACGGCCGGCGCCGCCGCCCGTGCCTGTGCGGGCACGGGCCCGGGCAATGCTCGCGCACCGACGTCTCGCGCGCCCTCGTAACCCGAGTGCGCACCGTCGGCGCCTCCGTCGCCGTGCTCGCGCTGGCGCTGGTCGTCGTCGGCCCGTTCCTGGCTCGCATGCAGTCCGAGTTCGGCTCCCCGCTCGGACCGCCGATGCTGCGCGAGTCCATCGGCGTCCAGTCGGCCGACCCGCGCCTGATCGCCGTCAACGGCCTGCGCATCGCCCACACCGCCCTCGATACGCCGCTGCGCCCGATCTCGGACGCGGCCGCCGCTGGAATCGAGGCCTTCGCCGACCTCCTCGGCGTCGACGTCAACGATCCCGACGCCACCTTCGGCGACTCGGCCTTTCCCGTACCGGCCTGGTACCCCGACGAGGACCGCGCCGCGTTCCCGCTCACCGGCCTGGCCGTGCTCGTCGGCGCGGCATGGTGCTTCGCCAAGGGCCCGGGACTGCGCCGCGCCTACGTCGCCGCCCTCGGCATCGCGGCGCTCCTCGTGTGCGCCACGGTCGCGTGGCAGCCGTGGATCAACCGACTGCTGCTCTTCCTGGTCGTCCTCGGCGCGCCCGTCGCCGGCCTCCTCGCCGCCGCGCTCGGGCGGAGGCTGGTCGAGCGGCGCCGCAAGGCCGTCGCCTGGGCCGTTCTCGGCACCTTCGGCGTCACCGCCTCGCTCGCGGGCCTCCTGACCGTCGCGTACGGCTACCCGCGCCGCCTGACCGGCGCCTGGTCGGTCTTCACGATGACCGACGACGAGGAGCGCTTCGTCCGCCGCCTCGAATGGCTGCCGCAATACGAGGAGGCCGCCGCCGCCGTGGGCGACTCGGGCGCCGAGACCGTCGGCCTCGTCCAGGGGAACGATTCCTGGGAGTACCCGTGGTGGGTCATGCTGCCCGAGGGCACCGAGCTGCTCGCGCTCCAGTCGGTCGTGCCCGGCCGGGAGCCGGCCGACGTGGCCGACGTCGACGCCATCGTCTGCGCCGAGGACCTCGAGGAGTGCGAATCGTTCGTGCCCGAGGGCTGGGAGTTCCACGACCTGGGCACCGTGGGCTATGCGGTGCCGTCGACGCGTTAGCCTGTGGCCATGCTGCTGAGCGACCGCGACATCGTCGATGCCGTCAAGAACCAACGCCTGGGCCTGGACCCGTACGAGCCCGAACTCGTCCAGCCCTCCAGCGTCGACGTGCGCCTCGACCGGCGGTTCCGGGTCTTCAACAACCAGAAGTACACCCACATCGACCCGTCCGTGCGGCAGGACGACCTCACCGAGCCGGTCGACGTCGCCGAGGACGAGCCGTTCGTGCTCCACCCCGGCGAGTTCGTGCTCGCCTCGACCCTCGAGGTCGTCAGCCTCCCGAACGACCTGGCCGCCCGCCTCGAAGGCAAGTCGAGCCTCGGCCGCCTCGGACTGCTCACCCACTCCACGGCCGGATTCATCGACCCGGGTTTCTCCGGGCACGTCACCCTCGAGCTGTCGAACGTCGCGAACCTGCCGATCACCCTGTGGCCGGGGATGAAGATCGGCCAGCTGTGCGTCTTCAAACTCTCCAGCCCGGCCCAGCACCCGTACGGTTCGTCCCAGACCGGCTCCCGGTATCAGGACCAGCGCGGCCCGACCCCGTCGAAGTCATGGCAGAAATGGCGCATCTGGCCGACCTAGCGCGAGAATGACACCGATGTCATTGTTTTCGCCGCGCGGCTCAAGGCGGGCATCCCCTTATTGCGCTAACGGCCGGATAAGCGCGGATATTTGGCTTAATCTGCGAACATGGACATCACGCAGAGCCTTCAGAACGCGTTCGACGACATTGTGCAGTTCGTGCCGCGAGCTCTCGCTTTCCTCGCGATCCTGGTCATCGGCTGGATCGTTGCCAAATTCATCGGCAAGATGATCGGAAAGCTGCTCGCCAAGGTGGGACTGGACCGCCTCGGCGAGCGATCCGGCGTCCACCGGTTCACGGGCAGATTCGAACTGAGCGGGCTGTTCGGCAAGCTCGTCTACTACACCCTGCTGCTCTTCACGCTGCAACTGGCATTCGGAGCGTTCGGCCCCAACCCGGTCTCGGACCTGCTGAACGACCTCGTCGCGTGGCTGCCGCAGCTGTTCGTCGCCATCCTGATCGTGGTGGTCGCCATGGCGATCGCCAACGCCGTCTACGGATTGATCAACGGCATGCTGTCGAACACCGGCTACGGCAAGACCCTCGCCAGGATCGCGCAGGTCGCGATCGTCTTCATCGGCGCCGTGGCCGCGACCAGCCAGGTCGGTATCGCCGACAGCGTCACCCAGCCGCTCCTGTGGACGGTGCTCGCCGCGGTCGCCGGCGTCGTCATCGTCGGCGTCGGGGGCGGCCTCATCCAGCCCATGCGCCAGCGCTGGGAGCGGATGCTCAACACCGCCGAGAACGAGACCTCGAAGATGAGGTCGACGACGCAGTCGACGAGCGATCCGCTGGGGCAGACGTACACATCGGAGCGTTACGGCGCGGACACCGACGAACAGCCCGGGGCGCGGTCGCAGACCTCGACCGAGGCCCGCGCACAGGCGCCGGTCGACCCCGGCAGCCAAACGCCGCCGACGCCCCCGACCGAGCGTCCGTGACCATATTGGACGACTATGACTCACAATTGAACAGCGCTGCTTGACCATCGGTCGTGTTCCCGCACCGGGAATACGGCCGATGTCATGTCACCGACACGTGACGTCCGGTTCGCTCGCGTTTGCCGTTAGCCTATGGTGCATGCGCAATCTCGACCCCTGGGTGATCGTCGTGGCGGTTGCCGTCCTCTCGGCCCTGGCGGTCAGCGGAGCGCGCCTGCTGATCAAGTGGCTGCTGCTCCGCCATGCCTCTGAGCGGACCTCGCGTCTGATGCACAAGGCGCTGCGTCCCGCGCAGCTCATGGCCGCCACCGGCGGCGTCCAGATCCTGCTGCTCGTCCAGAGCGACGTCGCGGCCGACGGCTGGGACGACGGCTGGAACAGCAACCTGAGCCAGACGCTGCTGTTCGGCACCGTCATCTCCGGCGCGTGGCTGATCTCGAATCTGCTCAGCATCGCCAAGGACCCCATCCAGGAGCAGTGGGGTTCGCTCAACCAGGACGATGTGGGAGGGCGCCGCCGCCGCACGCAGGCCATAGTGACGTATCGCCTCGTCTCGGCGGGGGTGTGGATGGTCGCGATCGGGATCATCCTGTTCAACATCCCCGCGCTCCGTGTCCTGGGGACCTCGCTGCTCGGCGCGGCCGGCGTGGCGGGCGTGGTCGCGGCCCTGGCGGCGCAGACCATGCTCCAGAACCTCTTCGCGGGCATGCAGCTCGCGTTCGGCGACGCGCTGCGCCTCGAGGACGTCGTCGTCATCGAGGGCGAGTGGGGGCGCATCGAGGAGATCACGCTGTCCTATGTGGTGGTACGGATCTGGGACGAGCGCCGGCTCGTCCTGCCCACCTCCTATTTCAAGGACCACCCTTACGTCAACTGGACCCGTGACAACCCCAAGGTGCTCGGCACGGTGAGGATGGACGTCGACTGGCGCCTGCCGGTCGACGAGGCGCGCGCCGAACTGCGCCGCTTCCTGGTGACCAACCCGCTGTGGGACGGGCGCAAGTCCGGCGTCATCGTGCTCGACTCGACCGGGCCCTACATGCGCCTGCGCCTGCTCATCTCGGCGTCGAACCCGTCCGACCAGTGGGACCTGCGATGCGAGGCCCGCGAGCACATGATCCGCTGGGTCGTCGAAACCTACCCGCACTGCATCCCGCGAATGCGCGTCAACAGCTACCAGTCGGTCATGGACGTGCGCACCGGCGCCTTCGGCGAGGACGGCCACGCCGAGTCGATCGACGCCACCGAGATCCAGGCGCTGCTCAGCGAGACGCCCATCGAACAGCGCCGACCTGGGCCCGAGTCCTAGAAAAGGTGGGTTTTCACTCCCTGCGCGGCCGAGCGTGCCAGAGTAGCCTTGCGCTGGTGAGCCTTGAGATGACCGACAAGCGCGGCGGCTCCAAGCGCCGCCGCGAGATCCTCGACGTCGCGGTGAAGCTGCTGGCCAAGTACGGCTACCACGGCGTGTCGATGGACGATATCGGCGCGGCCGCGAACATCACGGGCCCGGCGCTGTACCACCACTTCAAGGGCGGCAAGGAGCAGATGCTCGCCGACGCGCTCATCCCCGTCTCCGAGCGCCTCCGTTCCGGGGGCAAGCACTACGCCTCACTGCATTCGGACGACCCGCGCGCGGCCCTGGAGGCCCTCGTCGACTTCCACCTGGCCGTCACCGTCGACTCCCCCGAGATCGTCATCCTCCACCTCCACGAGCTCGATCGGCTCCCCGCCGAGCCCCGCCGCGAGGTCCGCAAGCTCCAGCGTGTCTACGTCGAGGAATGGGTACGCGTGCTGTGCGAACTGCGGCCCGGCCTCAAGCCCGAGCAGGCCCGCGTGGTCGCGCACGGCGCCTTCGGCCTGATGAACTCCACGCCGTTCCTGGCGCTCGGCGAGGAGATCAGCGCCGAGGAGACCGCGAGCCTGCTCCGCTCGGCCGCCCTGGCGGCGCTCGATCCGGGCTAGCATGGGCTTGAGGAGGCGTGAACATGCACCAGCCTGAACGGGTCTCGATACGGGAAGTGGCACCTCGCGACGGGCTCCAGAACGAGCCTCCGGTGGCCACTGAGGACAAAATCCGCCTGGTCGACGCGCTCTCGCGCACCGGCCTGGCCCGCATCGAGGCCGTCAGTTTCGTCCACCCCAAGGCCGTCCCGCAGATGGCCGACGCCGCCGAGGTGTGGGCGGCTGTCGAGAAGCACCCGGGGATCCACTACAGCGCGCTCGCCCCGAACCTCAAGGGCGTCGAGCGCGCCCTCGACGCCGGATTCACCGCGATCGAGGTCGTCGTCTCCGCCTCGGACACGCACAACCGCGCCAACATCGGCCGCCCCACGGCCGAGTCCATCGCCGAGTTCGAGGACATCGTCGCGCTCGCGCACGGGAATCTCGCCAGCGTCGAGGTCATCATCGCCACGAGCTTCGGCTGTCCCTACGAGGGGGACGTCGACCCCGCCCGGGTCGCGCGGCTCGTCGACGCGGCCGCCGAGGCCGGAGTCGACCGGATCGCCTTCGGCGACACCACCGGCATGGGCACGCCGCGGCGCGTGAACGACCTGCTCGACGCCGTCGAGACGGAGCTGCCGATGCTCATGCACTTCCACGACACGCGCGGCACCGCCCTGGCGAACCTGCTGACGGCGATGGACCGCGGCATCGTCGAGTTCGACGCGAGCGTCGGCGGCCTCGGCGGCTGCCCGTTCGCGCCCGGCGCCTCGGGGAACGTCGCCACCGAGGAGGTCGTGCACATGCTGCACGACATGGGCGTCGAGACCGGGATCGACCTCGACGCGCTCGTCCACACTGCCGGACTCGCCCAGCAGATCGTCGGCCGCAAGCTCGACTCCGGGGTGCTGCGCGCCGGCCCGCGCACGCGCCTGACCGACAAGCCCGCCGAATGAACTGAAGGGGCCCGGGGGTCTCGAACCTCCCCCGGGCCCCGATTCCGGGCACCTCCGGACGCGATCCGTCCGTGCCCGGCCGCCGGGTAAACCTCCGAATACCCGGACGTCTATTCGTTCGGCGCGTGCTGAGCGAACTTCCACGTCGCCAGCACCGCCGCCACCACGATCAGCCCCATCGCGCCACGCCATCCGAACTCCGGGAGGACGAACAGGGACCCCACCGCCGCCACGATCCCGACGAGGACCGCCAGCGCCGACAGGGCGATCGAGCCCGAGCCGTCGCCGACCTCGGCGGCCGCGACGACGCGGCCGGCGATCGCGACCGTCAACCCGCCCGATACTCCCAGAACGAACGCCGTCGCGAGCATGAACGGGAAGTTCGGGGCGAGCGCGGTCGCGAACGCCGCGAGCGTCAGCCCCGCCAGCGCGGCCGAGCCGGTGTAGCGGGCCGGACCGATCGTTCCGACGCGCCGCGCGGCGTTCGCCGCGGCCACCAGGCCGAGCGCGAGCGCGGCGAGCGGCCAGAGCCGGGCCGCGGCGGCGGTGCCGAATTCGGCGGCGGCGTCGGTGACGAGGAAGGCGAGTGCGGCGGCGGAGGCGAAGGCGGTGGTCTGCGCGTAAGCCGCCGCTACGACGGGTGCCCATCGCAGCGTGGCGGTGGGCCGCTGCGTGTGTGTGTCAGTAGCCATGCCGACGAAGTTATGGGCGAAAGGGCGCCGCGAAGTAGGTCGAACGACTGGTTTCGATGACTGGGCTCGACCCGGTCGTCCGACCAGGTCGGACCCGGGCCGGTTCACCCCAGTCGTTTGACTGATGCGCCTGGGGGCGGCGCTGGCTACGCTGGGAAGGTCCCCCTGCTGTGCCGAGGACTGGAGTCGCCGTGAAGCCCACCGCCCGCCCCGCCACCGGGGTCCAGACGACTGCGAAGGCGGCGGACTGCCAGGTCGGCAGCGTCGCGGCCCCCGCCTACTGCGAAGCGCCGTCCCACTCCGCGCGCACGGTCCTGTACGGCCGCGACGACGAGCTGGACGCGATCCAGGCGCTGCTCGACGGCGCGCGGCTCGGGCACGGCGGCTCGCTCGTCGTCCGCGGCGAGCCCGGGATCGGCAAGTCCGCCATCGTCGATGCCGTGATCCCCAGGGCCGAGGGCTTCACCGTCCTGCGAACGCTCGGCGTGGAGGCCGAGCACACCTGGTCGTACGCCGGTCTCCAGATGCTGCTGCACCCGCTGCTCGACCGGATCGGCAATCTCCCCGCCGCGCAGGCCGAGGCGCTGCGCACCGCTCTGGGCATGGGCGACGGCACGAGCCGTGCGCAGCGGCTCCAGGTCGGCCTGGCGGTGCTGAACCTGCTGGTGGACGCTTCGGCGCAGCGGCCGGTCTACGTGGTGATCGACGACGCGCACTGGCTCGACCGCGACTCCACCGACGCCCTCCTGTTCGCCGCGCGGCGGCTGACGACGGAGTCGATCGGGATGGTCCTGGTCGTGCGCGACGGCTTCGCGCCGGACTTCCCCGCCCCCGGCATCCCCGAGCTGACATTGGGACCCTTGGACACCGAGGCCTCGCAGGCTATTTTGGACATCCGTTCCGATTCGGTGCCGTTCACCAGCCGTGACTGGATCCTGCGCCTGGCCGAGGGCAACCCGCTCGCGCTCCTCGAACTTCCGGTCGCCGACCACGAGGACCCGCTTCGGGTCAACGAGGCCTCCAACAGCCGCTATTCGACCACGTCGCGCATCCGCCAGGCGTTCACCGAGCGGATCATCGCGCTCCCGGAGGCGACGCGGACGCTGCTGCTGGTGGCCGCCGCCGAAGAGACCGGCGAGACGGCCGTGATCGCCGAGGCCGCCGAGAAGCTCGGCGCGAACCTGTGCGACCTGGAGCCCGCCGAGATCGACGACCTGGCGCGGTACCACCTGGGCCGCATCGAGTTCGTGCACCCGCTGATCCGCTCGGCCGCGTACCACTCGGCGACGCGGGCGAGGCGCATCGACGCCCACCGGGCCCTGTCCGAGGCGTTCGGCGAGGGCGACATCCGCCACGCGCGCCACCTCGCGGCGGCGACCACGGGCCTGGACGAGAAGGCCGCCGCGGCACTCGAGTCCATCGCGTCCTATGAGGCCGAGCGCGGCGGATGCGTGGCGGAGATGGTCGCCCTCGAGCGCGCCGCGTCGTTCACCCCCGACCCGTGCGAGCGGGCCCGCCGACTCGTCGAGGCCTCGCAGACCGCCTACGCCGCCGGCCTGGTGGACAAGGCGATCGAACTGGCCGAGAAGGCGGAGCGGCTCACCGACAACCACGTGCTGCTGGCGCGCACCGCGCTCATCCGGGCCACGATCCTCTCGTGGGCCGGGGACGCCGGCGCGTTCGACGTGTGGATGGAATCGGCCGAGCACTACGCGGTGAACGGCCACGAGAACACCGGCTACCCGCTGCTGCGCGGTGTGTGGAACGCCTGGGAGACCGGCGATTTCGGCAAGGTCGAGTACGCGAACGAGCTGGCGACCCGGTTCGGCGGCTCGAACAACACCTGGGCGAAGCGCCTGGCGCGCGCCGCCGCCGGGCTGAACCGCCGGGCATGGGTGAACGCGGGCGAGGCCGTCGACGCGCTGCGGAGCCTGTACGACTACTACCAGCCGCTCCACGCCGACTTCCGGCGGTTCGACCAGGTGCTGGCGGCGCGCTGGAAGCTCCTGGCGGGGGACGTCCCGGCCGCGCACCTGGCCGCGCTCGACAAGGTCCGCGACTGCCGCGAGACGGGCGCGACGAGCCCGCTCATCCAGGCCCTGCTCGTCCAGGCGCAGACCCAGCTCCACTACGGCCGGTACGCGGACGCCCAGGCGTCGGCGACGAGCGCGATCGAGCTGGCGGCCGAGACGAACGACCGCCGGGCGCTCATGCAGGGCCGCGTGTGGGTGCTGCTGCCGATCGCCGCCATTCGCGGCGAGGAGCGGCGCTGCCGCGAGCTGGTGGCCGCCGCCATCGAGGACGCCCCGGAAGACTCGGTCATCCCGGCCGACACCTCGCTCGGGCTGCTCGATCTGGGTCTCGGTCGCCATGAGGCCGCGTTCGACCGGATGCAGCGCATCGCCGAGGGCACCACGCCGATGGAGATCCTCACGCAGGTCCCGACCCTGGTCGAGGCCGCCTACCGGTGCGGACGGCTCGGCGAGGTCAAGGAGGTCTTCGGCTGGTTCGCCGACTGGGCCGACGCCACCGGACGCTCCTACTGGGAGGCGCTGGTGGAGCGGTGCCGGGCGATGATGGAGCCGGGCTCGGAGGCCGGCGCGCACTACGCGCGGGCCGTGGAACTGCACCGCGCCGACGACATCGACCCGTTCGAGCGGGCACGCACCGAACTCGTCTACGGCGAGTGGCTGCGCCGCGAGCGCCGCATCAACGAGGCGAGGGCGCACCTGCGCGAGGCCACCGAGGTGTTCGAGCGGCTCGGCGCCGTCCCGTGGACCGAACGCGCCCAAGGGGAACTGCGGGCCGCCGGCGACTCCACCACGATCGAGGCGAAGCCGGACCTGGCTGAGAAGCTCACGCCGCAGGAGCTCCAGGTGGTGCGCCTGGCCGCCGACGGCCTGACGAACCGCCAGATCGGCGAGCAGTTGTTCGTGAGCCCGCGGACCGTGGGTTACCACTTGTACAACGCCTACCCGAAGCTCGGCGTCTCCTCCCGGACGGAACTGGCCAAACTGGACCTGTGAGCCGGTCCCGTGCGCCGCGTCGACGTCAGTACAGCTTGATCTCGACGGTCCGGACGTGGCGCTCGATCTTGGCGTCGGTCGTGACGAGTGGACATTGCAGTTGTTCGGCCGGTGCGACATAGCTCGCGTCATACGAGTTGAGGTTGTGCCGCAGGACCCATGCCCGAGGGCCGGTGACGCATTCGGAGTACCGGATGAACGGCAGGGAGTCCTTGACGATCAGGGCGCCTTCAGCGCGGGCCGGAGTGAGTCTCCCGCCTAGAAATGCGGGATATCCAATTGGGGCGTGTCCCGATGGCAGCCCCAGACCGTACCGACATTCACGCTTGCGCGGTTTCTTGACAGGCCGCTCGCGCGGCGGCACACCTCGCGGTTCACGCCGCGACGGGGACCGGAGCGCGCCACGGCCTGGCGGCGGCCATCGCCGCCGCCCCCAGTACCAGGATCACCGCCACGGCCCACGCGGACATGCGGTAGCCGTCCACGGCCGTCGCGCCCAGGCCCCACGCCAGCGCGGCGATCACGGGCCCCAGCGAGGTGCCGATCGTGCGGGTCGTCGCCATGAACGCCCCGGCCGTGCCCGACTGCTCCCGCGGTGCCGACGCCAGCAGGTAGGTGTTCATCGGCGTGTTGAAGATGCCGAACGCCGATCCGAGCCCGGCGACGCGGACGCCGATGCCGAGCAGGCTCGTCGACTCGTCGACGAACGGCAGCGGCGCGATCGCGACCAGCACGAGGGCGGCGCCGGCCAGCGAGACGCGGCCCGCGCCGAAGCGGTCGGCGAGGAAGCCCGAGAGCGGCGTCATCACCGCGACGCCGCCGATGAACGTCAGCAGGACGGTGCTCACCAGCTCCGGGCGCACGTGGTGGACGTCGGTGAGCAGGAACGGCAGGCTGAAGTTCAACAGGCCCGTCACCGCCGACATGAGCGTGAGGCTCACGAGTGCTCCGGCCATGATCGGACTGCGCAGCAGCGCCACCGTCGGCGCCGACGCGGGCCGGCTCGCCCACACCGCGCCGAGCGCGACACTCACCGCCAAGGCGGCCAAGGAGATCCACGGCGCCGAGTCCAGGTATTCGAAGGCGAGCAGGAACGTCACGATCGCGCCGCCGGAGGTGGCGACGTCGACGAGGACGACCCGGTCCAGGCGCGGCAGGCCGGTGCCGTTGCTCGGCACCGTCGCCCACAGCGCGGCCAGCGCCAGCGCCGACAGCGTGAAGAACACCCAGAACAGGCCCCGCCAGTCGAAGGCGGCGATGATGAATCCGCCGATCGCGACCATGCCCATGCCGCCGACGGTCATCAGCAGCGTGATCGCCGACATCGCCCTGCCGCGCTGCGCCTCGGTCGCGGAGGTGACGATGATGCGCCCGGTCATGCCGAACAGCAGCCCGCCGATGAGGCCCTGGGCCGCCCGGGCGGCCAACAGGACGGGAAACGTCGGTGCGAGCGCGGCGACCACGGAGAACAGCCCGAGCCCGCCCATGGAGAACACGGCGACCGCCCGCAGGTCGGCGCGGTCGGCCAGCCGCCCGGCGGCGATGGCGACCGCGCCCATCGGGAGGGCGTAGGCGAGCAGGACCCAGGCGGTGGCGGCCTCGGTGACGGTGAAGTCGGTGCGGATGGGCGGCAAGCCCACCGCCAGGGAGGACATGCCGCCGGCGACGACGAGCTGGGCGAAGCCGACGGCGACGATCGCACCCCAGCGGGTGCGTTCGGTGACGGGGGGCGATTGGAGCGGGGAGGTCATGGACTCGACGCTACGGTCGAGGCGACCGGCCCGGCATCTGCAGCACGACTGGTCCGACCGGACCAGTCGGCCTCCAGTCGGTCGACAGATGCCGCTTCAGTCGGTCCGTTCGTAGCGTCGTTCTCGTACCCGCAACGACGAACGAAATGAGGACACCATGTCCGAGAAGCTGAAGCTCGCCGTCATCATCGGTTCGACCCGCGAGGGCCGCTTCGGCCCGGTCCCGGCGAAGTGGATCGCCGAGCGGGCCGCCGAGCACGGCGGATTCGAGGTCGACCTGGTCGACCTGCGCGACGCCGCGCTGCCGCAGTACATGACCGACCAGGACCTGTGGTCGCGTCCGGGCCAGCCGACCGAGTCGGTCACGAGCCTCGGCGAGCGCCTCCACGCGGCGGACGCGTTCATCGTGGTCACGCCCGAGTACAACCACTCCTACCCGGCCGGGCTCAAGCACGCCGTCGACTACTACATGCGCGAATGGCACGCCAAGCCCGTCGGCCTGATCTCCTACGGCGGCGGCGCCGGCGGCGTGCGCGCGGCCGAGCACCTGCGTCAGGTCTTCCCCGAGGTCCGCGCCATGACCATCCGCCACTCGCTGGTCTTCCCGAACTACTGGGAGAAGCTCGACGAGAACGGCGATTTCGACTTCAGCGACGCCGAGCGTTTCGCCAAGGACTTCCTCGCCGAGCTCGAGTGGTGGGGCCACGCCCTCGTCAACGCCCGCAAGGTGGCTCCGTTGCCCGCTTAGGACTCGCCCGCGAGCGGGAGGCCGGGGCGTGCGCGGCGCTAGTGTTGAACGCATGCTCCACGGACGCGACGCAGAGACCGCCGCCCTCGACTCCGCCCTCGACGCCGCGCGCGACTCGCGGGGCACCGCCCTGGTGGTGCGGGGCGAGGCCGGCATCGGCAAATCGACGCTCGTGAACGCCGCCGCCGAGTCCGCCGGCGACTTCACGGTGCTGCGCTGCGTCGGCGTCGAAAGCGAGCACGCATGGTCCTTCGCGGGCTTGCAAGCGCTCCTGCAGCCCCTCGCCGGGCACCTCGGGGCGCTGTCCGCGGCCCACCAGTGCGTGCTCAGCACGGTCCTCGGGCTCGCGCCCGCCGACAAGGAGAAATCCGGCACCGACCGTTTCGTCGTCGGCGTCGCCGTCCTGAGCCTGCTGTCCGAGGCCGCGGCGTCGCGGCCGGTCCTGTGCGTGATCGACGACGCCCACTGGCTCGATCGCGACTCGGCCGACGTGCTGCTGTTCGTGGCCCGCCGCCTCGCGGCCGAGCCGATCGCGATGCTGTTCGCCGTCCGCGACGGCTACGCGCCCGACTTCCCCACGCCCGGCCTCGACGAGCTCGTCGTCGGTCCGCTCGACGACGAATCGGCCGCGAGCCTGCTCGGCGAGCGTCTGACGGCGGTGCCGCATCTGACGCGACGGCGCATGCTCAAAGCCGCCGAAGGGAACCCGCTGGCGCTGCTCGAACTGCCTCCGGACGAGACCGACGCCCGCCTGGCCTCCGACTGGACCGGGCACCGCCACTCCACCACTTCCAGGCTCACGCAGGCCTTCACCGACCGCATCGACCGCCTGCCCGAGGCCACGCGCACGCTCCTGCTCGTCATCGCCGCCGAGGACACCGGCGACTCGAGCACCGTCCTCACCGCCGCTGGCAAGCTCGGCGCGAGTCTGGAGGACTTGGCCCCAGCCGAGGCCGACGACCTCATCCGCGTCCGCGGCGACCGCTTCGAGTTCGGGCATCCGCTCATCCGCACCGCCGCCTACCAGGGCGCCCCGACCTACCGGCGCGTCGAGATCCACCGGACCATCGCCGAGGTGCTCGACCCCGAGGACTTCAGGCGCGCCTTCCACCTCGCCGCCGCCACCACCGGGCCGGACGAGTCGGTCGCCGCCGCGCTCGAGGCCGCCGGCGAATGCGCGGGCGACTGCGGCGGGCACGCCGTCGAGTACTCGACCTTCGAGAGGGCCGCCCGCCTCACTCCCGACGGCCCGGAGAAGGGCCGCCGCCTCCTGCTCGCCGCCGAGGCCGCGCTGCTGGCGGGCGACGCGGTCAAGGCCAGGGAACTGTCCTTCGAGGTCGGCCGCTACACCCGCGACCGTGCCCTCCTGGCCGAGGCCACCACCGTCGGCGCCTCCGTCGCGTCCTGGGGCGGGGAGATCCGCGAGGCCTTCCGGCTGTGGATGGAGGCCGCCGACCACTACACCGCCGCCAAACCCGAGGCCGCCGGCTACCCGCTGTTCCGCGCCGTCGAGCTCGCTTGGCAGGGCGGGGACTTCGCGCGCGCGAGCGAGGCCGCCGCCCGCGCCGAGCGGCTCGGCATCGACCACACCCCGTGGGTCCGCGACCTCGACATCGCCTCAGCCGGATTCAACCGCGGATGCTCGGTCGGCGTCGCCGAGTCCGTCGCCGCGCTGCGCCGCCTGCTCGCGGTCCACGACGCCTTGGGCGAGAACGCGGCGCTGGACGACCGGGCCATGTTCGTCTGGTGGCAGATCCTCATCGGCGACATCGACACCGCCGAGCGCGCCGCCTCGGCCCTCGTGCGCGAATGCCGCGAGGCCGGCGCGGCCGGCCCGCTGCCGAGGGCGCTGCTGATCCACGGCCTCACCGAGTTCCACCGCGGGCGCTGGGCCGACGCCGAAGCGCTGGCCGCGAACGCCATCGACGTCTCCAAGGAGCTGGGGGAGCGCAACTGGCGCGTCAGGGCCCGCACGCATCTGCTGGCGACGATCGCGGCGTTGCGCGGCGACGAGGCGCGCACCCACGAGCTCATCGACCTGGCCCGCCAGGAGTGCCCCGCCGACACCGCCGTCGCGATCGACACGCCCTTGGCGCTGCTCGACTTCAGCCTCGGCCGCTTCGATGAGGCGCTCGACCGGTTCATGGCGCTCCTCGACTCCGACATGCCCGGTGACGCCCTGACGCACGTCCCGACCGCCGTCGAGGCGGCCGTCCGCGCCGGCGACCCCGGCCGGACCGCCGGCGCCTTCGACTGGTTCGACCAATGGGCCGACGCCACCGGCCAGCCGCACTGGCAGGCGCTCGCCGAGCGCTGCCGCGCCCTGCTGGCGAGCGAGGGGCAGGCCGGCAAGCACTACGAGCGCGCCGCCGAGCTCCACCGCGAGGCCGACGGCTTCCCGTTCGAGACCGCGCGCACGAACCTGTTGTTGGGCGAGTGGCTGCGTCGGGCCAGGCGCGTCAACGAGGCCAAGGCGCGGCTGCGCTCGGCCGGTGCGGCCTTCGAGCGCCTCGGTGCGGCGCCGTGGACCCAACGGGTGCGGCGGGAGCTGCGGGCCGCGGGCGACGCCGGACCGGTGCAGGCCGGGCCGGGGCTGGCCGAGCGCCTGACACCGCAGGAGCTTCAGGTCGTGCGACTGGCCGCGGCCGGCCTGAGTAACCGCGAGATCGGGGAGCAGCTGTACCTGAGCCCGCGCACCGCCGGATACCACCTGTACAAGGCGTACCCCAAGCTCGGCGTCGCCTCGCGCACCGAGCTGGCCAAGCTCGGCATCTGAACCTCGGTCCCGGCCATGCGATGGCAAGCGACCGGCAAGGGGCGCCCCGTAGATTTCACCAGCGATTGCACGGAGCCGAAGTCCAGCGCGGCAGGCGAGCGCCGGCCGTCTTCGCGAGCCGACCGAGGCCACGGATCCGGCAGCGCCCCCGCCGACCTCCGATAGGGACTGACCAGTGTCTGCGATCATGCCGAGCGGTGACCAGGCGTTCAGTGAGGACGCACGGCACCTGCGCGACCTCGCGACGATCCCGCGCGCCGCGGGGCCGAGGAGCTTCTCCGGCACCTCCGGCAAGGCGTCGGCGGAGCGGTCGACCAGTATCAGATCCGTATGGACGAGTCGGGGACAATGGACCGTGTCGCCGAGATCCGCGCCGCCGACCGGCCCTGAGCGCCGCCGACCGCGGACAGTCGGAGACCGACCACTACGAGCGGTTCGGGGGCGCGGTCGAGCAATACGAGAGCCAGTACACCGACCAGCCGCCCATCGCCCGCTCACCAGACGAACGGAGTGACACCGAGTGCCTGAGCCCGTCGACTTCAGGGTGCTGGGGCCGTTGGAAGTCAGCATCGGCGACGTGCCGGGACCGCAGCCGTCGCCGCTGCGCCGCCGCCTGCTCGCGGCCCTGCTGGCCCGGGCCGGTCGCCAGCTCACCGTCGACCAGCTGATCGAGGTCGCCTGGGCCGGATCCCCGCCTCCGAGCGCCGCCGCCAGCATCCAGGTGCACCTCCACCGGCTGCGCCGCAACATCGGCGACGCCGGGCACATCGTGCGCGGCGCGGCCGGATACCAGATCACCGTGACCCCGGACGAGTTCGACGCCATGCGCTTCACCGAGCTGACCGCACGCGCCCGGCGCGAACGCGAGAGCGGCCACGCGGAGACCGCGCTCGGCACCGTGCGTCGCGCCCTCTCCCTGTGGCGCGGCGAACCCTACGACGGCATCGCCCGGTCCAGCCTCATCGCCGCCGCGGCCGACCGCCTCGCCGCGCGTCGCTTCAGCGCCCTGCGGGAAATGCACGAGCTCAGCCTCGACCTGGGCCGACACGCCGAAGTGCTCTCCTCACTGTCCGAACTGGCCGGTGAACATCCCTACGACGAACACCTCGGCGCCCTGCTGATGCTCGCGCTCTACCGCGCCGGACGGCAGACCGATGCGCTCGCGGTGTTCCGTGGCACGCGGGCGCAGATGGTCGACCAGCTCGGCGTCGAGCCCGGAGCGACGCTGCGGCGCATGCACGAGGCCGTCCTGCGCTCGGACGAGCGGCTGGCGGACGTCGCGACCGGGAGCCTGGGCGCGACTTGGGTCTCGGTGGGGCCGATCGCGGCCGAGAGCGGAGAACGGCCCTCCGAAGTCCCGCGCGAACTGCCCAGGCCGCCCTATCCCTTCACCGGCAGGGACGCCGAACTGCGGGCCCTCGACCGACTGGCCGACGGCTCCGGTCCGGCGCCGCTGGCCGTGATCACCGGCATGGGAGGCATCGGCAAGACCGCCCTGGCCGTCCACTGGGCGCACCGCGCCGCCGACCGCTTTCCCGACGGACAGCTGTACATCGACCTGCGCGGACACGGCGACGCACCGCCATTGCGGCCGATCGAGGCACTGGGGACGATGCTCTCCTCCCTCGGCGTGCCGCCCGCGCACATCCCGCTCGACGCCGATCAGGCCGCCGCTCGCCTCCGCACCCGCACCGGCGGCCGGCGCATGCTCATCGTGCTCGACAACGCCGCCGACGCCGACCAGGTCCGGCCCTTGCTGCCGGGCGGAGCGGGCTCCATGGTGGTCGTCACCAGCCGCCGCCGCATCGGCGGACTGATCGCTTGGCACGGGGGCACCTCGCTCACGCTCGGACCGCTCGCGGACCTCGACGCGCGCGACCTCGTCGCGCGACTGGTCGCGGTGCCGGCCGCCGCGGCGGAGGAACTGGCCGACCTGTGCGGACGCCTGCCGCTGGCGCTGCGGATCGCCGCCGCCAACCTGTCCGAGGGCCCCCGGCCCGACGTGGCCTCCTATATCGCCCGGCTCGCCGGGGACGACCGCCTGGGCTCGCTCCAAATCGTCGGCAGCGCCGACGACGCGGCCGTGCGAGCGGTGTTCGAGTCCTCGTATCGCGCCATGCCACATGACGCACGGCGACTGTTCCGCCTGCTCGGCACGATCCCGGGACCGGACATCACCGCCGAGGCGGCCGCGAGCCTCGCCGGCACCGGCGCCGACGCGGCCGAGCGCGCCCTGGACCGACTCGTCGGGGCCCACCTGGTCGAGCGCCACCGTCCCGGCCGCTACCGCCTCCACGACCTGCTCGGGCTCTACGCCGCCGAACGCGCCGAGACCGAGGACTCTCGGGCCGACATCGACACGGCGGTCGAGCGCCTGCTCAAGTGGTATCTGCACCGGGCGGACGCCTGCCGTGGCCGCCTGTACCCGAGTTTCTTCCACCTCCCGCTGCCCGAACGCCGCGAGACGCCGATCGAAATGGACGCCGCGACCGCCGGCGCGTGGCTGAAGGCCGAGCACAAGAACCTTCTCGCGGTCGTCCTCCACGCCGCCGACCACGGTCCGCGCCGCATCTCATGGCTGCTCAACGATGTCCTGCGCGGATACATGTGGCTCGGGGTCCACGGTGCCGACGGCCTGCGGGCGGGACGGGCCGCTCTCGCCGCCGCGCGAGCCGAAGGCGACCTGGCCGGCCAGACCGTCGCCGAGCTCAGCCTGGTCACCGCGCTGCTGCGCTCCAACCGACCCCAGGACGCGATCGACCACGGTCTGCGCGCCGTCGAGCTCGCCTCCGAGGCCGACCTCCTCCCCTGCCGGGCCGCCGCCCAGCAGAACATCGCACACGCCTGCGCCAGCCTGGGCCGCCTCCGCGAGGCGATCGCACACGCAGAGGCGGCTGAGCTTGCCTACCGAGAACTGGGCAAGGCCGAAGGCCGATGCGCCGCCTTGACGATGCTCGCCGTCGCCCACAACCACCTCGGCGAGGTCGACACCGCCATCGGCCACCTTGAAGAGGCCCTCGAACTGGCGGTCGAGCACGGCAAGTTCACCTTCGAGGCGTCCTTGCGCGCCAATCTCGCCCTCGCGCACCTCCTTCGCGGCGACCTCGACGAGGCGCGGTCCTACATCGATGAAGTGCTCGCCGCGCGAAGCGACGGCGGCGGCATCGGCCACAACAGCGCCCACCTCACCCTGGCCGCACGCATCCATCTCGCCTCCGGGCGTGACGGCGAAGCACTCAAGTTCGCCACCCGCGCCGTCGAGAGCCACGGCGCGTTCTCCGACCACCGCGTCGAATCGAACGCGCTGTCGGCGCTCGCCGCGGTCCGCGACGCCCTCGGCGAACACCGCGAGGCCGTCGGCCACTACGACCGCGCGCTCGAACTGATCGGCGACGACGGCGCCTACTACCGGGTCGAGGCGACCTGCGGGCGCGCCGCCGCGCTCCTGAAGCTCGGCGAGACCGAACGGGCCCGCCGCGACGCGACCGCCGCCCTGGAGACGGCGGAGGCGTGCGAATACCGGCTCCTCCAGGACCGTGCGCGCGGCCTGCTCGCCGCGATCGACGCCGCGGAGCATCTCCGACCGGGCCGGGGAAGCGTCACCCGCGCTTCGCCCACGTCCTAGCCGCCGCCATTTTCGCGTCGTTGATGGTCTCCACCTCGATCACCTCGAGCGCGCTGTGCCGCTCCGACACCGAGCCCTTCGGCACGATCGCCGTCTTGAAACCCAGGCGCCCGGCCTCGGTCAATCGCCGGTCGGCATTCACCGTCCGGCGCACCTGGCCGGTCAGCGACACCTCCCCGATCGCCACGAGGTCCGCGCTCACCGCGATCTCCTGCTCGGCGCTCACCAGCGCCAACGCGAGGGCCAGGTCTGAGGCGGTCTCGCGGATCCGGATGCCGCCGATCGTCGTGGCGTACACCTCGCGGTCGAGCAGCCGCATTCCGCCGCGCCGCGTCAGCACCGCCAGCACCATGTTCAAACGGGCCTGATCGAGGCCCGAGACGGTGTGGCGCGGCACCGCTCCATCTTTGATGGACTTGCCCAGCAGCGCTTGGATCTCGACCGGCACCGCCCGGCGGCCCTCCATCGTCACCGTCACGCACGTGCCCGGCGTCGGCTCGCTGGGCGCGTCGTCGAGGAACAGCCCCGAAGGATCGGCCAGCGACACGATCCCGTCCTCGGTCATCTCGAAGCAGCCCACCTCGTCGGCCGGCCCGAACCGGTTCTTCACCCCGCGCAGCAGCCGCAGCATCGAGTGCCGGTCGCCCTCGAAGTGCATGACCGTGTCCACGAGGTGCTCCAGGGCCCGCGGCCCGGCGATGCCGCCGTCCTTGGTGACATGGCCGACGAGGATCACGGCCATATTGCGGGCCTTGGCCTCGGCGATGACCGCGCTGGCCACCGACTTGACCTGCGTGACCCCGCCGGGGACGCCGTCGGCGTCGCCCGCGACGACCGTCTGGACGCTGTCGAGGATCAGCAGGCCGGGCTTGACGTCCTCGACGTGGCCGAGGACGGCGCCCAAATCCGTCTCCGCGGCCAGGTAGAGCTCCTCGGACAGGCAGCCGGTGCGGTCGGCGCGACGGCGCACCTGCGAGGCCGACTCCTCGCCGGTGGCCACGAGCGCGCGCCCGTAGCCTGACTCCCCGAAGCGGTGCGCCACCTCCAGCAGCAGCGTCGACTTGCCGACGCCGGGCTCCCCGGAGATGAGCGAGACGCCACCGGGCACCAGGCCGCCGCCCATGACGCGGTCGAATTCGCCGATGCCCGTGGGCAGGCTCGCGGCCTGCGCGGCCGAGACCGCGCCGATCCGCTGGGCCGGCGAGGCCGGACGGCGCGCGCCGGTGGCGGCGGGTCCCGGCCCGGCCGCCTGCCGCGGCGGCGAGGCCGTCTCCTCCATCGACCCCCACTCCCCGCAGTCGGGGCACTGCCCGACCCATTTGGGGACGCGGTGGCCGCAGGCGGCGCAGGCGTACGAGATCCGCGTGGCTTTCGGCATGGCGCAAGCGTACGGGTCGTGGCCGACACATAAGCGCAAGCCGATGTCGCTCGTTGTGCATAAACTGGCGGCATGGATTCAGAGGAGCCGACCAACGGCTCACCGGCACGGTCTCCTGAGCGGACGCGAGCATCGCAGGGCCGCGGCGCCGTCTTCTTCGATCTCGACAAGACGGTCATCGCCAAGGCGAGCACGCTGGCGTTCAGCCGGCCCCTGTACAAGGGCGGCCTGCTCGGCCGCCGCGACGTGCTCAAGGTCGCTTACTCGCATATGGTGTTCCGCCTCGGCGGCTCCTCGGACGAGGAGCAGATGGCCCGCACCCGCGACTACGTCGCTCGGCTCTCGCGCGGCTGGCCCGCCGACCAGGTGCGTTCCATCGTCGACGAGACCCTCCACGAACTCATCGACCCGTTCGTCTACGCCGAGGCCGCCGCGCTCATCGAGGCCCACCGCGCCGCGGGCCGGTCGGTCGTCCTGGTCAGCGCCTCCGGCGAGGAGATGGTCGCGCCGATCGGCCGGATGCTCGGCGTCACCGACGTCATCGCCACCCGCATGGTCGTCGACGCCGAGGGCCGCTTCACCGGCGAGATCGACTTCTACGCCGCCGGTCAGGCCAAGGCCGACGCGATCAAGGACTTCGCCTCCGAGCGCGGCATCGACCTCGAGGCGTCCTTCGCCTACTCCGACTCCATCACCGACGAGCCGATGCTGCGCAGCGTCGGCTTTCCCCGCGCGGTCAACCCCGACCGGGGCCTGCGCCGCGTCGCGATCGAGGAGGGCTGGCC
This sequence comes from Glycomyces tarimensis, assembly GCF_054776215.1. NCBI lineage: Bacteria > Bacillati > Actinomycetota > Actinomycetes > Glycomycetales > Glycomycetaceae > Glycomyces > Glycomyces tarimensis. The sequence continues at coordinate 79,422 of NZ_BAAHCB010000020.1, forward strand.
GCAGCTGGCCTTCCGTCGCCCGGTCGCGCTGCGCCCGGCCCTGTCCGGCCCGGCGCGACTGAAGTACGCCGCTGCGGGTCTGGCGGTGGCCGCTGGTGCGTATGTGGTCTGGCGCGTGTGGAGGGACCGGCGTCTCAGGACCGCTTGAGCAGCGCTTTCCCAAGGTGGGTAGCCTCTGCGAAATGGAACGCAAACAACCGGCCCGACTGGCCGATGTCGCTCGAGCCGCCGGCGTCTCGGTGGCCACCGCCTCGCGCGTCCTCAACGGCTCCCCGCACCGGGTGAGCGACCAACTGAGCGAGCGGGTGCGCGAGGCGGCACGCCGGTTGCGGTACGCCCCCAACGTGGGAGCGCAGGTCCTGGCCCGGTCCACTTCGCAGACCGTGGCACTGCTGCTGCACGACGTGACCGACCCCTACTTCGGGCAGATCGCGGGCGGCGTCCTGGAGGAGGCGGCCCGTCGCAACGTCCGCGTGCTCATCGCCGACACCGGCATCGACCCCGACTCCGAGGTGCAGCACCTGGACTCCCTGCGCGGCTACCGGCCGCGCGCGGTCATCGTCGCCGGCTCGCGGACCACCGACGAGGAGGCCGAGTCCAGGCTCGCCGACCACCTGTCCGATCTGCTCGAACTCGGCGCGACCGTGGTCAGCGTCGGGCAGCCTGGACTGCCCGGCCGGGTGGTGCGCCCGGCCAACCGCGAGGGTGCGGGCGCGCTGGCGCGGTACCTGGTCGACCTCGGCCACCGCGAGTTCGCGGTGGTGTCCGGGCCCGAGCAGCTCCAAGTGGTGCGCGAGCGCCGCGACGGCTTCGTCGGAGCGCTCCCGGCCGACGCGAAGGTGGTGCACGTCGCCTCCGAGTTCAGCCGCGACGGCGGCTATCACGCCGGGCGCGAGCTGCTGGAGCGCGCTTCGCTGCCGACCGCGGTGTTCGTGACCGGCGACGTCCAGGCCACGGGCCTGTGCTCGGCGCTGCGCGAGGGCGGCGTGCGGATTCCCGAGGAGGTCTCGGTGGCCGGCTTCGACGACATCCCGGTCGTTCGGGACCTGACCCCGTCGCTCACCACGGTGGCGCTGCCCTTGCACGACATGGGCGTCAAGGCGCTCGAGGCGGCGTTGGAGGAGGACGGGGAATTCCCCGAGGAGCTGTCGATCAGCGCCGAGCTCATCGAGCGCGATTCGACGGCGAGGCCCCGCGGGGAATAGTCGTTTCGGATTCGGGGGAGCGGTGGCGGCGTCCGCCGGGGCGTCGCGCGACTCGTGTGCATTGCGGCGCCGACAACGTTCGGACGCCTTCGTGAGTGGGGTTCGGGTCGGGGCTCGCCAGGGTCGACTTGTCGGAAAGCGGTATCGCAGACCTATATAGGCAACATCCTATAGGGTGTCATCCGCTGGGCGTACGCTGCGGGTCCGTCCCGTTCTAGATACTGAGATGTTCGTCACCAACACAGAGTGACGTCTATCTCACGCGAGGATTTGCAAACGATTAAATATTGGCGTACATGGATATATTGCCTGGTAGTCCGCGTCCGCCCCGTCGAAATCGGCCTGGCGGCGGAAATCGATCCGCAAATGGTGGTGGCCCAGTTGGTACGGGCGGCGTACTCTCGGCGTTAGATCTGGCGGGAGCCGTGGTGCAGCTCCTCGCTCAGTGACAAGGAACCGAATCCTTTGCGTGCCGGAAGCGTCGTCGTTACCGCCCGGCTACACCGCGAGGGCATATTCAGGGTTGGAACTGGATTGATGGCAGCGCGGCCTGATCCAGAGCCGACGCTGAACCAATCCGGAAGGAACACGATCATGGTGCGAGTCACCGCCGAGGCCGAGACGCCTGTGTCACCAGTGAGCGGCGAGACGATCTCCAAGGCCGACGCAGAACGCATCGCAGGTGTCCTCAAAGCACTTGCCGATCCGAATCGACTCCAGCTCATCAGCCTCATCCAGGCCTCTCCTGAACAGGAAGCCTGCGTGGCCGAGCTGACCGAACCGCTGGGCCTGTCCCAGCCGACCGTAAGCCACCACCTCCGCATCCTGGCCGAGGCCGGGGTCGTCCAGCGCGACAAGCGCGGGGTGTGGGCCTACTTCCGACTCGTCCCCGAGACGATGCGGATCGTCGCAGACCTGCTGACGCCCCCGAAGCGCCGTCGCCGTCGCTAGACCGAGCCGCCGCAGGGCCGCCCTCACCGGCTCTGGCGCTCGGTCGCCATCGGATAACTGAAAACGGGAGCTCGACTGGATCCGTGTCGGGTCATACACTTGTTACATGACCGGCCGACACCGCAGACCGCGACGTCTCTCGAAAGAGGGACGTCGCCTTCTCGGCGGTGCCGCGCTCCTGGCGGTCTTCGCGCCGGTGACCGTGTACACATTGAACGCGGCCATCGCCCACGTGCAGTCCTGCGGCACCGAGACCACGCTCACCGTGGCCGCGACCCCGGAGATCGCCCCGGTCCTGGAGACCTTCGTGGACCAAGGGGGCGGCGCGCCCTCGCGCGGTTCGGACGTGTGCGCCGACATCACGGTCCGCGCCGTGCCCACCAGCGAGATCGCCGACACCGAGGCCGACGTGTGGATCCCCGAGACGGATCTCGTCCTGGACATCCCCGAGACCGGCCTCGGCGAGCGGTGGGAGGTCTACGACGCCTCCACCGCCACCGGCGCAGTCGGTCTCGCGCTGCCCGAGGGCGTCGACCCCACCACCGTCAACCCCGAGACCGCCGAGGTCGCCCTCGAGGACCCCCGGAACGACGCGGCGAGCCTCATGTGGATCGTGATGTTCGGCGTGGACGAGGAGACCGTCGCCGGCGCCGAGAGCCCCGACGCCCACCCGGTCATGTCCGCCCCGGCGGTCGCGATGCTCGACAGCGCCCAGAGCTCTGGCCTCCAACCGCCCGCGGGCACCGTCCAGGTGGGGCAGTTCGAGTACCCGATGCTCGTCACCACCGACCTCGACGACGACCGCCGCGAGGCCGCCTCGAACCTGCTGCGCTCCTACGGCAGCCCCGACTACTCGGAGCTGCTCGCGAGCAACGGCTTCGGCCCGGCCATTCCCGAGGCGCCGGCTCGCAGCGACACGGCCGTCCAGTCGGTGCTGGAGGCATGGGACTCCTATTCGTCGACCTCGAGCGACTTAGCCTGGTTCAGCACGTCGTTGAGGATCGGCTGCGCCTCGGCCGACCGATCCGAGGCCACGTCTGCCACCGCCGACACGTGGAGGACCGTCTCGTCGTTCTCCACGAACACGCTCATCGACGCCTTCCACCGCCCGTACGGCTCGCGCACCGCGAAGCCGATGTCGCCGTTCTCGTAGGCCTGCAGGGGCTGGTTCGGCAGCTCCTCCTGGAGCGACTCGCGCGCCTGGTCGTGGCACGGCTCCTCGCACACCGCCCAGGTCACCGTCACCGTCGACTCACCGTCGGGCGCGGTGCACACCGCGAACCGCTCGCCGGGATCGCACTCGTAATCGCCCGGGACGCGGAAGGCGAAGGGCCAGCCCTCCAGCGCGACGACGTGCAGGTCCTCCTCGGCGCCGAACAACGTGCCCGCCACCGACAGCTCGGGAGCGTCCGCCTTCCAGCGCGGGACCGCCGGCTCCTCCTGACCTTCCTCGGCCGCGCCGTCGGATGCCCGCTCGGCGTCCTCGTCGAGGGCCGAGTCGGCCTCTTCCGCGGCCGGAACCGAGCCCTCCGACTCCTCGCCGGGGGCCATCGTCGAACGGATCAGCCAGCCGCCGAGCACGAGCAGCGCCACGATCAGCAGAACGCTGAGCACGCCGATGAGGATCGGCAGCGCCTGCGAACGCCGCTTGGGCGGGGCGATGACGACCTGGGGCGGCGACATCGGCGGCACCGAAGGCGGCCCCGCCGGGGACGCCGGCGCCTGCGGCCGGTGCGCGGCCGCGGCGGCTCCCACCGGCAGCGGCCCGGTGGCCGGGCCGAGCGACAGCAGCCGGTCCATGATCCGGTCGGCACCGCGCAGGCGCGGGTCGCGCAGCACCACCACGTACGGCTGCTCGGCTTCGAGGTCGGCGACCAGGATGGGCGCGTCCTCGGGCCCGGCGGTGGCGTACGCCCACGCGACGGTGTCGTACAGCAGCCCTCGCCGGGCGGGGTCCTTGGAAGAGGTCGAACCGAGGGTGAGGATCTGGACGGGGCGCCCGGTCTCGTCGACGCCTTCGCACAACTCGTAGGCTCCTTCGACCCGAGCGGTCGCGACATCTTTGTACGGTCCGACCATGCGGCTCATCGAGACCCTCCCTCCCACAGCTGGCTACCGACCAGTAGAACCGGCCCCCGCCGTGAGCGTGCGAGCCATCAGTTCCGCGAATTACCACTAAGTATGGCCCGGCCCCGCACATGGGGCGACACCAAGGTGGGACCGGTCCGAGAGCGCGGCCCCGGGCGTGGGCCGCAGGGATTCGGCCGGACGACCGAGGCGCGCGTACGGACGGGCCGACTACGCTGACTGCGTGACGATCTACCGCAGCACCGACGACGGCCCGGTCCCCCTCGACCCCGCTTCGCCCCACGGTGCGCCCCGAGCGGCGACCTCCTGGAAGTCCGCCCCGTTCTCAGCGATCCGCGGCGGCATGGTGGGCGCCGCCGAGTCCGTGCCGGGCATCTCCGGCGGGACCATCGCACTGGTGGTCGGCCTGTACGACGACCTCATCGACTCGGCCGGACAGCTGCTGCACGCATTGCGCACCACGGTCTCCGGCATCGCGCGCCGCCAGGGCGTCGGCGAGGGGCTGCGCTCGCTCAAGGAGGTCAACTGGGCGCTGCTGGTGCCGGTGCTGATCGGCATGGCCACGGTGCTGCTGCTGTCGCTCGCGACGATCGCGCCCCTGTACGAGTCGCATCCGGTGCCCATGCGGGCGCTGTTCTTCGGCATGATCCTCGTTTCGATCGCCGTGCCGCTGCGCATGATGCCGGACCGCTTCCGAGTCTTGGACGCCGTCCTGCTGGCGGTGGCCGCGGTCGCGGCCTTCTTCCTCACCGGGCTGCCCCCGGCCGAGCTGGACCGCCCGTCGCTGTGGCTGGTCTTCTTCGGCGCGGCCATCGCGATCAACGCGCTGGTCCTGCCTGGCGTGTCCGGTTCCTTCGTGCTGCTGGCGATGGGCCTGTACGTGCCGGTCCAGCACGCCGTCGAGGACCGCGATCTCGCCTTCGTCGGCGTCTTCGCGCTCGGCGCGATGGTCGGCCTGGGATCGTTCGTCAAGCTGCTGCAGTGGCTCCTGCACCGGCGCCGGCAGGCCACGATGGCCGTCCTCGCCGGGCTCATGGTCGGCTCGCTGCGATCCCTGTGGCCTTGGCAGACCGAGGAGAACGCCCTCCAGGCGCCCTCCGGTCAGGTCGTCGGCGCGATCCTGCTCGTACTCGTCGGCGCGGCGATCGTGTTGGCGGCGATGATCTGGGAGTCCAAGCTGCACAGGAAAGCACCGGTATAGGTCGACGGCGCCGACGACGGTCGCGCGAGCGGCGGGGATCCAATGTTTTCGAATTTCTTCGCGTCTGGGCGTAACCGCTCCCCCGTCTCTTCAGTTAGTCAGGGTGGCTGTACGACCGAGAGGTCGGCGGCCGGCGGCCGGAAGTGTCACCGGCCAGACAGAGACAGTGCGAGGGTTCTCGACCCGCGGGCATCCGGCCCGCGAGGTCGCGGCTGAGGGCCTGACCGGCCGGACGCCGAGCGTCCCCGCCGGCTCGCTGGACAACGACTGACAACACCGACAACCTGGTCCACACGGTGGTTCGTGCTGCGCTGCTTTCTCAGTCGCACGACACATGCCGTGCGGCCGGAAGAAAGGCAACACAAGCAGATGAAAACGCGCACTGTGCGTAAGGCGGCCCTCGTCGGAGGCATCGCCACGGGGGCTCTGCTGTTCTCGGGTTCGGCTGCTCAGGCCGCCGACACGGAGGTTGAAGAGGCCGGACTCGACACCATCAAGGCGGCTCCTGAGCTGCTCGGCGGACTGCCGGTCCCGACCGATTCCGTGCCCGGCCTGAACGCGGTCGTCCCGCCTCAGACGGCGGTGCCGGTTCTCGACAGCAAAGTCGACGACACGGTCAAGAAGACCGATGACAAGACGGACAAGGACGCTCCCGCGGACGCGGGCGGCTCGCCCGTCGGCGACCTGCTCGGCGACCTGGGCGGCGGCCTTCCGGTTCCGCTGCCGTTCTAAGCATCTCGCCACAGCGATAGGACACCGCTCGGACGCGGACGGCATCTACCGTCGCGCCGTTCGCGACGAGCGTGATCGGTCGGCGGGCGCACCCGGCGCCAAGGGCCCGGTCCCGGGTTGCCCGCCGACCAAACACAACTCTCCCGGTTTCGATGACACCCCGTTCCGACGAGTCCTGCTCGCCACCCGAACGCACACAAGTCACCGGAGCCGACGGAGCTTCACGGGGGATACGTGATGGAACAAAGAGAACGATTTCCCTGAAAGGTGACGGTTCGTGAACAATTCATGGGCACGTAAGACTGCACAGACCGGTGTTCTCGCTGCGGGGGCTGTCCTCGTGGCCGGCGCCGGGTCGGCTCACGCCGCCGGCCCCGACGTCGAGACGTCGGAGCAGGTCGGAGCGGTGTCGGGCAACCAGGTGATCGCGCCGATCCAGGCGCCCATCAACATCTGCGGCATCGCCGCCGCGGTCCTGGGCACCGCCACAGCGGGCTGCGAGGGCGGCGCCGAGGCCACCTTCGACGGTCCGGGCGGCGAGCTGTGGACCCACGGCAACACCGGCCTGGGCAACGGCAACCAGGCGTACGCGCCGGTCCAGGTCCCCACCGAGGTCAGCGGCATCGCCGCGGCCGTCGGCGGGGCGTCCGACGCCTGGTCCACCGGGGGCTCGAACGCCTCGGTCGCCGAGTCCGGCCGCCACGCCGAGTCCGGCGACGTGACGACCCAGAGCAACTACGGCGCGCTGTCGGGCAATCAGCTGCTCGCGCCGATCCAGGCCCCGATCAACGCCTGCGGCAACGCGGTCGCGGTCGGCGGCGTCGGCGACGCGGGCTGCGAGGGCGGCGCCGAAGCCGACTACGACGGCCCCGGCGGCGACCTGACCACGCAGGACAACGTCGGTCTGGGCAACGGCAACCAGCTGTACGCCCCGATTCAGGCGCCGATCAACGTGTGCGGCAACGCCGTCGCGGTCCTCGGTTACGCCAGCGCCTCGTGCGAGGGCGGCTCGGACGCCGACATCGACGAGCCCGAACACCACAGCCACAAGAAGGCCGGCTACACCGAGTCCTCGACCACCGAGGCGGCCGATGTGAACGTCAACGAGGAGCAGCTGCCCGCCGGCGGCGTTCCCGGGCTCGACACCGTGACCGACACGACCGGCGACCTGGCCGGCGGTCTCCCGGTGGTCGGCGGCCTCACCGGCGGCCTCGGCGACAACGTGACTCCCGAAGACGTTGTCTCCACGGCCACCGACACGGTCGCCGGCGCCACCGAGCTGGCCGGGGCCGGCCTGCTCTAGGTCCGGACCGCTCTGACGGCATCTTGATTGCGCCGCGACACTTCGGTGTCGCGGCGCAGTCTCGTGCCCACGCTAGTCGGCGGAGGCGACGCGTTCGACGAGCGCGGAGTTCATGGACTCGAATGCCTTGGCGGTGTCGGCGAGCATGCCGCTCATGGCCGGTACGAGGACACCGGTGAAGCGTTCGCCGTGGGTGAGGAGCGTCGAGCCGTCCTGTTGGGGTTCGAGCACGAAGTAGTGCTCGCCGTCGAAGAGCCCGCCGGGGCCGAGCCGGCCGAGCCAGCGGATCTGCCTCGCAGGGGAGACGCGGAGGACGGCGGGCTTGAAACGCTGGACTTTGCCGTCGGACCGCGTGAGCGTCACGTCGAGACGCTCGCCCTCGGCGAGCGTGCCGCTGATCGCGGTGATGAACGGGTTCCACTGGCCGTAGGCCGGGAAGTCGGTGAGGACCGACCAGACCTTGTGGGGCGGCGCGTCGATGCGGGCGCTGGTCTCGATCCGCCGGTCCTGGCGCAGCGCCCAGACGCAGTAACCGGCGATCAGGGCGACGACCGCCAGCAGGATGATGAGGAGGATCAAAGTCGCAACTTTCGTCTCGGGTCAGTTTCCCAGGTTCCACAGGCGCACGGTGCCGTCCAAGTGCCCGGTGATCGCGATCGTATACCCGTCGACGACGGTGGACGTCATATCGGTGACCATGTTGGAGGGGTCGTCCTCGTCGGTGAAGACGGCGAGTTCGGTGCCGCTGTGCAGGTCGTAGACGGCGGCGTCCGAGTCGTCGTCGTAGGCGAGGAGCGCGTCGCCGCCGTCGACCGTCACGGCCTCCTGGACGAAGTTGGCGTCGAGATCGCCCTCCCATGTGGCGGTGGACGCCGCGAAGTCGCCCGTCTCCAGGTCCCAGAGGAAGTACCGCTGCCGGCTGAGGACCATCGCGTGCGGCACGTCCTCGATGTAGACGACGCCCAGCGACTCGGGGGCGTCGTCGTCGGTCCAGTCGTCGGCCGCGTCGAAGGTCATGCCGGTGTCCACATTGACTTCGGTCTCGTAGAGGCGCAGTCGGCCTTCGGCGTCCACGGTCACCAGGCCGATGCGGTCTTCGAAGACGGCGAAGTTTCTGATGCTGTTGAGCTGGTCCTGGTTGAACGTGATGTCGCCGGTCACGTCGGTGCCGTTCTCGAGGTCCCACAGATACGACTTGGCCGAGTTCATCATGGCGTAGGTCGCGCTTCCGTTGTTGGGGCCGATGGTGTCGCGCACCACGGGGTCGTCGGAGGAGTAGCTCGCGCCCTCGTAGAGGCGCTCGTTCGTCGTCAAGTCGTCGGGCTCCCACGCGAAGAAGCTGCCGTCGGAGCCCATCGCGACGAGCTTCGTCCGCCCGTCGGAGAACGTCGTCTCACCGAGGATCTCGGTGGAGTCGGAGAAGGTGATGCCGTCCAGGTTGTCGCCGGACTCGAGGCTCCACATGTTGAGGATCCTGTCGGCGCCGGTCGTGTAGAGCAGCGGGCCGTCCTCGGTCTCGACGGCCTCCAAGGAGATGATCGCGCCGTCGTGGCCGTCGATCACCGGTTCGAGCAGGGCGAACGTCTCCGCGCCCTCCATGAGATCGCTCGTCGAGTCTTGCTCGTCGGCGGCGCCGTCGGGCCGGAAGACGAACATGAGCGTGGCCACGATGAGGATGTCGACGACGATCACGGCGACGATCATCTTGCGGCTGAACCGCTTTCGTTTGGCCTGTACCTGCGGGTCGGGCGGTACGGGCGGCGTTTGCTGCGGGCTCGGCTGCCCCGGCACGATGGTGAGGTCCGCCTGCGGCGGCAGGGTGGCCTGCGGTGTCACCTGCGCGTACCGCTGCGGCGGATACTGCGGCGTGGTCGGCATGAGGGGCGCCTGGGGCGTGACGGGCGACCGCACCGGCTCGGTCCACAGCACGCTGCCTTCGGCGACCACGACCTCCGGCTGGTCGAGCACGGTCGGGGCGACGCCGAACGCGCGGTGCAGCATCGTGGCGACCAGCGGCATCCGGCTGGCGCCGCCGACGAGGAAGACGCCCGCACTCAGTGACGGGTCGAGTCCGGCGGTTCGCATGACCGCCTGGGTGACGCGGATCGTCTCCTCCAGCAGCGGGGCGGCGATCTGCTCCAGTTCGGTGCGGGTCAGGTGGGCGTCGATCTCGAGCAGCGGGATCGAGAAGTCGGCGCTCTGGTGACGCGACAGGCGCTCCTTGGCGCCGCGGATCTCGTCGTGGAACTCGCGGAACGAGCGACGTTCCTCCACTGTGGTCGGCTTGGTGAGGCGCTGCCAGCCGTCGTGCCCGCCGTAGGTCTGGGCCAGGTGGTTCACGATCGCGGCGTCGATGTCGAGGCCGCCCAGGTCGTTGCGGCCGTCCAGCGCCACCGTCTCGAAGCCCAAGGCCGTGCGCCGCACCACGCTCGCGTCGAAGGTGCCCGCACCGAGGTCGTATACCACGATGGACGATCCAATGGCGATGTGGCGGTTGAGGGTCTGGGCGAAGTACGTCGCCGCCGCCACCGGTTCGGGCACCAGCCGCACCCTGCCGAGCCCGCTGCGCGCCGCGGCGTTCTCGATGATCTGCCGCCGTGCCGGTCCCCATTCGGCCGGAACGGTGATGGTGACCTGCCGAGGCGGGCCCACCACGCGCCGGCATTCGTCGGCCACCGCACGCAGCACCGCCGCGATGAGGTCGACGACGGCGAACTCCTGCTCGCCCAAGAGCACCGAGGCGCGGTCGATGTGTCGTTTCGGGTTGGGCTCGAACCGCTCGGGGTGTCGACGCCCGCTGTAGAGCGCGTCCCGCCCGACCATCACACCGCCGTCGGCGTCGGCGCACACCGCCGACGGCATGAGCGGCGCACCGTCGAAGAGGAGTGGGCGAACGCTCCCGTCCACCCGGCGGACGACGGCGATGGTGTGGGAGGTGCCGAAGTCGATGCCGAGTGCGGTTCCGGGTGGTAGGGAGCTCATGGAGCGATCGTAGCCAACGGCCGCGAGCGGGGAATATGGCGTTGAATTAGTATGGACATACGTCGTAATGTCGACGGACCCGCACCCGACGATGGGAAGCCCATGGCAGCACCCGCATACCTGGACGCATCTCGACCCGTGCCCGAACGCGTCGAGGCCATCCTGGCGCTCATGACCGATGAGCACAAGCTGAGCTGCTTCGGCGGCATTCCGGAGGGGCTGACGCTCACCGACGGCTTCACGCTCCCGAAGCTGGAGAACCGTTTCGCCGAGGTCCTCCACGGCTCCGGACACCACGCGAACGCGACCCTGTTCCCGCAGGCCATCGGCCTCGGCGCGACGTGGGACACCGAGCTGCTCGAACGCATCGGCGAGACCGTCTCCTACGAGATGCGCGCCCGCGACCCCGAGGTCCTGGCCGCCTTCGGGCCCGTCGCCGACATCCGCTCCAACCCCCTCGCCGGCCGCTACGAGGAGGGCTTCGGCGAGGACCCGCTGCACGTCGCCGAGATGGTCACCGCCTACGCCCACGGCCTGCGCGGACGCCACCCCGAGTACGTCCGGGTGCTGCCGCAGATGAAGCACTTCCTGGGCTACGACCACGAGTGGCACCGGCACCGCACCTCGGCGTCGATGAGCGTCCGAGCCCTCCACGAGTACCAGGCCGTCCCCTACCGCAAGCCCGTCGAGGCGGGCGCGGTCCTCGGCGCGATGACGGCCTACAACCTCGTCAACGGCGTCCCCTCGATCATCAACCCGATCATGGACACCCTGCGCGAGGAGTGGGCCCCCGGTGGGTTCATGTTCCTGCCCGACGGCTGGGACGCGGTCAACCTGAACACCACCAAGGGCGCGCCCTTCGACACGTGGGAGACGCCCGAGGGCCGGGACGTGCCGTATCCGAAGGCGCTCGCGGCCGAGGAGGGCCGCGAGATCGACCGCGAGGAGACCCTCGTCTACGCCTCGGCCCTCATGCTCAAGGCCGGACAGACGAACTTCCGCGACGGCTCCGATCTGCCGCTCGGCGAGGCCGCCGCCGAGGCCGTCCGCCGCGGACTGTTCGGGCTGACGATCGCCGACGCGGAGCAGGTCGTCCGCGACTGGCTGACGTTCCTCGTCCGCGCCGGGAAGCTCGACGGCGACGCCTGCCCGTACAACCTGATCGAGCGGAGCGACAATCCGCAGGACCGGCCCGAGTCGAAGGCGCTCGCGCTTCAGGCCGCGCGCGAGCAGCTCGTGCTGCTCAAGAACGAGGGGCCGGTGCTGCCGTTGCCGGCCTCGCCGCGCGTCGCGGTGCTCGGCCCGCTCGCGGACCTGAACCTGCGCGACTACTACAGCCCGCTGGTCCCCGACGATCGCCGCCTCACCGTGCTCCAGGCGATCACCGAACGCCTGGGAGCGGACAACGTCGTCCACCACACCGGCAACGACGTCGTCGCCTGGGCCGCCGACGGCGGCTACGTGAACGTCGCCGAGAACGGCGCGCTCGTCGCCGGCGGCGAGTCGATCGGCGAGGACGAGGCCTTCGAGGTCTACGACTGGGCGCACGACCAGTACATGTTCCGCCACGTCGCCTCGGGCAGGTTCGTCAGCGCGGACATCCTGCGGCACGACGACGGACCGGCGAGCTTCACCAACCAGGTCGGCGCGAGCGCCGGCGGCACCGGGCCGCACCTGCGCGCGATCGACGAGCGGATGGAGGACGCCAACGCCTGGTTCACCTTCCAGAACTTCCACTACCGCCACGTCGGCGACCAGGTCTCGATCTTCGGGCTCAACCACGTCGACGCCGACATCAGCGCCGCCGACGCGTTCCACGTCGGCCTCGCCGAAGACCGCTCGCTCCCGCTCGCCAAGGGCCAGCCGGCGATTCCGCTCACCGAGACCGTCGTCTCGGACGGCCCCGCGGCCGCCGCCGCGGCGGCGGCCGACGCCGATTACGCGGTCGTCGTGGTCGGGAACCACCCGCTCATGAACGCCCGCGAGTGCTTCGACCGCCCCGGACTCGACCTGGCCCCGCGCCAGGTCGACACGGTGCGCGAGGTCGCCGAGGCCAAGCCCGGCCGCACGGTGGTCGTGGTCGTCTCGTCCTACCCGCTCGCGATCGGCGACATCGCCGCCGACCCGAACGTGGCCGCGATCGTCTACACCTCCCACGCGGGGCAGGCGGCGGGAACCGCCCTGGCCGAGGCCCTCTTCGGCGACTACTCCCCGGCCGGGCGGCTCTCCTCCACCTGGCTTCCCGACGCACGCTCGCTGCCGCACCCGGGCCCCAAGACCGAGGAGTTCCGGGTCAGCGACGTCGACATGCTCGAGTACGACGTCATCTCGGCGGGCCTGACCTACCGCTACTCCGGCGCCGCCGCCGTCTACGGATTCGGGCACGGCCTGACGTACACGACCTTCGAGTACAGTCCTCTCGAAATGCCGAAGGAGGCCTCGGCCGAGCGGCCGTTCACCGTGGCCTTCACCGTGACCAACACCGGCGAGCGGCCCTCCGACGAGGTGGCGCTCCTCTTCGCCCGGTCGCTCGAACCGTCGTACGTCGACCGCGTCCCGCTGCGCCAACTCGCCGGCTTCAAGCGAGTCAAGGACATCGCGCCCGGCGAGCGGCGCCGCGTCGAGATCGAAGTGGATCCGGCCGACCTGTTCGTATGGGACGTGGTGAGCGGCGAGCGGATCGTCGAGACCGGCCCCTACGGCTTCTTCGTCGGCGCCGACTCCGAAGAAATGGAGACGATCATTCGCATCGAAGGCGAGACGATCGCGCCGCTCGACCTCTCCGAGACCCGCAATGTCTGGGAGGTCGCCACGATCAGCGAGGGCCTGACGTACTGGGAGGTCTCGAAGCGCAACACCCTCGCGCGCCGGGGCGGCTACCACTCGGTGGGCTCCAGGCGCCCGGGCGACCAGGTGGGCTTCACCAAGGTGGTGCTCGACGGGGCGACCGCGATCGAGCTGCGCACCGCGACCACCTCGGCCGACTGGGCGGACCTGTCCGACCCGGTGATCGAGGTCCGGACCGCGGGGGGTGAAGTCCTGGGCACCGTGCGGGTCCCGATCACCGGGAACCTCCAGAAGTTCGTGGACGTCGAAGCGAGCCTGGACGGCGCCGAAGGCGTGAAGGACCTCTACCTGCGCTTCAGGGCCGGCGGCGTCTACGTCGAGTCCATCCGGCTGCGCCGCTAACGGTCACGTCAGGGCGTGCGAGGGGCGGCCCCTCGCACGCCCTTCGTCGTGTCGCGGCGGGGGCATCAACCGATCGGTTGACCCGCGGAATCCACCGCCCCCTCAGACGCGCGGCCGATGCCGCCCCGCGCCCATCCTGCGAGTGTTGCAGCACATCGAACAAGGAGGGCCGGTATGGCAGTCATCGAGGTCAACGACCTGGTCAAACACTACGGCGCCCAACGCGCCGTCGACGGAGTCTCGTTCACAGTGGAGGAAGGCGAGATCTTCGGGATCCTCGGACCCAACGGCGCGGGAAAGACCACCACCGTCGAATGCGTCGAAGGACTGCGCAGGCCCGACTCGGGCTCCGTCTCGGTCATGGGACTGGACCCGCAGGCCGACGGCCACGAGCTCAAGCAGATCCTCGGCATCCAGCTCCAGGAGAGCCGCCTGCCCGACAAGATCCGCGTCGGGGAGGCGCTGGACCTTTACCGCTCGTTCTACCGTCAACCGGCCGACCCCGACCACCTCATCGACGCCCTGGGCCTGAGCGACAAGCGCAAGACGCCGTTCGCGAAGCTCTCCGGCGGCCAGCAGCAGCGCCTCTCCATCGCCCTCGCGCTGGTCGGCAACCCGCGAGTGGCCGTGCTCGACGAGATCACCACCGGGCTCGACCCGCAGGCGCGCCGCGACACCTGGGACCTCATCGAAGAGGTGCGCGACTCCGGGGTCACCATCATCCTCGTCACCCACTTCATGGACGAGGCCGAACGGCTCTGCGACCGCCTCGCCGTGATCGACGGCGGCAAAGTCGTCGCGATCGACAGTCCGGCCGGACTCACCGCCCGCGTCAGCGAAGAGGAGCGCGTCCGCTTCCGCCCCTCGGCGCCGTTCGACGATTCGCTGCTGCTCGACCTGCCCGAGGTCGCGGGGCTCACCCGCAACGGCTCGCAGGTCATCGTGACCGGCAGTGGCAACCTGCTCCAGGCCGTCACCTCGGTGCTCGCCCGCAACCACATCGTCGCCGCGGATCTGCGCGTCGACCAGGTCAGCCTCGACGACGCCTTCGTCGCGCTCACCGGCAAATCCCTCCAGAACTGACCCCGCCCCGGACAGGAGATCCCGATGTTCACCTTCATGAAACTCACCGCGAGCGAAGCGCGCCTCTTCGTTCGCGACCGCGCCGCGCTGCTGCTCGGCCTGGTGCTGCCCGCAGGCCTGCTGCTCGGACTCGGCGCCATCCCCGTCCTGCGTGAGCCCCTCGACGAGTTCGGCGGCGTCCGATTCATCGACTACTTCGCGCCGTCCATCGTCGTCATGGCCGTGGCCGTGATCGGCCTGACCAGTCTCCCGACGCTCGTGGCGACCTACCGCGAACGCGGCGTCCTGCGGCGCATGCGCACCACGCCCGTTCACCCCGGCGCGCTGCTCGGCGCGCAACTGGTCGTGAGCCTCAGCGCCGGCATCATCTCGGCCCTCCTGGTCGTCGTCGTGGGCAAGCTCGTCTACGACGTCCCGGTTCCGCAGCACGCGCTCGGCTTCGCCCTCGCCTTCATCCTCGGCATGGCGGCGGTCTTCTCCCTGGGTATGCTGGTGGCGGCCCTGGCTCCGAACGGTCGAACGGCCACCGGCATCGCGACGGTCCTGTTCCTGCTGATCATGTTCTTCGGCGGCGTGTACCTCCCGCGCACCATGATGCCGGACGTGCTCCAAACCATCGGCGACTACGTGCCGCCGGGTGTGCAGGCGCTGGTCGACAGCTGGAACGGCTACGCGCCGTCCGCGCTGCACCTGCTCGTCATGGGCGGGACGACCCTGGTCGTGGGGGCGGCCTCGGCCCGACTGTTCAAGTGGGAGTAACGATCATGGCGACGACGATGGTGGCGCAGACGGTGGACGAGATCCACGCGGATCAGTCGAAGCTTGACAGCGCCTTCAACCGTGTCCTCGACTGGATTCCGTACGTGACGCTGTGCACCTCCGTGGTGCTGAGCTTGGCGCTGTCGGACCGGTCCGCGGGCTACGACCTCGTCACCGTCGGCATCGCCGTCGCCGCAGCCGTGTGGGTCTACGCCGCCTACACCCGCCTCCGGTCCCAGCGGGAGGCGGCACCGGCGCGATTCGCCGTCTACGTCTTCGTCATGCTGGCCTTCGGCGCGGTCCTGATGAGCCGGGACATGCTGTTCTTCGTCTTCGTCATCACCGGCTTCTTCCACTCGGGGCTGCTCCGCCCCCTCCCGCTCATGGTCGTCGGCGTCGCCGCGAGCTCGATCGTGATCGACTCGACCATCCTCGGCCCCGAGGTCACGGTGGAGAAGGTCGTGATCTTCGTGGTCATCGTCGTGGTCCAGACCCTGGCGGTCAGCGGCGGCTACGTTCTCAGCGCGAAGGTCGACCGGCTCGTCAAGCAGCGCCACGAGGCCGTGGAGGCCAGGGAGGCGGCCCTGGAGGAGAACGCCGGGCTCCACATGCAGTTGCTCACCCAGGCCCGGGAGGCCGGCGTCCTCGACGAACGCCAGCGCCTGGCCCGCGAGATCCATGACACCGTCGCGCAGGGCCTCGCGGGCATCATCGCGCAGCTCCACGCCGCCGACGGCAGCGACGACGAGCTCCAGCGCCGCCGCCACCTCGACAGCGCGGCCGACCTCGCCCGCGACAGCCTCACCGAGGCCAGGCGGACGGTGCGGGCGATCGGGCCCTCGACGCTGGAGACCGCCCAGCTGCCCGAGGCGCTGGCGGAGGTGGCGGCCAAGTGGTCGCGGTCCCAGGGCGTGCCGGCCGAGCTGGTCACGACCGGCGAGGCCAGGCCGATGCACCCTGAGGTCGAGGTGACGCTGCTGCGCATCGCACAGGAGGCGCTGACGAACGTGGGCAAGCACGCCGAGGCCGGCCGCGTCGGACTTACACTATCCTATATGGAGGACCAGTTGGCGCTCGACGTCCGCGACGACGGCCGCGGCTTCGAGCCGGCCCGCACCAAGACCGCCGGCGGGACCGGCTACGGGCTGTCGGCGATGCGGCAGCGCGTGAACCGGCTCGCCGGAAGCCTCTCGATCGAGTCCGAGCCAGGGTCCGGCACGGTCGTCTCCGCCGCCGTCCCGGTGATCCCGCGCGTGGTGGCCGATGCCCGCTGAACCGATCCGGCTGCTCATCGCCGACGACCACCCGGTGGTGCGTGACGGGCTGCGCGGCATGTTCACCCGCGACGACGACATCGACGTCGTCGGGGAGGCCGCCGACGGCCGCGAGGCCGTGGACCGCGCGTCGGCGCTGCGACCCGACGTCATCCTCATGGATCTGCGCATGCCCGGGACCGACGGCGTCGCGGCCATCCGGGAACTCGCCGCGCGGGCTGTGCCCTCGAAGGTCTTGGTGCTGACGACCTACGACACCGACTCGGACGTGGTGCCCGCGATCGAGGCGGGCGCGTCGGGCTACCTGCTCAAGGACGCCTCCCCCGACGAGCTGCGCCGCGCCATCCGCACGGCCCACGAGGGCGGGACGGTCCTGGCGCCGTCGGTCGCCTCGCTGCTCATGGAGCAGGTGCGCCGACCGGCCGCGGCGGCCGGTCCGCTCAGCGAGCGGGAGCTCGAAGTGCTCACCATCGTCGCCAAGGGCCGCAGCAACAGGGAGGCCGCCGCGGAGCTGTTCATCAGCGAGGCCACGGTCAAGACCCACCTGCTGCACGTCTACGCGAAGCTCGGCGTCAACGACCGCGCCTCGGCCGTCGCGGCGGCCTACGAGCGCGGTCTGCTGCAACCGAGGGGCCGCTGAGGGCGCTCAGTCGTGCTGCTCGGCGGCGACGATCCGGCCCTGGTGGGTGTGGAGGACCCAGAACGCGCCCTTCGACAGGGCGATCTCGGTCGGCGGGGTCGAGCCGAGCTGGTGGCAGAAGTACTCGACGAGTTCGTTGATCGTCTCGCCGTGGCCGCAGATGAGGGTCGGGCGGTTCTCCGCGATGAGCCGGTCCATTCTGGTCATCGCCTCGCCGGGCTTGGCCGTGCCGGCGGTGAACTCGGGCAGGCCCGTCAACGGCACGCCCTCGGCCGCGCAGTACGGCAGCAGCGTCTCCAGGCACCGGGCGCTCGTGGCGCTGTAGGCATGGGGCGTCGGATAGCTCGCCAGCAGCACCTCCAGCTCCGAGGCGCGCTCGCGGCCGCGCTGGTTGAGCGGGCGCAGCTCGTCCTGGTCGAACCAGTCCGTTTTGGACATGGCGGTGGCGTGGCGCACGAAGGTGAACGGGACGGTCTCCCACGCCTCGTTGGACGCGAAGTCGGACAGGACCGGCTGGTCGCGCTCGTGGGTGAGGCGCTCGGCGGCTTCGCTCAGCGGCACCCATTCCAGGCCGTCGACCTCCCTGGGGTCCACCGCGCCGCCGACCGCGTCGGCCGATCCGGTGGCGCACCAGTAGTCGACGCGCTTGAGCTTGCCTTCCTTGTCGTAGAACGACGGTGCCAGGGGCCGGCCGAGGACGGGCCGCATGCCGGTCTCCTCGAACACCTCCCGCTGCGCCGCGGCCAGCAGATGCTCGCCCTTCTTGAGCTTGCCCTTGGGGAACGACCAGTCCCCGTACTTCGGACGGTGGATGAGCGCGAGCTCGGGTTCGTCCGGGCCCGGACGCCATAGGACGGCGCCGGCGGCGAAGATCTCGGGTTCGTTCAACGGTGCTCCTGCATCAGTACTTCCTGAAGGTCGATGCCGCCTCGCCGGCGGGACCACAGGCCGAGCGGGCCGAGCCTCCATGTCCTCGTGTCGTCGTCCATGCCGCGGTCGAGCATCGAGATGAGCTGCGCGCGGTGCGCGTCGCCGGTCACCTGCAGCAGCACTTCCACGCGGCGGTCCAGGTTGCGGTGCATCAGGTCCGCCGATCCCAACCATACTTCCGGGTCGCCCGCGTTCTCGAAGACGTACACCCGCGAGTGTTCGAGGAAGCGGCCCAGCACGCTGCGGACCCGGATCGTCTCGGACAGGCCGGGCACACCCGGTCGCAGCGCGCAGATGCCGCGGATGAGCAGGTCGACCTCCACTCCGGCCCGGCTGGCCCGGTAGAGGATGTCGATCATGTCCTCGTCGGTCAGGGAGTTGCACTTGAAGCGGATGCGCGCGGGCAGGCCCGCCCGGCAGTTCTCGATCTCGCGCTCGATGCGCTCGATCAAGCCCGGGCGCAGCGAATGCGGGGCCACCAGGAGGCGTTGGTATTCCACCGATCGCGAGTACCCCGTGAGGTGGTTGAAAACCGCGTTCACGTCCTCGCCCACGACCTGGTCCGTGGTGAGCAGGCCGAAGTCCTCGTACAGCCTGGCGGTCTTGGGGTGGTAGTTGCCGGTGCCGATGTGGCTGTAGCGCAACAGGCTTCCGTCGCTCTCCTGGCGGACGACGAGCGCGAGCTTGCAGTGGGTCTTGAGGCCGACGATGCCGTACATGACGTGGCAGCCGGCCTGCTCGAGCTTCTGCGCCCAGTCGATGTTGGCCTGCTCGTCGAACCTGGCCTTGATCTCCACGACGACGACGACCTGCTTGCCGGCGTCGGCGGCGCGGATGAGCGCGTCCACGATCGGGGACTTGCCGCTGGTGCGGTACAGCGTCTGCTTGATCGCCAGGACGTTCGGGTCGGCGGCGGCCTCCTCGATGAGCCGCTCCACCGACGCGGTGAACGAGTCGTAGGGGTGGTGGACCAGGACGTCCTGCTCGCGCATGACGCCGAACAGGTCGGCGTCGGGCGGCAGCACCGCCTCGGAGGGACGGAACCGCGGGTACTTCAGTTCGGGGCGCTCGAGGTCGGCGATGGCGCTCAGGCCGGACAGGTCGAGCGGGCCGGGGAGCTTGTAGACGATGTCCTCGTCGATGCCGAGTTCGGAGATGAGCCGGTCGAGCACGACCGGGTGGATGGTGTCCTCCACCTCCAGGCGCACCACCGGCCCGAAGCGGCGGCGCAGCAGCTCGCGCTCCAGGGTCTGGAGGAGGTTCTCGGTGATGTCCTCGTCGATCTCCAGGTCCTGGTTGCGGGTGACGCGGAAGGTGTGGTGGTCGACGACCTCCATGCCGGGGAACAGCTGGTTGATGTGCGCGGCGATGACGTCTTCGAGTGGCACGAAGCGCCCCGGGGCGACGGCCATGAAGCGCGACAGGAGCGCCGGGACCTTGACGCGGGCGAAGCGCATGGCGCCCTGGTTCGGGTCGCGGACCTGGACGGCGAGGTTGAGGGACTGTCCCGAGATGTAGGGGAAGGGGTGGACCGGGTCGACGACGAGCGGGGTGAGCACGGGGTAGATGCGCGTGCGGAACAGCTCGTGCATGAGCTGCCGCTCGGATTCCTCCAGTTCGTCCCAGCGAAGGATGTCGATGTCCTCCTTGGTGAGCAGCGGGGCGATCTCGTCGCGGAAGGTCTCGGCGTGCTCGAGGCTGAGCTGGTGGGCGAGCCCGGTGATCCGTTCGAGGACGTTCTGGGGCTGGCGGCCCGAGGAGGTGCGCACGGGCAGGCCGGTGGCGAGGCGGCGCATGAGGCCGGCGACGCGCACCATGAAGAACTCGTCGAGGTTGTTCGAGAAGATGGACAGGAAGCGAACCCGTTCGAGCAGGGGCAGTTCGGTGGATTGGGCCAGGCGCAGGACCCGGCCGTTGAACCGCAGCCAGCTCTCCTCACGGTCGAGGAACCGGTCGGGCGGCAAATCGTCGCCAACGAGAGGAACGGGCTCGCTATTCGTCATACATCACAATATTCTCGAGTAAGGTGAACTTCTGGTGAATCGACCTTGAAATCCCCACGCGTTCACGAGATCACAGCATATGTCCACAATGGAACTCCGGTTTGGTCGCGGGCGGCGGTTCACTGCCCGGTGGCGCCGTCGATACGCTCGCGGATGAGGTCGGCGTGGCCGTTGTGGCGGGCGTACTCCTCGATCATGTGCAGGTAGATCCAGCGCAGGGAGGCGGTCTTTCCGGACGGGTGCGTGAAGGTGTCGTCGAGGTGGCGCGGGGCCGCGGTGTCGCGGGCGGCGGCCACCGCGGCCCGGTATCGCTCGAACGCCTCGTCGGGATCGGCCGAGGCGGCCTCGTCGAAGCAGGCGTCGTAGTTCTTCTCGGAGCGGTAGTGCGGGTAGTCGGTCTGCCCGTCGAAGTTGTCGCAGAACCACCAGTACTCGACGTCGGTCATGTGCCGGACGAGCCCGAGCAGGGTGAGCGCCGACGGCTCGGCCGAGGGGTGCTTGAGCTGGGCCTCGGTCAGGCCGGAGCACTTCACCAGGAGGGTGTCGCGGTGGAAGTCGAGGAAGCTTTCGAGCATGGCGCGCTCGTCGGCCAGCAGCGTGGGGCGCCGGCGCTCAGTGTCGGGTGCGATCCAGTCCATGCCCCTCACCGTATAGGGGAGCGTTGATCACTCCCCGGTCCTGCCGTCGATGCGCTCGCGGATGAGGTCGGCGTGGCCGTTGTGGCGGGCGTACTCCTCGATCATGTGCAGGTAGACCCAGCGCAGGCTGCACTCGCCGGTGTGCGGATGCTCGGCGACGTGGTCGAGCTCGTGCTTGGCGGCGGCGGCCTTGGCCTGCGCGATCGCGGCCCGGTGGCGCTCGAAGGCTCCGGCCGGATCGTCCTTCGCGGCGTCGTGGAAGTCGGCGTCGAGGTCGTCGTCGCGCCCGTAGTACGGCAGGTCATGGGCGCCCTGGCCGTCGACGACCTCGCAGAACCACCAGTACTCGTTCTCGGTGACGTGGCGGACGAGGGCGAGCAGCGACAGCTCGGAGGATTCGACGGCGGCGCGCTTGAGTTGTGCCTCCTCGAGCCCGGCGCATTTCATCAGGAGCGTCTCGCGATGGCGGTCGAGCACGCCCTCCAGCAGCTCCCGCTCGGTGCCGACCCTGGCGGTCTTGGCGCGTTCGATCTCCGGTGCAGTCCACGTCATGGCGTGAGACTAGCCGTCCACCTGGGAGAACGCCATCGGATTACCGCCGCCTCGCCACGGGTAACCCCGCGTGAGCAAAGGAGGAGCCATGTCCGACGACCGAGAGCCGTACTCCGCACACGAGAAGGACAGCTTCGAGTGGATCGATGACGAGAAGCAGACCGAGGAGCCCGTCGAGGAGGAGATCCTCTCGATGGAGGACTACAAGGGCGCTGACCGGCACGGCACGACGCCGGCCGAGGAACGGCGGGGCGTGCCCCTCGACGAGGCCCTGGCCGAGGAGCGGCCGGACGAGCCGAGTGAAGCGGTGACCGACGAGTGGGCCTCGGGCCCTGACCCGCAGGCCGGGCAGCTCCACGACAAGGAGGACGTCTGGGCCGAGGAGTCGCCGTCCGCGGCCGCCGACCTCGGCGAGATCCATGTGACCGAGGACGACCGGGAGCACACCGAGACGATCCGCGAGTCCTGGGAGGAGGGCCCGCCTCCGGACCCGACCGACGACAGGGCCCTGGACGAGGACCGCGACGCCGAGCCCAAGGCCGACGACTGGCGCTGATCGGGCCGGTCAGCGCCGCCCCGGCGGCGCTTCGCGGGACGTTGTCGGGGTGAGCCGGTACTGTCCTGGCATGGGCGGCCTGACCGATGAGGAGCGTGAGCGGCTTCGGAACGTCATCGCGCTGCGCGTGGGGGCGCGGTCCGACGCCGGGGCGTTGACGACCGCGTATCTGGACGCGATGGCGCGCAGCGCCTACGCGCGGACCGTCGAGCCGGGGCCGGTGCCCACGAGCCTGACGTCGGAGCGCTCGGAGATCCTGGTCCAGATCAGCCGCCAACTCGGCCGCGTCATCGAGGACTTCGAGATCCAGGCGCTGTTCCGCGTCACACCGACGCAGGCGCGCTCCATGCGGCGGATGCTCCAGGCGACGCACAGCGACGAGGTCAACGAGCTCGATCTGGCGTGGTCCGAGGTGGGCGCCGTCAGGGGCAAGCACCGCAAGTCGGGCCGGACGGTCACCGGCGAGGTGGTGATCTTCGCGGCGGAGGACCGCAGGGACGCCTTCGTGGCCTACGCCGAGCGCACGGGCTACCCCGTCGAGGTGGTCCGGGGCGAGCCGGACGCGCCGTGGCAGGTCATCGTCGGCGACGCCTTTCCCATCGAGCAGCTCCCCGAGCGGCCATGACGAGCGCGGAGTCGGCGAGGGATCTCATCGCCTTCGCGGCCGGGCCGTCGGTCTTCGGGGTGCTGGCGGCGGTGATCTTCGGCGCGCAGACGCTGACCGCGCCGGAACGGGTGCGGTGGAAGGGATGGACGCTGCTGGCAGGCGGCATCGGGCTCGCCGCGTGGTTCGCGCTGTTCCTCGCGGCGGCCGCGCCCGCGCTCTACGCCTACTGGACGGACCGGGACCGCACGGAGCCGGTGTTCCTCCTGCTGTCGGCGAACTGGGTCGTCGTCCTCGTGGTGCTCATCGCCCTGCTCGCCAAGGCCAAGGCCGTGTGCCGGTACCTCGTCGGCTGCTACGCGCCCGAAGACCGCCCCTGGCCGGTCCGCGTCCTCGCGAGATGGGTGGGACGGACACCGCCGGGCACACCACGACGAGGCCGTTGAACGAGACGATGAGACGTCAGGAGCCGGGGGGCTCCGTCGGCGCGTCCGGAGCGCCGGGGCGAGGATCCGAGAGCACCCAGCTCACGAGCAGGTCCATCGCCTCGCGCGACGACGTGCCCGCCTCGGTCGTGTAGACGAAGAGCGCCTGATCGCGGTCGCCCGGCATCGTGAGCGTCTCGTACTGCACGCTCAGCTCCCCGACGACCGAGTGCCGCAGACGTTTGGTGCCGAACGTCCGCTGGAAGACGCCGTGCTCCTCCCACCAAGCGCGGAACTCCGGGCTGCCCTCGGCCAGCTCGGCGACGAGGTCTTTGGCGAGCTCGTCATGAGGGTCGGTGCCGAGGTCGAGCCGCAAATTCTCCACGCACGCCCGCGCGTGCTCGTCCCAGTCCAGGAACAGGGCCCGGGCCTCGTCGTTGAGGAACATCCAACGGGCGTAATTGCGCTCTTGCGGTCGCATCGCGTTGAAGTCGGTGAAGAGCGCCCGAGCCAGTCGGTTGCTCGCGAGCACATCGGTCCGCCGACCGAGGATCAGCGCCGGGTGCGCCTCCAAGCTGTCGAGGAGCTGGTGCAGGCCCGGTCGCACGCGCTGGACCGTCGGTTTGCGGCGGCGCGAGGTGCCCGCCACTGAGCCGACCAGGTGTCCAAGGTGGGCCCGGCCGGCCTCGTCGAGTCGGAGCGCCCGCGCGATGGCGTCCAGGACGCTGTCCGACGGCGTGATGCGCCGCCCCTGCTCCAGTCGCGTGTAGTAGTCGGTCGAGACGCCGGCCAGCAGCGCCACTTCCTCTCGGCGCAACCCGGGGACACGGCGGATCCGCCCGTCCTGCGGCAGCCCCGCCTGCTGCGGGTCCACTTTGCTGCGGGTGCGCTTGAGGAAGTCGGCGAGCTCGCGATTGACAGAGGCCATCACTCCATGATGCCAGCAGCGCAGGCCCACTGCCTGGGACTGCGAGTCCTAGGCGACCGCATCCCAGGGCGCAGAGGGCCTATGAAGAGGCCCGATCGGAGCCTTTCCAAGCCTAGGTTTGAGTCATCCCCGCCGAGTCGGCGACGGGATCAGGTTTGAAGAGGAGTTCCCATGTCCACCATCCGTTCTGCTCAGGTCGCCGAGGTCGGCGGTTCCTTCGACATCGTCACCGGCGCACCCGCCGAGCCCGGCCGCGGCGAAGTCCGCATGACCGTGGAAGCGGCCGGGGTCTGCCACACCGACCACTACTTCATCAACGGCGGATACCCCGTCGAGTGGCCCGCGGTGTTCGGCCACGAGATCGCCGGCCGCATCGACGCGCTCGGCGACGGCGTCGAAGGCTGGAACGTCGGCGAGCGAGTGGCCGTCGGCTGGTTCGGCGGCAACTGCGGCCACTGCGGCGCCTGCCGCGAAGGCGATTTCATCCACTGCGCCGAGGTGAAGGTTCCCGGGTGGCAGTACGCAGGCGGCTACGCCGACGCGACCGTCGTGCCGGTCACGGCGCTGGCCCGCATCCCCGAGAACCTGACCGCCGTGGACGCCGCCCCGCTGGGCTGCGCGGGGGTGGCCACCTTCAACTCGCTGCGTCGCAGTGTCGCCCGGGCCGGCGACAAGGTCGCGGTCCTGGGCATCGGCGGTCTGGGCCACCTCGGCGTCCAGTTCGCCAGCAAGATGGGCTTCGAGACCATCGCCATCGCCCGCGGCGAGGCGAAGGCCGATCTGGCCAAGCAGCTTGGGGCGCACCACTACATCGACTCCAACGCCGGTGACATGGCCACCCGGTTGCAGGCGCTCGGCGGCGCCAAGGTCGTGCTCGCCACGGCGATGAACTCGGCGGCGATGTCGGCCAGCATCGACGGGCTGCAGCCCAACGGCGAACTGCTCGTCGTGGGCGCCGCACCGGAGCCGATCGAGGTCAGCCCCTTCCAGATCCTGCCGACGAGCAAGACCATTCACGGGCACCCGTCCGGTACCGCGAAGGACGTGGAGGACACCATGCGGTTCGCCTCGCTGACCGGTATCCGCCCGATGACCGAGGTCTACTCGCTCGACGAGATCAACGCCGGTTACGAGCGCATGGTCTCGGGCGAGGCCCGCTTCCGCGTGGTGCTCACCACCGGCAGGTAACCGACAAGTCGAAAGGGCCGCGCCACCCGGCGCGACCCCGCAAACCACCCGTCTGACCACCCCGCGTGACGGGAGTGAGCATAGTGGACCCGTAGCAGATGCTGGAAAGCAAAGAACCCGCTGGAAAACCAGCGGGTTCTGTCTGCGGTCCCGACGGGATTTGAACCCGCGACCTCCGCCTTGACAGGGCGGCGAGCACTCCTGACTGCTCCACGGGACCTTGAGTTCGGATCGAAATCCTTCAAGGTCACTCGACCTCTTCAGTTATACCAGGCGGCTCCGAGTGATCGACGTCGCGCCTGGCCGTACCCCCAACGGGATTCGAACCCGTGTTACCGCCTTGAAAGGGCGGCGTCCTAGGCCTCTAGACGATGGGGGCGCACTGCGATCCTGACACGTGACGCATTGCGCCGCATCTCGATTTCGCCGGGCTTACCACCGCGGAACTCCGCTTGGGCTCGACAAGCATACGTGACACCACCGGGCCCGTCCACGGCGGGGCTCCAGTGAGACCGCCGTCTCAGCCGAGCTCGATCGCCGCTCGGGCCGTCTTGCTAGCGTGGGCCCATGGAGTTCGCCTACCTGGGACCGCGCGGCACCTTCACCGAGGCCGCGCTCCGCCGCTTGCCCGCCGCCAAGGGGGCGACGACCACCCCGATGCCCTCGATCGCCGAGGTCCTCGACGCGGTCCGGCGCGGCGAGGTCGACGCCGGCTTCGTCCCCCTCGAGAACTCCCAGGAGGGCACGGTCACCGTCACCATCGACGAGCTCGTGGGCGGCGAGCCGCTCGTCATCGCAGGGGAAGCCGTCCTCCCGGTCACCTTCGTGCTCGCCGCGAACAAGGCCGCGGACCAGATCGCCACCGTCGCCTCCCACCCCCACGCCCTCGCCCAGGTCCGCGGCTACCTGCGCCGCGAGCTCCCGAACGCCCGCGCGGTCAACGCCCTGTCGACCGCCGAGGCCGCCGAACGCGTCCTGGCCGGCGAGGCCGACGCCTGCGTCTGCGCGCCGTTCACCGCCGAGGCCGCCGGGCTGCCCGTGCAGGCTTTCGACATCGGCGACTCCGCCGACGCCGAGACCCGCTTCGTCCACGTCGTGCGCCCCTGCCCGCCGCCGGAGCCGAGCGGGAACGACATCACCTCCCTCGCCGTCTACATCGACCACGACCGGGTCGGCGCGCTCCTCGCCGTCCTCACCGAGTTCGCCATCCGCGGCATCAACCTCACCCGCATCGAGTCGCGCCCCACCGGTGAGGGACTCGGCCGCTACGCGTTCTTCCTCGACTGCACCGGCCACCTGTCCGAGCCGCGCATGGGCGAGGCGCTCATGGGCCTGCGCCGCATCTGCGCCGACGTCCGCTATCTCGGCTCCTACCGCCGCGATCACTCCGACGCGCCCGTCTCGCCGCCGCCGGGCCTGACCGACGCCGACTTCGCCGACGCCGCGTCCTGGCTCAAGCGCCTCCGCGAGGGCGGGAAACCGCGCTGAGTCGCCACCGCTCGCTTCACCGCTCTAGGGTGGGGGCATGGTCTCTCTGGTCGACGAACTCATCCTGCTCTCCTATGACGACGCCTCCGGCCGCAACCGGGCCCAGCACCTCGAGCTCGGCCTCGGCGGGGCGATCGTGTTGGAGTTGACGCTCGCCGAACGGATCGACGTGGTCGACAAGAAGGTCCAGGTCGTCGACGCGACGCCCACCGGCGACCGGCTCCTGGACGAGGTGCTGCGCCGCATCGCCGACGACAAGCCCCGCAAGCCGGCGGCCGTCGTCCAGCGCGCCGGCAAGGGCCTCACCCAGACCGTGCTCGACGACCTCGTCTCGCGCGGCGTGCTCGAGTTCAAGCGCGACAAGCTCCTCGGTGTCTTCCCGTTCCACCGCTACCTGCCGCGCGACCCTACGGCCGAAGCCGACGCCCGCGCCCGGCTCACCAGGGCCGTCGACATGGGCTCCGCCGCGGAGGCCCGCACCGCCGCGCTCGCCTCCCTGGTGTACGCGATGAAGATGCACTCGATCGTCTTCCCCGGTCGCCGCTCGGGCGAGGTCCGCAGGGCGCTCAAGGCCATCGCCGAGGGCTCGTGGGCCGGCGACGCCACCCGCAATGCGGTCGAGGCCGCGCAGGCCGCGGTGATGACGGCGGTCATGGTCGCGGCGACGGTGAGCACGACCTCCGCTGCGAACGGCTGACGCGGACCCTGCCGCGGGCGGGACTTGCCGTGGTTAGGTAGAGGCATGCCTGAAACATCCGCTTCGAATTCCGACCCCGCCCCACCAGAGGGCCCGGAGCCTCCCAAGGCATCGAAGCCCCCGAAGGCGCCCAAGCCTCCGAAACCGCCCAAGCCGCCCAAGCCTCCAAAACCCCCGAAGGCGCCCAAGGCGCCGAAGGGGCAGCCGCCAGAGCCATCGGAGGACGCCGACTCGCCGCCGTGGAATCAGCCGAAGCTGTCCGATCCCGAGCAGCTCCGGGCACTGGCGCACCCTGCCCGCCTCGCGGTCTGGGACTTTCTCGGTACCTGCCGGCTCGAAGGCCGTGTCGGTGCCACCGCAACCGAATGTGCCGAAGTCGCCGGCATGTCCCCGAGTGCCATGAGTTACCACTTGCGGACCCTTGCCAAGGCCGGTTTCATCGAGGAGGCACCCGGCCGCGGCGACGCGAGGGAGCGGGTCTGGCGTATCGGCATGCACAGTTTCAGCTTCGGGGCCGAGGCCGACGATTCTGAGAGCACCAAACTCGCTCAGAGCGCCGCCTCCCAGGCGTTGGCGGACAAGTTCAATGAGCACTACCTGCGGTGGGAGTCCGCAAAGTTCGACGTTGATCCGGAGACTCGGGACGCGTCCATGTTCACGCAGAGCAGGCTCCGTCTGACGGTCGAGGAGGCCGAAGCCATCCGGAATGGCATCCAAGAGATCTTGGAGCCGTACCAGCTGCGCACGGTCGAGCTGGTGGAGTCGAGCGAGTCGATCGACGAGTGCGACAACACCATGCTGTGGGATTTCGTGACACGGCTCTTCCCGCACGTCTAGGCGAGAACCTTCGAGAAAATCTGAAATAGCTCTTTCATATTTAGATATGAAAGAGTACTTTCGAAGTATGTCTTTCACATCCTTCAACGAGGGCACCCGCTGGTCCGACGTCCACGCCGCCGCCATGTGCGCCTTCCTCGCCGGCACGGCCATGTTCACCGCCGACTTCGCGCTGGCGATCCACCTCCAGTCCACCGGCCACGGCGGCGCGGCCGTGGCGGCGCTCATCATCTGCGCGACCCTCCCCCTGGTCGTCCTCGCCCCGGTCACCGGGCGCATGGCCGACCGCTTCGACAGCCGCGCCCTCATGGCGTTCAGCGGCGTCCTCCAGGCCGCCGCCATCGTCGCCATGACCCGCACCGACGAGCTGTACCTGCTGCTCGGCCTGGTCGTCCTGAACGCCTGCGGCACAGCGCTCCTCCAGCCGACCGTCAGCGCCCTCGTGCCCGCCATCACCGCCGAGGAGGACCTGCCGCGCGCGATCGCGCTGGTGCAGACCGGCACCCTCCTCGGGCTGAGCGCCGGGCCCGCCGCGGCCGGATTCGTCATCGCCGCCCACAGCGTCGACGCCGCACTCATCGCCGCCGCGTGCTGCGCGCTCCTGCGGTCGGTGCTGTCCTGCGACATCCGCACCCGCCGCGGCGGCATCCGCCGCGACCTCACCGAGCGACGCGAGAGCGGACGCCTGACGTGGAACCTGCGCGGGGACCGCCTGCTGCTCACCATGGTCGTCGGACTCAGCGCCGTCATCGGCGCGCTGTGCGCGGTCAACGTCCTCAGCGTCTTCCTCGTCCGTGAGGTCTACGGCGCCTCCGAGAGCACCTACGGCCTGGTCCGGGCCTCCTGGACCATCGGCATGGTCGCCGGAGCCTGGATCGCCGCCGCCCTCATCCGGCGGATGCGGCGCGACTCGTCCCTCGCCTGGCTCCAGATGGCGTGCCTCGCCGGCATCGGCCTGGTCAGCCTCGTCCAGGGCGTGCCGCTGTTCACGGTGCTGCTGCTGGTGCCGATCAACCTCATCGGGGGTGTGTTCAACGCCGGGGAGAACTCGGCGCTCGGCATCGCCGTGGCGCGCCGCGTCCCCGAGCGCTTCCGAGGCCGCGCGAACGCGAGCATCGGCGCGAAGGTCAACGGGGCGACGCTCAGCGGGTACTTCCTCGGCGGCGTCCTGTCGACCTTCCTGGAGGTGCGCACCTCGTTCCTCATCGTCGGCCTGGTCTCGGTCGCGATCGTGGCGCTGTGCGTCCCGGGCATCCGCCGCGCCACCCGGGCGGAGGCCGACGAGGACGCGACGCCCGAATCCGAGCGCGTCATGGCCGCGGCATGAGCGCCGCGCTAGTCGGGGTAGGTCCGGATCTCGGTGGCCTTCACCGCGGCCCACACCCGCAGACCGGAACGCAGTCCCAGCTGCGCGGCGGCGGCCGGCGTGACGTCGGCGGCGGCGCGCAGGGGGCCGTCGAGCTGGACGCGCAGGTTGTCGCCGTGCCGGTGGACGCCCGTCACCGTGGCCTCCCAGACGTTGCGCGGGCTGCCGTCGGGCCGATGAGCGTGCAGGGCGACCGCGCTCGGCGCGAAGGCCGCGAACGCGTCGCCGTCGAGCGACTCGGCGACGGTCAGCACCTGGCCGTCCCCGATGTGGACGCTCCGCCCCTCGGAGCGGCCGCGGTAGAGGTTGAGGCCGACGAGCCTGGCGACGTAGTCGCTGCGGGGCCGCGCCGTGACGCTCTCGGCGTCGCCCTCCTGCACGACCGCGCCGTCCTCGATCACGACGAGCCGGTCGGCCAGGACCAAGGCGTCGACCGGGTCGTGCGTGACCAGCACGGCCGCCCCGGCGTGCGAGGACAGGTGGCCGTGCAGTTCGGCCCGGGTGTCGAGCCGGGTCCGAGCGTCGAGCGCCGCGAGCGGCTCGTCGAGCAGCAGCAGGGTCGGCTCGACCGCGAGCGCCCGTGCCAGGGCCACCCGCTGCGCCTGGCCGCCGGACAGCTCCCGCGGCTTGCGCCCGGCGAGCTCCGCCAGGCCGACGCGAGCGAGCCAGTCGGCCGCCAGCTCGCGGGCCCGGGCCCGGCCCACGCCTTGCCGCCTCGGTCCGAAGGCCACATTGTCGAGCGCGCTCAGATGCGGGAACAGCAGGTAGTCCTGGAAGACGACGCCGATGCCGCGCCGCTCGGGAGCCACCCACGCCTGCGTCGCGGGCCGGTCGAGCTCCCGTCCGGCAAGGGCCACATGGCCGCCGCTCAGCGCGTGGAGCCCGGCGAGCGCCCGCAGCGCCGTGGTCTTGCCGGCCCCGTTGGGTCCCAGCAGTGCCACCGTCTCGCCCGCGTCGACGCGCAGCGGCAGGTCGAGCGCGAATCCGCCGCGCTCGGCCACGATGCGGGCGTCGAGGCTCGGGCTCATGGCGTCGTCCAGCGTTCGCGCAGGCACACCAGGACGGCGACCGACACGGCGAGCAGGATGAGGCTGAGCACGATCGCGGCCTCCAGATCGGTCTCGAGCGCCAGGTAGACGGCCAGCGGCATCGTCTGGGTGCGGCCGGGGAAGTTCCCGGCGAAGGTGATCGTCGCGCCGAACTCGCCGAGCGCGCGTGCCCAGCACAGGACGGCCCCGGCCGCGACGCCGGGAGCGACCAGGGGCAGCGTCACGCGCGTGAAGACGGTCCAGCGCCCGGCGCCGAGCGTCGCGGCGGCCTCCTCGTATCGGGTGTTCGCGCCCCGGAGCGCCCCTTCGACGGAGACGACCAGGAACGGCATCGCCACGAACGTCATCGCGAGCACCACGCCCGCGGTGGAGAACGGCAGCGTGATTCCGAACGTCTCGTCGAGCCAGGAGCCGACGAGGCCGTTGCGGCCGAAGACGAGCAGCAGCGCCACGCCGCCGACCACGGGCGGCAGCACCAGCGGCACGGTGACCAGGGCCCGCACGAGGCGCCGGCCGCGGAAGTCGGCGCGGGCGAGCAGCCACGCCAGCGGGATGCCCAGCAGCAGACACAGCACGGTCGAGGCCGTCGCGGTGACCACGGAGAGGCGAAGGGCCTCCAGGACCGCGGGCTCGGCCAGGCGCCGCGGCATGGTCGACCAGGGGGCGCGGAGGAGGAGTCCGGCGAGCGGCAGAGCCAGGAAGGCGATGCCGAGCAGTGCCGGGACGAGCAGCGCGAGCGGGATTCGCTGTCTGCGGGAGCCGTCGGCGGTGCGCATCGCGGGCCTACGGCGCCTGGAAGCCCGCCGCGGTGAGTACCGCGAGCGCCTCGTCGGACCGTACGTACTCGGCGAAGGCCGCCGCCGCGGACGGGTTCGGTGCGTCGTCCAGCACCGCGATCGAGTAGTCGTTGACCGCCGTGGCCGACTCGGGGAAGTCCACGCCGTCGACGCCGTCGACGCCGCCGCTGGCGGCCTTGACGTCGGTGCGGTAGACCAGCGCGGCGTCGACCTCGCCGAGGGCGAGCTTCGCGAGCGCGGCCTTGACGTCGGATTCGTAGGTGACGGGCGTGAGGTCGACGCCCGCGGCCTCGATCGCCGTCCGCGCCGCCGCTCCGCACGGGACGGCCTCGGCGCACACGGCGACCTTGACCTCGGGGTCGGCGAGGTCGTCGGGCGAATCGATGCCGAGCGGATTGCCCTCGGCGACGGCGATGGTCAGCTCATTGCGGGCGAAGACCTCCGGGTCCTCCGCGTGTCCTTCCTGGATGACCTCGTCCATGTTCGTCGGCGCGGCGGAGGCGAACACGTCGGCCGGGGCGCCCTCGTCGATCTGTGCGGCCAGGGAGGCGCTGCCGGCGAAGTTCAGGACGACGTCGATGCCCGGGTCGGCGTCCTCGAAGTCGGTGGCGATCCGGCCGAACGCCTCGGTCAGCGACGCGGCGGCGAAGACGTGGAGGGCGCCGGAGGGCTCGTCACGGCCGCCGGTCGTGCAGGCGGTCAGGGCGAGCAGTGCGGCGGCCAGGACGGCGGCGGCGGGCTTCACGAGGGGGGCCGTTCTCTGGCGGGGCCGGGGGCGGATCGTTCGATGACGACGGTCGTCGACTTGACCACGGCGACGGCCACGGACCCGACCTGGAGATCGAGCTCGTCGACGGCCTCGCGGCTCATGAGCGAGACGATCCGGAACGGGCCCGCCTGGAGGTCGACCTGGGCCATGACGGCGTCCTTGGCGATGGCGGTGACGATGCCGCGCAGGCGGTTGCGCGCCGAGGACTCGCCGGAGCCCGGCTCGGGCGCGGCGGCGCGCGAGCGGGCGAAGGCGGCCAGGTCGACGCCGTCGACCACGCGGTGGCCGTGCTCGTCGCGCGCGGCGGCGATCCGGCCGCCGTCGATCCAGCGCCGGAGGGTGTCGGCGCTGACGCCGAGCAGGCCGGCGGCCTCGCCGATTCGGAAATGCGTCACGAAACGCAGTCTACCGCTCGCATCTGCGAAGGGAAAGCGCCGAATTCACCGCATCTGCGGCAGTCAGCCCCAGCCGAGCTCGTGGAGCCGGTGCTCCTCGATCCCGAAGTGGTGGGCGATCTCGTGGACCACGGTCACCGCGACCTCCTCGATCACCTCTTCCACCGAGGAGCACATGCGCAGGGTCGGTCCCCGGTAGATGGTGATGGTGTCGGGCAGGACTCCGCCGTACTCCCAGCCCCGGTCGGTCAGCGCCGTCCCCTGGTAGAGCCCGAGCAGGCCCTTGTCGGGCCCGTCCGGCTCCTCCTCGACCAGGATGACGACGTTGTCGAGCATCGCCATCAGCTCCTGCGGCACCTCGTCCAGGGCCTCGGACACCGCCGCCTCGAAATCCTTCTTGCTCATCTCAACCGCCACACGCCCACGATATGGCCTCGGCGGCGGGCCGGTCAGCCCCGGTGGCGGCGACGCTTCGTCTCCGCGCCGTCCTCGCTGTAGCTCACCCACTCGCCGACCTTCTCGCCGTGGTCGTAGACGCCCTCGTCGAGCAGCTCGCCATTGGCGTGCCAGCGGCGCCAAGGCCCGTGCTGGAGGCCGTTGACGAAGGCGCCCCGCTGGAGCGGGCCGCCGCCCTCGCGGTACCAGACCCACTCGCCGTCGAGCGCGCCCATCTTGTAGGCTCCCTTGGCCTTGACGCGGCCGTTGCGGAAGTAGAACGTCCACGGGCCGTTGCGCTCGCCGTCGGCGTAGTCGCCTTCGCCGGAGAGCTTGCCGTCCTTGAACCGCTCCTGTGCCATGCGCTCAGCCTACGGGCGGCCCCTTCGCGACGCCCGCGCTCGGAGCAGTCCGTCCCGCGTCCGGTATATGGCTTTGACGGCGCCGATGTACAGGCCGGTAATCTGGTGTGCGTGATTGATCTGCGTGCACTGCGAGACGACCCGGACGCCTACCGCGACAGCCAGCGCAAGCGCGGCGCCTCCCCGGAGGCCGTCGACGCGCTGCTGTCCGCCGACTCCGAGCACCGCAGCGCCCTGCAGTCCTTCGAGACCCTCCGCGCCGAGCAGAAGGGCCTGGGCAAGCAGATCGCGAAGGCGGCGCCCGAGGATAAGCGGGCGCTCCTGGACCGCACCAAGACCCTCGCCGAGGAGGTCAAGACGGCCGAGGCGCGCGTGACGGCCACCGCCACCGCCTTCGACGCGGCCGCCAAATCCCTGCCGAACCTGGTCGCCGACGCCGCCCCCGCCGGCGGCGAGGACGACTACGTCGTGCTGCGCGAGGTCGGTGAGCGGACCGTCTCCGAGGACGTCCGCGACCACCTCGAGATCGGTACCGCCCTCGGCCTGCTCGACACCGAGCGCGGCGCGAAGACCTCCGGCGCGCGCTTCTACTACCTGACCGGCGACGGGGCGATGCTCCAGCTCGGCATGCTGAACCTGGCCATGCAGCAGGCCGTCGAGACCGGCTTCATGCCGATGATCCCGCCGGTGCTGGTTCGCCCCGAGGCCATGGAGGGCACCGGTTTCCTCGGCGAGCACGCCGAGGAGATCTACTACCTCGAACGCGACGAGATGTACCTGGTCGGCACCTCGGAGGTGCCGCTGGCGGCCTATCACTCGGGTGAGAACCTCGGGGAGCTGTCGGAGCCGAGGCGGTACGCGGCCTGGTCCTCGTGCTTCCGTCGCGAGGCCGGCTCGTACGGCAAGGACACGCGCGGGATCATCCGCGTCCACCAGTTCGACAAGGTGGAGATGTTCGCGTTCTGCCGTCCCGAGGACGCCGAGGCCGAGCACGAGCGCTTCCTCGCCTACGAGGAGCAGATGTTGCAGAAGATGGAGCTGCCCTACCGGGTCATCGATGTCGCCGCGGGCGACCTGGGCACCTCCGCGGCCCGCAAGTTCGACTGCGAAGCCTGGGTCCCCAGCCAGGGCCGCTACCGCGAGCTGACCTCCACGTCGAACTGCACGACGTTCCAGGGGCGGCGCCTGAACATCAAGTACCGCGACGGGGACGGGCGCAACGCGGTGGCCGCGACCCTGAACGGGACCTTGGCGACGACGCGCTGGCTGGTGGCGATCCTCGAGAACCACCAGCGCCCGGACGGCTCGGTGGCGGTGCCGAAGGCGCTCCAGCCGTTCGTCGGCAAGGACGTCATCGAGCCGAAATAGCGGCCCGGTCTATTCGCCGAGCTCGTCCTCGCACCAGGACTTGAGTACCAAGGCGTGGTTGACCTGCGGGTCCTTGGCCGCGTACAGCAGTGTCACCGGTCCGGATCGGGCGGCCTCGACGATCGGTTCGGCGTGCTCGGGCCGGGAGTCGAGTTCGGCGCGGTAGCGGCCGGCGAACTCGTCGTACCGGTCGGCGCTGTGCCCGAACCAGATCCGCAGATTGGGGGAGGGCGCGGCGTCGGGCGTCCATGCGACGCCGTCGAGCTCCTCCTTGCTGACGCCCCGGGGCCACAGCCGGTCGACCAGGAACACCGCACCGCTGCTGCGCGCGGGGTCGTCGCGGTAGTCGTAGACGCGTTCTATCGTGATGTCGGCCATAAACGAACCGTAGGCCGCCGCCGCTCCCCGTGGGTAGTTTTGGTCTGATCTGCGTCGACGTGAGTTCAGCCGCTCGGTCCACTCCCGTTCATCTTGGTGGGGCTACGGTTGTGGTGTGTCAGATAACGCCCCGTCACCGCTCAGGGAGACCCCGCCGAAGCTCATTGCCGTCGACCTCGACGGCACCGTCGTCGACTACCACCACCACGAGCCCACGCGGCCGTCCCAGGCGGTGATCGACGCGATCCGCGCCGTGCGCGACGCCGGCGTGCCCGTCGCGGTGGTCACCGGCCGGCCGATCTGGGGCGCGGTGCGCACCGCCATCGACCTCGGCCTCGACGCCGGCTTCGCCTCCGCCTCCCACGGCGCCGGCGAGTACGACCTGGAGCTGTGCGAGATCTCCCACCGCGCGACCGTCGATACGCGCACCGCCGTCGAGCGGTTCCTCGCGAGTGACGACTCGGTCGAGTTCGCCGTCGAATGGGGACTCGAAGGCTGGTACCACACCAAGGGTTTCAAACGGGACTTCCACGCCGAATGGGCCGGAGAGATCACCGTCGACGAGCTGTTCGCGGCGCCCACCGGCCGCATCGTGGCGCGCGTGGCGTCCGACAACCCCTATGGCGCCGGCTCCCGCTGCCCGAACGCGCTGCGCCTCGCCGACGCGGCCGCGCTCGACCCCGCCGAGTACCACGTCGAGGTCGGTTTCAACGGGTGGATTGATGTGGGCCCGCCCGGGGTAAGCAAGGCTTCTGGAGTCGCACGCATCGCCGAGTACTACGGCGTATCATCGGCCGACACCGTCGTGTTCGGTGACGCCCACAACGATCTGACGATGTTCGAGTGGGCCGGGTACGCGGTGGCGATGGGCCAGGCCGCTCCCGAGGTGCGTGCCGCCGCAGATGAAGTGGCGCCGTCCATCTGGGAGGACGGCGTCGCACGAGTGCTGCGGCGGTGGTTCTGACCCCGATCGCGACCGGCGGTCTGTTGTGGCGGATCGAAGCTCGGCAATCAAGGAGGATGCATGATCAACTTGTCGAAAGCTCCACGGCTCGTCGCAACGGACCTCGACGGCACGCTCGTCCGCTCGGACGAGAGCGTCTCGCCCCGGAGCATGGCCGCGCTCAAGCGCCTGGCCGCCTCCGGCGTCATCGTCGTCGGTGCGACGGGCCGCGGACCGCGCCTGCTGGACCTGTGCCGCAACGACGTCCCTTCGGCGGACTTCCTCGTCCTCGGACAGGGGGCGTTCGTCTACGAGTGCCGCTACGACGACTCGATCACCGAACTGGCGAACCGCTCGATCGAGGGCGAAGTGCTGCACGAGGCCCTGCGGCTCATCGAGAGCGAGGTAGGGCCGCTGCGCGCCCTGGCCGAGCCGGCCGACCCCGACCGTGAGATCACCGGCGACGCCATGCCCAACTGGCCCTGGCCGGCCGTCACCCTCAAGGTGGCCCCGCGCGAGGAGGCCTTCAGCGGCCCGATGGTCAAGGGCTACTTCGTCTCCGACACCATCAACGGCCCCGACCTGCTGCTGGCGGCCCAGGAGCTGGTGGACACCGACAAGGTCACCGTCACCGAGTCGGGCGTGGGCATCCTGGAGGTGTGCCCGGTCGGCGTGAACAAGGCCGCGGGCATCCAGATCGTCCTCGACAAGTTCGACATCGACTGGTCGGACGTCGTGGCCTTCGGCGACGCCACCAACGACCTGCCGATGCTGCGCAGCGCGGGGCACTCCGTGGCCATGCCCCACGCCCACCCGTGGGTCAGGGAGGTCGCCGACGAGCTCGCACCGGCGGGCAACGACGAGGACGGCGTGGCCCAGTACGTCGAGGAGCTGCTCGAACTGCTCTAATCGCGAAGCCACGGCTCACCGCCTCTTTCGAGGCGGTTTTCTCTTTCTCAAGGGCGGAGGGCGGCCTCCCGCCCCGACTCGCGGACACGGCAGGGGGCCGCTCATTGAGGAGCGGCCCCCTGCCGGCCTTCGAGTCGGCGGTGGTTACGCGGTGAAGAACAGCGCGATGCCGCCGACCGCGGCCGCGGCGTACACATACGGGAAGAACCGCATGGGGATGAAGAAGAAGGTGTCCCTGCGCCGGAAGACCACCTGCTGGCCGCTCTGCTGGTCGACCAGGGTGCGCGGCGGATTGCGGCGCTCCAGCCAGCGGTCCAGCCACCAGATGAGCGCCGCTGCCGCGATGCCGCCGAGCAGCAGTCCGACGCCCCATGCGGGCGTCGTCTCCAGCGGCGTGACCGCCTCGGCCAACGTGGCGAAGATACCGAAGAGGAGGGCCGGAAGGAGGGCGAGAATCCCTTTGCCTTGCCAAATCAACATGTGTCGTGCTGCTCTCTGTTCTTATGAATGGGACGGACGGGTTGAGTCTTGGCGTTCATTGAGGACGCGTGCGGCATTTCCCGTCGGCGGCACGGTGGCCGTGTCGACGGGGGAGCGCCGCTCGATCGAGCAGTTCCCCTCCGGGAACGGAGCGGCTCCATGCCACTCCATCGACCGATCCATCGACTCATGCAGCGTGGCGGCAGCTTCCTCGCGCGCGTCGTCAAGGCGCGGTGGAAACCGTATGCGATCGCGCTTGTCGCTCGGTTGTCGACGGATCGCGAGACCGGCCAATGCGCCGGGGCCGCGAGGAGCCTGACCGCTGCGAGCGCGATCGTCCCGATACTTGCTCGCGTGGCAACCATCTGGCAAGCGGGAGCGGGCACGATCGTCCCGTGAAGAGATCAAGTTCGGTGCTCGCCCTGTGCGGCCTGCTGTTCGCGGCCGGATGTTCGGCGTCCGATGAGGACGCTGCCGTCGTCTCCGAGGAGTCCCCGTCGGCGGAGCAGGTCGATACCGTGGTCGAGCAGTTGCCCGACATCGACCCGCCCCTCGAATTCGGCGAGGTCCACACGGTCGAACCCGCCGACGTCCACCACGTGGACGACGGCATCCTCTACCGCCTGCACTCCGGCGGGGACGACTACGCGAGCGACACCGTCACCGCGGTCGCCATGGCGACCGGCGAGACCGTGGCCGAAGTGCCGCTCGAACACGACGTCGCCATCGGCGAGCAGCCCGGGCAAGGGAGTGAGACCGTCGCCTTCGCCTCCTTCGGCGACACGGTGACGCTCCTCCACGCGTACACGCACACCCCGTCGGTCACCGGCACCGAGGCCGAGACCCTCAACATCCGGGTGCGGGCCTTCAACGTCGACGACGGCACCGCCGCCTGGACCCAGGACCTCGAAGCGGGGGAGCGCGGCGGAGCCGAGGCGTTCCTGACGATCTTCGACACCACCGAGGACCGCATCGCCCTGGCATGGGGAGCCCACAACGATCCGACCCGCTCGCACCTGCTGGACGCCTCGACCGGGGAATCGGTGTGGACTTCCGACGAGTTCACGGCGGTCACCGTCGCAGGCGAGACCATCGCCGCCTTCAACGCGAACGCCGACGAGCCGACCGCGGCCCTGATCGACCTCGGCACCGGCGAAGCCTCGTGGAGCACGGGATTCGACAAACGCCTCGACGGCCGATCGCTCGGACAAGGACTCGTCCACTTCACGGCCTTCGAGTCCTTCGAGTACGACGTCCCGTACCGGCACGCGATCGTCAACGCGGCCACCGGCGAGCTCGTGACCGAGTTCACCACCACTGCCGAAGCGACCTGCCACTTCGATCAGGAATCGGTCATCGCCTGCGGCAGCCTGCGAAGCGTGCTGCTCGCCCTCGACTCGACCAGCGGTGAGCGGTTGTGGGACCTGGACTCGGTCGGGGCCGACCGCGAACTGCCCACGAACATCAGCGCGGCCCACCGAGGCGTGCTCTACATGCGGTACGACAACGACACGCGCCCGCCGCTGGCACTCGACGCCCGCACCGGCGACGACCTGGTCCCGGAGCTGCCGGCGGACTTGACCGAGGTCGGCCCGGGCTACGGGCTCGCCGACGGCCGCGACGCCGACGGCAGGCGGGGCCTGCTGATCCATCTGGCGACCGGCTGAAACGCTAGGAGGGAACGCCCTCCCACCGCGCCGCGACCGATATGCAGAGGACCCGTCCGTGAGCCACCCGTTCCACTTCCCCAACCCGGTCAACGAGGTCTCCGCGCGCCTGGTCGCCGCCGGGGTCGTGGTCATGAGCGTCATCGCGATCGCCCTCCGGTTGGAATGGCTGGTGGCGGTCATCGCCCTCGGCTTCCTCGCCCGCGTCGCGGCCGGCCCGACCTTCAGCGTCCTCGGTCAGCTTGTCACTAAAGTCGTCACTCCCAGGCTCCCCGCGGCCCCGAGACCGGTGCCCGGACCGCCCAAGCGATTCGCCCAA
Organism: Glycomyces tarimensis; assembly: GCF_054776215.1. Lineage (NCBI taxonomy): Bacteria > Bacillati > Actinomycetota > Actinomycetes > Glycomycetales > Glycomycetaceae > Glycomyces > Glycomyces tarimensis. The sequence goes on from NZ_BAAHCB010000020.1 coordinate 118,912, forward strand.
GGCATCGGCGCGGCCTTCTCGCTGAGCTCGGCGATCCTGCTGTTCGGCTTCGACGCCGATCCGGCGGGCTGGATCGTCCTCGGCGCCCTCGCGGTCGCCGCCACCCTCGAAGCCGCCTTCGGTTGCTGCCTCGGCTGCAAGATGTTCGCCGTGCTCACCAGGGTCGGCCTCATCCCCGAGGCGGTCTGCGAAGCCTGCAACGACATCCGCGCGCGCAGGCCCGCCTCCGAGTCCGTCTGACGCCCCGTCCTCAGCGCACGTCCCAGACCGGCTCGTCGGACTCCACGACCTCGCCGTCGTTCTGGAAGATCAGATAGCGGTCGAAGCCGCGCGCGAACCAGCGGTCGTGCGTGACGGCGATGACGGTGCCCTCGAACGACTTCAAGCCCTGCTCCAGGGCCTCGGCGCTGGCGAGGTCGAGGTTGTCGGTCGGCTCGTCGAGCAGCAGGCACGTCGCGCCCGACAGCTCCAGCAGCAGCACCATGAACCGCGCTTGCTGGCCGCCCGACAGGGTCTTGAAGTCCTGCTCGGACTGGCCGGTGAGCTCGTAGCGGTTGAGCGCGCTCATCGCCCGCTGGCGGTCGAGCGAGGGCCGGTCCTCGTCCCCCTCCCAGAGGATCTCGCGCAGCGTGTGCCCGTCGAACTCGGGATGCTCGTGCGTCTGCGAGAAGTGGCCGGGATAGACGCGGGCGCCCAGGCGCGCGATGCCGGTGTGCGCCACCGGGTCGAGTGAGCGCTTCGACGCCAGGCCGGCCTCCGGCTCGGAGCCTCCCCGCGCGAGCAGTCGCAGGAAGTGGCTCTTGCCGGTGCCGTTGGCCCCCAGTACGGCGAGGCGATCGCCGTACCAGAGCTCCAGGTCGAACGGGAAGGTGAGGTCTTCGAGTTCCAGTCGCTCGCAGATGACCGCGCGCTTGCCGGTGCGCCCGCCTTCGAGCTTGACCTTGATGTGCTGCTCCCGCGGCGGCGAGGGCGGCGGACCGGCCTCCTCGAACTTCCGCAGGCGCGTCTGCGCGGCGCGGTAGCGCGAGGCCATGTCCGAGTTGAACGCGGCCTTGTTCTTGTACATGAGCATGAGCTCGCGCAGCTTGTGGTGCTCCTCGTCCCAGCGCCGCCGCAGCTCCTCGAACCGCTCGTGGCGGGCGGCGCGGGCGTCGTGCCAGCTCGCGAAGCCGCCGCCGTGCGTCCAGGTGGTGCCGGCCTCCAGGGTGACGATCGATTCGGCGCTGTTGGCGAGCACCTCCCGATCGTGGGAGACGAACAGGATGGACTTGTCCGACTCGCGGATCATGCGCTCCAGCTCGCGCTTGGCGGGCACGTCGAGGAAGTTGTCCGGCTCGTCGAGCACGAGGACCTCATCGCGGCCCTTGAGCAGCAGTTCGAGGGCGAACCGCTTCTGCTCGCCGCCGGAGAGCGTGCGCAGCGGCCGGTCCTTGGTCTGCTCCCACGGCAAGCCGAGGACCGAGACCGAGACGGTGTCGCACAGGACGTCGAACTCGTAGCCGCCGATCTCGCCCCAGTCGGCCATTGCCTGGGCGTAGTCGAGCTGGGTGCCGGTGGAGTCGTCCTCGCCCATGAGCCGCTCGGCGGCGCTGAAGCGCTCGGCCGCGATGCGAATCTGGGGCGGGGCGAGCGACACGGCGAGGCTTCGCAGCGGGCTGTGGCTCTCCCGCATGCCGACGAGCTGGCGCATGACGCCGAGCCCGCCGCCGTGCGTGACCGTCCCCGAATCGGGTGAAAGAACGCCCGTGACGATGTTGAGCAGCGTGGTCTTGCCGGTGCCGTTGGCGCCGATGAGGGCGACCTTCGCGCCTTCTCCCACCCGGAACGAGACGTCCGAGAACAGCGTCGTGCCGTCGGAGAGGCGGTAGTCGACGCCGGAGAGATCCACGAAACCCATGCCGCGATTCTCGGCGAGTGTGGCCCGGACGTCAAAGGCATTTGCGCCGTCCGTGACCTCGTTGTGACGATTTATCCTGGGAACATGAGCAAAGTAACCAACCAAGGGGAGCAGCGGAGAGGGTTCCTTCGCGACATGACCCCGAACGACTGGATCGAACTGACCATCTTCGTGGCCGTGGGCGTCATCGCCCTGACGGCCGGCATCAACTGGCTCTCCGAGGTCGCCTGAGCCGCAATCGAACCTGCCACGCCGGGCTCCTCCCAGCCCGGCGCACGGCTGAACGCACCCGAAATCGGGACCGGTCCCGCGGGGTCCGTGCTGAACTGACACGGCCCCGCCAGACCGAGGAGCGCCGCCGTGGACCCCGAAGAACTCGAGAACCCTGAAGACCTCGAGCACCCCGACGAACTCGATCCCGCACCGCTCCGCTCCGCGGCACACCGGACCGACCGAGTCTCCGTCGTGCTCGGCAACGCCAGCCTGCTCGGCATCGGCTACATGCTGATGCGCCGCCGACGCCTGGCGATGGTGACGCTGGTCGCGTCGATCACCCTGGCGGCGCTCGCCGTCCTCTACCCGCACGTGCCGGTGTGGCGGCTCCTGCTGATCGCCTGGTGGTTGGGCACCGTCGTCCACGCCTGGCGGCTCGCGCACGACCACGGCCGTGAGCTTCCGGCCGACCGCGCGGGACGGAGAACGGTATGGCGCGATCGTGCGATCGCCGGAGCGTGCCTGCTGCTCGTCGGCTTCGGCTGGTTCCGCCTCGACACCTGGGCGATCGTGCGCGACGCCGAGGCCGCGCACACCGGCGGCGATTGCGAACGCGCAGTCGGATCGCTGCGCTGGCTGAGCCTGGGCAATCAGCTCGCCTACAGCTCCGCGAGCGCCCGCGGTGAGGATCAGCGGCAGGCCTGCGAGCTGCTGTTCGAGGCCCAGGGCGAACCTTCGATGCGGGCGGCCGAAACACTGGCCGAGTACATCGACCACCCCGGCGCACTGTGGGACGGCGCCGGCCCGATGCGCGCCGAGCTGCTGTTCGACCGGGCAATAGCGGACGAAGGCACCTCCTTGCACCATGTGGAGGACGCGTTCGCGCAGCTGTCGGCGACGCTCGAGTCCGCGCCAGGTGAAGCCGGACGCGTGAGGGAGGTCGTGGGGTCGTTCCTGGCCGATCTCGAAGCGGTCGAGTCGTGCAAGGCCCAGACGATCGACGAGTGGCTGCTCGCGCAGGAATGGGAGGCGGCGGCGCTGGCCGAATCAGTGGCGCCGGAGGCCGAGCGGCTGCCTGAGCGGATGTTCGCCTGCGTGGAAGCCACGCTGATGTGGGATGAGTCGGCAGCGGCGTATCAGGAATTCCTGGAGCGCTACCCCGATCACGCGCTCGCGGACGACGCCGCGACGGCCATGCTCACCAAGGAGATGTACTGCGACTACCCGGCCGCATACGGCGGGGCTGAGGCATACGACGGTTCCAGTCCCATGTGGATGTTCGGCCTGGATCCGGAGGAATATGGTTTCCCGGACTCCTGGTACACCGAGACGCTCAGCGAGACCACCCTGGTCGTATGCGTCGAGGGTCCGGAACGGGGCAGCTACCAGGAGACGTGCTACTACGAGCCGGGCGCGGACCAACTGCTGTCGCCGTTCGGGCCGAACCAGGCCGAGGTCGACTTCTACGCCTCCAGGTTCACGGTGAAGGCGTACGAGCTCAGGACGGGTGAGGTGGTGGAGGAGTACTCCGAGGAGATCGGCGATCCGTGTCCCGATGAGCTCGAGTACGAGTATTACCTCATCGATTCCGTGCCGAGCGAGTACGACTCCGACTACTCGAATGCGGATGTCCGAGCGATGTTCGAGCGCCTGGTGGGCTGAATCCGGCTGTGCGGCAGCGCCGGGGACAGTCTAGTAACGTGTCGAACACTGACCGCTGCTCGGCGATTCGGAAGGTTCGAGCCCCCAATGAGCTTGATAGATGACGTGCTGACCTCGATCGAGGCCGACAAGCAGGCTGTCGAGGAGATCGCTGCGCAGATCGCGGGGAGCAAGGAGCATGCCGAAGGGCTGCTGGGGCAGTTTCAGGCTTTGGGAGTGAAGGTCGAGGGGCACGCGCTGAGCTTTGCGAGGCAGACCTTGGAGGAGTGCGTGGCTCAGTGTGCCGCACTCGGGCGGCAGTTCGAGGAGGCCAAGGTCGCGGCCGAGGCGGTCAAGGGCGGCGGGTCGAAGGCGTGAGCGCGCTCGGCGAGTTGCTCGCGAAGGTCGCCGCCGACAAGGAGCTGGTGGCGGACTTGGCGGCGAGAGCTGCCGCGACCAAGCAGGCCGTGGAGGACGCGAAGGCCAAGGCGAGTGAGATCGGCGCCGAGGACGTAGCGGCGGGCCTGGCCCGGGTGGAAGCCGAACTGGAGCAGGTCGAGAGCGGCCGTACTGTGCTGGAAGGGAGCCTGGAGAAGGCTCGGTTCCAAGTGGAGGCGGCGATCAGCGGGACGGGCCTGGGTGCGCCAAGCTCGGCTCACGAGAGGCTCGCGGAGCATCACCCGGACGGCTTGGATGTAATGCCACCGCACGAGCGGCTCGGCCGCAATCCGACCGGTGAGCAGCTGATGGGCAAAGACCCGAGCGTCGGCCCCTTCCAGAAGGAGCACGAGAATGCGAACTCGGACAAAAACTTGAACCCGTTCGCGCGCGGCGCCCGGAGCGCCGTGCGGAATAGCGGCGATTTCAAGGACGGTTTGGACGCCCTGAGTAAGCCGGCCTTCCAGAGCATGCAGGTGAAGTGGGATCCACCGGCCGATAACTACTACCCGACAGTGGGTGTTGCTGAGCCGATCAGCACCTATACGGCGCCTCAGCACGCCCAGGCCGATCTTCAGAACCCAGTGGGTAACCTCTTTGTTGTGGCGGTGCTCGTAGCTGATTGGGCGGCTAGGGGGATCAGAAAGTGGAAAGGCAATTCATGACCGGAGATTCACTGTTTCGTGAGACCATGCGCGCTGCCGCCTTGGGAAAGGCGGAAGAGGCAAGTGTGCTTTATGACCGTATCCCGAAGTCTGAGCTCAACAACTACCACATGTTCGTTGTGGCCTTCTTCGCCGCAGCGCTGGGCGTTCGATTTCGGGATGGCCAAAGCCTATCGGAGATCAAACGATTCGCAGATGAAATGCGTTATGACTATCGCGATGTGCAGCCACCGGTCAAACAGCTTGTGATCGAGGGTCTGATTCGAGGGATGCTCGGCGAGGAGCAGATGTTCGATGAGATCAGTCCGGAAGAACAGTACCGGACTCAGCTCCTGGCGATCCGGAAGATAGTCGGGCAATCGCCTGAGATGCAGGCTCGTATCGAAGACTACCTTACCGATGCCGAGACGCTTGCGGCTCAATGGCAGAGCGAAGGTTAGGCTCGAACTGAATCAGCGAAGATGCCTGTGGGGCAAGGCTAAGGGCCTTGCCCCACAGGCATCTTCGTCTATTTTCTAGACGGTTTTGGACCCGGTGTTGACGACACTTTGATCTTGCGTCACTATGTTGACAACCTATCTATGAGTCCATAAGTGGCCCATGATGGTTACGAGTCAAACAGATTCGTTTACGACGGATGCGGCTACCGCTCCGAAAATCGAATAGTGCAGAATGCAAACGCCGCCCGGTGGTCTCCGACTACCAATCATGATTCCACCGGGCGGCCCCAACACAGGAAGGAAACCTTCTGTGCCGTCTACGACCATACGCTATTCGACGCTGCCTGAAAACAGCCACTCGATTAGACTCGTCAGCGCAGACCGATCGGGTGACGGCCCGGCGTCGCACACGCCCGGGGCCTACCGCTACAACCCGTCGCACCACGACCCCTCCGTCCCCGAGTCCGACCCGCGCTCACCCCGCTACGAACCTCCGCATCTGCGTCACCGGCCGGGCGACACCTTTGAGATCGGCGGCAAGCCGTTCGATCCGCTCGACCCCGGCCCGTTCGGCACGCCCGGCTGGCGGCCCGACAATCGCACCGGACGCCACCGTCGCGGCGAGCTCCCCGACCCCGAGCCCGAGCCGGACGCCAATCGGGAACCCGGCGCGGGCCAACACCGACACCGGGAACCCGAGCCGCCACCGCCCGCCGCCGACGCCCGGCAGCGCCCGAACTCGAACCCGTACCGCCGTTACCGCGACTGGGCCGACCACTCCGACCCCTATCGCTTCTCGCCGATGCGCGAGGACGCCATGCGTCGCTTCCTCGAACTCTCACAGCCGTTCCGGGATGCCCACTTCGAACCCGAAGCGCCGAGCCTCGCCGCCCGCCTCGTCCGGCTGCTCCGCTGGTTCCTGTGGGTCGTGGTCTGCGGCCTCGCCCCGACGTCGCGTTCGCTCGCGCCCACACCGACGAAACCCGGGCCGGTCACGGTGCCCGGCCTCGATGAGATGCAGCGTCAAGAGCGTCCGCGCCCGTCTCCGATGCCCTACATCGCCACTTGGGAACGCCGCTTCGACGCCCAACAGCCGATCGCCGGAGGGGGCACCCTGTGATCACCAATGCCACAATGCGCCGCGTCCACGCCCGCTACCTCACCGCGCTCCAGGCCATGCCGATCCCGGTGAACCTCCCTGATCGACCCGAGGCGGACCGGCTCACGGTGCTCGGCGCCGACACGATCGCCGACCGCGAGGTCCGCTTCGGCACCGTCTCCTCCGCACCGCGCCTGTGGATCGCGTTCGCCGAAGTCGAGCCGCCGCTGCTCGGCTTCATGACCGGCCTCGTCGCCGGTGAACCGGACCTGTGGATCTGCGAAGACGCCCACCGCGCATGGGCCTTCGACCCCGCGAACGCCCGGTCGCTGAAGCTCGCCGGCGCCCGCGTCTGGCTTTCCTGCATCAGCGAATGCGAGGGCTGACCGTGGACTACACCGAACGCGGCGATGTGTTCCGCCGCCACGCGACCGCGATGTTCCGTGGCGACCGGGCCGAGGCCCACAGCCTGCAACGGTTGATCTATCCGGAGCATTTCGGGGCGCATCAGCTGTTCATCCATTCCCTGTTCGCGGCCGCCGCGCAGGAGCACTTCGGAGACGAGTTGGATTGGGATGCTCTGGAAGAGTTCATGGCCCGCTTCCGCGATGAGCGGCCCGGCATCTCGCCATTGAAGACCGAGGCCCTGATCCGCTCGCTCTACGGGGAGTCGCGGCTGTTCCTCGAAGTCCCGCAGGTCGATCACTGGCCCTCGATGTGGGCGACGGCGCAAATACTGGTCGGGGCCTACCGCACGAACGATGAGCTGGCGGGGCTGTACGACATCGCGGAGGAGGCGGGGCGGGCGACGGTGGTCGACGTCTTCGAGTCGAACTCGATGTTCGGTTCGCTCCGCCCCGAAGCGGGGGAGCCGTGACCCCGAACGAACTGCACCGCGCCGTGATCACGGCCGTGGCCTTTGGCGACCTGGAGCGGGAGAATCGCCTTCGTACGCGGTTCACCGAACGGGACCACACGAGCGCATTCGAGTTCCTGTGCGCCACCGTGATCGTGTGCCTGTCGTACCGCTTCGGTGCGTCCGAGCGGCCCGACCGCGCTGAGCTCGGCCGCTTCATGGCGGAGCTGCGCGCGGCGGGACCGGGGTTGTACCCGCCGACGAACTTCCTCGAAGCCGAAGCCGTCATCCGGGGCCTCCTGGGCGAACCCGGGATGCTCGGCGAGGTCGGACGCGTCCGCCAGCGCGCGGCCATGAGGTTCGTCCTGCGCTACCTGACCGACTCGGAGCCGGAGATCAAAGAGGACTTCGACACGGTCGTCGACCGGGCCCAGCAACTCCAGAAGCGCTGGCTGGTGGGGGACTAGTGCGCTGGTCATCCCTGCACCGTAGGGGTCTGTGGCCCGGATCGACCGCAAAGTCGAACCGTCAGCGGGTAGCAGCTGGAACGGGTGGCGCCGGGCGGTCCCCGGCAGATTTACCGAGTGCTCCGGACCAGGCCGTGACGGCGAGGGCAAGTACCGCCATGATCACCCCGACCCAGATCGGCGAGGTGTAACCCAGGCCCGCGTCGATGGTGACGCCGCCGGCGAAGGCGCCGATGGAGATGCCGAGATTCGCGCCCGACGAGGCGACGGCGGAGGCCAGTGTCGGTGCGCCTGAGGCGTTGTCGATGGCGCGCGTCATGAAGGCGGGCACGGTGGCGAATCCCGCACCGCCCACCAGCATCAACGTGATCGCAGCGGGAATCTTGGCGTGTGCGGTGAAGGTGAAGACGACGAGGACGATGGCGAGCAGTGCGGTGGTGACGAGCAGAGTTGGCACCTGAGCGCGGTCGGCGAAACGTCCGCCGAGAAGGTTGCCGATCACCAGTCCGACGCCGAACAGCACGAGCAGTGGCGTGAGCGCACTTGAGGAGAACCCGGCGACCTCGGTCATCAGTGGCGCGACGTAGCTGTATGCGGCGAAGAGCGCGCCGATGCTCAGGCCGGCGATCGCTACGGCCAGCCATACCTGGAGTCGGCGGAACTCGGCGAGTTCGCGGTGCAGGCTGGTCTCGGCTGGGCGCGGCTGCTTCGGCACCAGCACGATGATGCCGAGGAGGCTCACGAGGCCGATGCCGGTGATCATGAGGAACGTAGCGCGCCAGCCGAAGCCCTGCCCGATCCAGGTGCCCAGGGGAGAGCCGACCACGTTGGCCACGGTGAGACCGGTGAAGACCATCGAGATGGCGCGGGATCGCTTGGAGTCGTCCACCAGGTCGGCGGCGACGACGGCCGCGACGCCGAAGAAAGCTCCGTGGCAGACGGCCGAGACGATGCGGCCGAGCATGAGCAGCCCGTACGTCGGTGCGACGGCGGCGATCACGTTCCCGGCGATGAACAGCAGCATCAGGATGACCAGCATGTTCTTGCGAGGCAGTCGAGTGCCTGCGGCCGTGGCGATCGGGCCGCCGATCACCACGCCGAGCGCGTAGCCGGAGATGAGGAGCCCGGCCGTGGACAGGCTCACGTTCATCTCGTCGCCGATCTCCGGCAGCAGGCCGGAGACGACGAATTCGGTGGTGCCGATGCCGAATGAGCTGACCATCAGCGCGAAGAGAGCAAGAGGCATTGCATGGGCTCCTTTTTCCTTGGTTCGGGCAGATGAGCGCCGATGTGCCTCGTGACCGACCGACGCCCGGTCGCGTCGTGCTCGTCACGCGGCCGTTTTCAATGCATGAGCATAATACGTCTGTACATTAATTGCAAATGCAAGATATGAGGGTGCATGTTAAAGTTGGCGTGGTCGCGTTGACGCGATCGAGACAGGGAAGGTGGACGGGCCATGCCACTGATCAATGCGGGGAGCCCTCGCATCGAGCTTCCTTCCGCCCTCGAGCGGCACTGGCAAGAGCTCCGCACTCTGCAGGGCCAGGTGGATGCGGCCGTCGACCGAGCACTGCACACCGGGCACGGCATCTCGCTGTCCGAGTACGCCGCGCTCGCCGCGCTCGCCTATTCCGATGACGACGGCCATCTGCGCCAGCAGATCCTCGCCGACGCGATCCCGCTCAAGCAGAGCTCGCTCAGCCGCCTGGTCGGACGCCTGGAGAAGCTCGGGCTTACTGAGCGATACGTCTGCCCCAACGACCGCCGCGGTGTTTACACCCAGATCACCCAGGCGGGACGAGACAAGGTAGAGGAATCTCGACCGACATATCTTCGCGTCCTTCACGAAAGCCTCGACGCGGTCGCGGCGAGCGATGACGCACCGGTGGTCACGCACCTGCTTCGCGAGGCCGCCGAGGAGCCGTAGTCCGCTCGGCCTTCGCCGCGTCCGTCCCTATGAGTCCGGGCAGAGCGTTAGTGTCGGCGGTCGTCACGTCGACCGCGTCCACCGCCGCTCTCGGTCCCGGACCGATGATCCCGGCGACCCGTGCTACTCCGCCGCATATCCACAGGGGGCCGCCCGCCGAGGCGGCCCTTCGCCTTCCGGTTCTCTCGCTGTCCGGCGGTGATTTTGAAGCTCAGCAGGGACCGAAGGCGGCCGGGAGGAATCTCGAAGGGGCGCCGGTGCGCACCCACCAGGCGATCGCATCCAGCAGTGTCCTGCGCGATCGGGTGATCGGTCGGCCGGTCGGAGCCGGGAGCCAGCGGCGCAGGTGACGCCACTGGCCATCGGTGAGCACGGCGGGGACCGGTACGCTTGACACAAAGAGCCTCCGGTATTGAGTTCCGTTGCGACACAACAAGAGCTACTGGAGGTTCCCTCAGTTCTCGAACGCTGCCTAGGGCCGGGGGCCGGCCGATCATGGCGGGGCTCGGCCGGCCCCGAACGGGTGTGGCTCAGGACAGGGCCAGGAACTTCTCGACGCTCTCCACCGCCTGGTTCTCCAGCTTGGCGAAGTGGGCCTTGAACGCCTCGCCTTCGATGGCCTTTCCGATGTGGAGCAGGCCGTTCTCGTCGATCGACTGAGGTTGGCTCTCGGCGTCGAACAGGATCTCGACCGCCGCCTCGGTGATGCCGCAGTAGTAGGAGATCGAGTCGCGCAACGCGGCGTCCAGGCCCTCCTGCATCATCGGCGCGGTCGGGTCGTCGGCGGTCGCGCCCGCGAGCCCGATCCAGAGCATCTTCCGCCCGGCCAGCCGCGGCTTGCTGCGCCCATAGGCGAAGCCGTAGTTCCAGACCCGGTCGATCCATCCCTTGAGCAGTGCCGGGAGATGGAACCAGTAGATCGGGAAGACCGGGATGATCACGTCCGCGGCGAGCAGGCGTCGCTCGTGGCGCTGGACCTCCTCCGAGTAGGCCTTGTCGCGGTCGCCCCAGTCGGGTTGATCGGCGACGGTCATACGCGGGTCGAAGCCCTCGGCTTGCAGATCGAGCAGGTCGATGGCGTATCCGGCGGCCTTGAGCCTGGCCGTGACCAGGTCGGCGATGTGTGCCGTGAAGGAGTCGGCGCGGTGGTGGGTGACGACGACGAGTGCGGTCGGCTGGGCGTTCACGGTGTCCTCCTGGGTGTGTCGTTGCATGAAGCCAGTACACCGCCGATCCCGTGGACGAGCTATGGCCGAAGCGCTCTGGTGCATGTGCATTCGTCTACGATTGCCGTCATGGACCCTTTGAGTGAACTCCTCAGCGGCATCCGAGCCGCGGGTGCGGTGATCAGCGAGGCGGTGCTCGAAGCGCCGTGGGCGCTGCTGTTCGAGGACCGCGCGCCGCTGACGATGGTGACCCTCGCGCGCGGCGGCGGCACGCTCGTCCTCGCCGATGGCAGCGAGGTCCCGATCCGAGGCGGACAGACCGCGGTCGTGCGCGGCGAGGAACCGTTCCGGCTGGTCGACAACGGCGGCGCTCCGGGCCGCACGCTCACCGAGTACGAGCTCTCCTGCTTCGAGCCCGACGCCACCTGCACCGCCGAAGACCTCGGCAACGGCAAGTGGGGCAACGATCCCCAAGGAGCTACCAGCCTGTTCGTCGGCGCCTACCGCGCCAGCGGCCGGCGCCACGAATGGCTGCTGCGGGCGTTGCCGCCCGTAGTGGTCATCGACGACGGCTCGGAGGTGTGCGCCTGGCTGGAGGCGGCCGCGATGGACGTCGCGGCCCGCCGCCCGGGCACGCAGGCACTCATCGACCGGCTCTTCGACTGGGGCCTGGTCTGCACGCTCCGCACCTGGTTCGACCAGGAGGGCAACGCCGCGCCGAGCTGGTACCGCGGCTTCGCCGACCCCGTGGCCGGACCGGCGCTGGAGGCGATTCACTCCCGCCCGTTCAAGCAGTGGACGGTCGCCTCGCTCGCCGCCGAGGCCGGCGTGTCGCGGGCGCTGTTCGCGAAGCGGTTCACCGAGATCATGGGCGAACCCCCGCTGCGGTACCTGACCGAATGGCGCATGGAGGTCGCCGAGGAGATGCTGGCCGACCCCGAGACCACCGTCGCGCAGGTGGCCCGCGCGGTCGGCTACGCGGACGCGTTCGGGTTCAGCTCCGCGTTCAAGCGCCGCAGGGGCGTGAGTCCCAGCGAATACCGCGCCGGGACCGTCACGTCATCTGCTCCCGCGCGGACGCCGGAACCGGCGGCTGGGTGACCACGACGCGGATCAACTGATCGCGTGGTCAGACCCTTCGCCCTGAGTCCGGAAACTCAGCATCCACCAGTGGGCGCCCAGGCCGCCCGGGTCGGTCAGCCGGGCCGCCGCCGAGGCCCTCGCGAGGTCGACCGCGTAGCCCGTCGGATCCCGATACGCCTTCGACAGTTGGGGGCGCTCGACCGGCAACCCGAGCGTCCTCAGCGCCTCTCGCTGCCGCTGCGTCCGATCGCACGGGATGGCGTCCACCGCCACGTGCGCCGTGATGTCGCACGAGCCGTCCGGCACCGGCCGCACCTCGCGGCCGTTGCGGAACGCCGAGACCGAACCGGCCGGAGGACGGCTCGACTTCTCGTGGCCGTAGTCGATCGCCAGCACCGTCCCCGCATCGAGATGCTCGTTCAGGTTCCGCCACATCGCCTCGCGCGGCAGGCCGACCTCGGCCCGCTCGCCCGGATCGGCGATCGGCCACCACTCCGCGAGCCACTTCGCGTCCACGTCGCTCACCGGCTCGCCCGGCCGGGTCGAGCCGTGCTCGTCCACCTCTTCGTAGCGCAGGTCCCCCGCCTCGTCGACCACCGCCACATCGCAGGGGACGTTGTCCAGCAGCTCGCAGGCGATCACCAGACCCGTGACGCCGTGCGGGATCGCCGTCTCCCAGTGCACGCGTTCGGGCAGGTCGGACGGCCTCGGGCGCCGCTCCACCGCGGTCAGGCGCGCGCGGTCGTCCAGCAGCGGCTCCAGATGGCCCAGCAGCTCGCCGTTCCCGGCGCCCACGTCGACCACGTCGAACGTCGACGGGCGGCCCAGCACCACGTCGACCTCCTCGGCCAGCTGCGCGATCGCCTCGGCGAACACCGGGGCCTGCGCGCTGGTCGAAAAGTGGTAGTACGGCACCTCCCGGCGGTAGAAACCGCCCGGACCGTACAGCGCCCGCTCCATCGCGGTGATCCAACGCGTGAACTGCGTCATCGTCTGACCCTAGCTGGCGTGAATCTTGCCACTCCGGGCCGCCCAGGGTGCCGCCCGCGTTCCGGCGAAGCACAATTAATCCGTAAGCAATGACCGGTACCTCCAACAGGACTGGATCAGCATCATGGATCTCCCCAACGTCGGGTCGACGCAGCGGACCGGTGGAGCCGCCAACGCGGCGAGCCGCCTCGCCGTCGGCGTCGTATCCGCAGGACGGGTCGGCTCCATCGTCGGCGCCGCGCTCCAGCGCGCCGGGCACCGCATCGTCGCCGCCACGGCCGTCTCCGAGGACTCCCGGGCCCGCGCCGCCCGCCACTTCCCCGACGCCGAGATCCTCCCGCCGCCCGACGTGGCCGCCGCGGCCGAACTCCTGCTCATCGCCGTCCCCGACGACGCGATCGCGCCGCTGATCGCCTCCCTGCCCGTCCGGCCCGGCCAGATCGTCGCCCACACCTCCGGCGCCAACGGCGCCGACGTGCTCGCGCCCGCCCGCGAGGCCGGGGCGCTCACCGTCGCGCTCGCGCCGGCCATGACCTTCACCGGCCGGCCCGAGGACCTCGACCGGCTCGACGGCATCAGCTGGGCCGTCACCGGCGAGGCCGACGCTGGCTACGTCGGCGAGGCGCTCGTGTTGGAGATGGGCGGCGAGCCCGAACACATCGCGGAGGCCGACCGGGCGCGCTACCACGCCTCGCTCGTCTACGCGGCGAACCACCTGACCACGCTCGTCAACGACGCGGTCGACCAGCTTCGCGACATCGGCGTCGCGGCCCCCGAGCGGCTGCTCTCCCCGCTCGTGTCCGCCTCGCTGGACAACGCGCTGCGACACGGCGACGCCGGGCTTACCGGCCCCGTCTCGCGCGGTGACGCCGGCACCGTCGCCCGCCATCTCGACGCGCTGGCCGGCACCGGCATCGCGGACGCCTACCGCGCGATGGCGCGGCGCACCGCCGAGCGCGCCCTCGACTCCGGCCGGCTCAGGCCCGGCGACGCCGAAGGACTGCTCGACGTTCTCGCCCATCCCAAGGAGGAGACCCCCGAATGACCTCGCTCGTGCACACCCGCATCGATCTGGACAGGGTCCGCACCGCGCTGCCGGGCCGGGTCGCCGTCGTGCCCACCATGGGCGCCCTCCACGACGGCCACCGCGCGAACTTCAAGCGCGCGAAAGCGGTAGCCGACTCGGTGATCGCGACGATCTTCGTCAACCCGCTCCAGTTCGGGCCGGGCGAGGACCTCGACCGCTACCCGCGCACGCTCGACGCCGACGTCGCGATCTGCGAGGAGGAGGGCGTCGACGCCGTCTTCGCGCCCGTCGAATCGGAGCTGTACCCCGGCGGCCGCCACGGGCTCACCACCGTCCACGCCGGACCCGACGGCGACCTCCTCGAAGGGGCCTCGCGGCCGGGCTTCTTCACCGGCGTGCTCACCGTCGTCGCCAAGCTATTCCACCTCACCCGGCCCGACGTCGCCTGTTTCGGGGAGAAGGACTTCCAGCAGCTCGCGATGGTCCGCCGCATGGTGCGCGACCTCGACTTCGGCATCGAGATCGCCGCGGTCGAGACCGTCCGCGAGGCCGACGGACTCGCCCTGTCCAGCCGCAACGTCTACCTTTCGGAGATCGAGCGGGCCGCCGCCCTGGCGATCCCGCACGCCATCCGCGCCGCCCAGGACTCGCCCGAACCGCTGGAGGCCGCCGAGAAGGTCTTGGCCGCCGAGCCCGGACTGGCCGTGGACTACGCGGTGGTCCGCGCGAACGACCTCGGCGAGGCCCCCGCCTCGGGGCCCGCCCGGCTCCTCATCGCCGCCAAGGCGGGCACCACCCGCCTGATCGACAACGCCCCCGTGCAGATCGGAGACCCCGATGCTTAGGAACATGTTCAAGTCCAAGATCCACCGCGCCACCGTCACGCAGGCCGACCTGCACTACGTCGGCTCGGTGACCGTCGACGCCGACCTCCTCGACGCCGCCGACATCCTCGACGGCGAGCAGGTGGCCATCGTCGACATCACCAACGGCGCCCGCCTTGAGACCTACACGATCGCCGGCGAGCGCGGCAGCGGCGTCATCGGCATCAACGGGGCCGCCGCGCATCTGGTGAACCCCGGGGACCTGGTGATCCTCATCTCGTATGCCCAGATGGAGGACGCCGAGGCCAGGGCCTTCACCCCCCGCGTCGTACACGTGAACGAGCGGAATGACATCATCGAGGTGAACGGCGACAAGGCCCAGCCGGCGCCCGGAACGGCGGGCAACCCGGTGGCATCGCCACTAGCCGAGCGGTAAGTTTCTTGAGCATGACCGAAGAAAAGAAGCACGCGGCCACCGACGAGGAGAAGCCGGGCGACAAACCCGCGCCCTCGGACGATCTCAAGACCACGCACCACACCCTCGGTGACCTCTCCTACACCGCCACCACCGGGCGGATCGTCCTGCACCAGGAGGTCACGGAGGACGACAAGTACAACGGCCGCAAGCCCAAGGCCGAACTGTCCGTCACCTTCTACGTCCTCGACGACGCCGACGTCACCACCAGGCCGGTGACGTTCGCGTTCAACGGCGGGCCGGGCTCGTCCTCGATCTGGCTGCACATGGGCCTGCTCGGACCCAAACGCGTCGACTCCGGCGACGCCGGAAACCTCACCCCGCCGCCGTACGGGCTGCTCGACAACGAGGAGACCCTGCTGCGGCACACCGACCTGGTCTTCATCGACCCGGTCTCCACGGGATACTCGCGGGCGGTCGAGGGCGAGAAGCCGAAGGAATACCACGGCTTCACCGCCGACATCGAGTCCGTCGGCGAGCTCATCCGGCTGTGGACCACGCGCAACAACCGCTGGCTGTCGCCGAAGTTCCTCATCGGCGAGTCCTACGGCGGCACGAGGGGCGCCGGCCTGGCCGAGCACCTCCAGACGCGCTACGGCCTGTTCCTCAACGGCGTCATGTTCCTGGCCCCGGCGTTCAACATGGAGACCCTGTACCACGCGAGGCGATCGGACCTGCCCAACCCGCTGTTCCTGCCGACCTACGCGGCCACCTCGCACTACCACGGGCTCCAGGAGGGCCGCGAGCTCGACGAGCTCGTCGCCGAGGCGCGCGACTTCGCCGACGAATACCGCGCGATCCTCGCCAAGGGCCAGAACCTGACCCCCGAGGAGCGCCGGGCGGCCGTCGCCACGATCGCCTCCCTGGCCGGGGTGAGCGAGCAGTACGTCGACAACGCGAACCTGCGCCTGGAGCACACGCGCTACTACGCCGAGCTGCTGCGCAGCAGGAAGCTCGTCACCGGCCGCCTGGACACCCGCTTCACCGGCCCGGCGGACCACTACATCCACGAGCAGATGCCGTACGACCCCTTCCTGCACGCCATCGACGGGCCGTACACGGCCGCGCTCCTGTACTACCTGCGCTCGGAGCTGGAGTACGAGAACGACGCGGTCTACGAGACGCTGTCGCGGGCGGTGCACCCCTGGTCGTACAAGGAGTTCGAGGGCGAGTCGGTCGACGTCATCGACAAACTCGCCAACGCGATGCGCCTCAACCCCGCGCTGCGGGTCCACGTCGCGATGGGCCGCTACGACGGCGGGGTCCCGATCGAGGCGATCGAGTACACGCTCGACCACCTCGAGATCCCCTTCGAAGCGCGTGAGCGGATCGAGACGAAGGAATACCCGACCGGTCACATGATGTACGTTCACGAACCGTCCAGGGTCCGGCAGTCCGCGGACCTGGCCGATTTCATCCGGAGAGCCTCCGGGCGAAACTAGCAGCACAGCATCAGGAGAGCATCGAAACGGTGACACCGCAGACCACGCCGCTCCCGCGGCTGCCGAGGCTTCCCCGGCGGCTCCGGGCCGACGCCCCTTCCTGGACCGAGACCACCGACGTGTGCGTCATCGGCTCCGGCGTCGCAGGCCTGACCTGCGCCCTCGAACTGCGCCGAGCCGGATTCCACGTCACGGTGGTCACAAAGGTCCACATCGACGACGGCTCGACACGGTGGGCGCAGGGCGGCGTGGCCGCCGTGCTCGACCCGCTCGATTCGCCCGAAGCCCATGCCCGCGACACCCAGATCGCGGGCGTGGGCCTGTGCGACCCGGCAGCGGTCGAAGTGACCGTCACCGAAGGCCCCGACCGCATCGCCGACCTCGTCCACACCGGCGCCATGTTCGACCGCCACCCCGACGGCACCCTCCAGCTCACCCGAGAGGGCGGACACCGGGCCAGGCGCATCGTCCACGCCGGCGGCGACGCCACCGGCGCGGAGATCCAGCGAGCCCTCCACGAGGCCGTGCTGCGCGACCCGTGGATCCGCATCATCGAGAACGCCATGGTGCTCGACCTGCTCGTCGACCACGCCGGCCATGCGGCCGGCGTGAGCCTCCACGTCCTGGGCGAGGGCGTGGAGCACGGCGTCGGCGGCGTCGAGGCCCGCGCGGTGGTGCTCGCCACCGGCGGCATGGGACAGATCTTCCAGTCGACCACCAACCCCTCGGTCTCCATCGGCGACGGCGTGGCCCTGGCGCTGCGGGCCGGCGCCGTCGTCACCGACCTCGAATTCGTCCAGTTCCACCCCACGGCGCTGTACCTCGACGGCAACGAGGGAGGCCGACAACCCCTGGTCACCGAAGCGATCCGCGGCGAGGGAGCGCACCTGCGCGACCACTCGGGCGAGCGGTTCATGGTCGGCTTCCACGAGCTCGCCGAGCTCGCGCCCCGCGACGTCGTCGCCAAAGCCGCCACGACCCGCATGCGCGCCGAAGGCAGGCCGCACGTGTGGCTCGACGCGCGCCACCTGGGCCGCACCATGCTCGAGGAGCGCTTCCCCACCGTCACCGGCTCGTGCCGGGCCCTCGGCATCGACCCGGTCACCGACCTCATCCCCGTCGCGCCCGCCGCCCACTACGCCTCGGGCGGCGTGCGCACCGACCTGCGCGGCCGCACGACCGTCCCCGGCCTCTACGCCGCCGGAGAGGCCGCCTGCACCGGTCTGCACGGCGCCAACCGGCTCGCGTCGAACTCCCTGCTCGAAGCGCTCGTGTTCACCCACCGGATCGCCGCCGACCTGGCCGAGCACAAGCCCAGCCCCGGAGTGCCCGAGCTGGTCGAGGCCGAGGGCTGGGTGTGCTCGACGACCTCGCGCACGCCGCTCCAGGAGGCGATGACCGCCGGCGCCGGCGTGCTGCGCTCCCAATCGAGCCTCGAAGCCACCGCCGCGGCGCTCACCGCCTTGGGGGACCATGTGTCCGGACGCCCGCGCCCGGCCACGTGGGAGGCCACGAACCTCCTCACCGTCGCCACCGCCCTGACCGCCGCCGCGCACCGCCGCCGCGAGACCAGAGGCAGCCACTGGCGCGAGGACCACCCCGAGGCGTCCGACGAATGGCTCGGCCACCTCCACCTGTCCGTCAGCCCCGACGGAGAACTCGACACCACCTGGGAGTCCGCATGAGCGAAGACTGGAACGCCGAGGCGAGACTCGTGGCGGGCGGCCTCGACCCGCAGGACGTGTTCGTCGCCGTCGAGGACTACCTCGACGAGGACCTCTCGCCCGAACGGCGCGACGTCACCTCCGAGGCGATCTTCGGGCCCGAGCACGAGTCGGTCGTCGTCATCGCCGCGCGCGCCGACGGCGTCCTCGCCGGCCTGCCGATGGCGCACGCCGTCTTCGCCGCCATGCCGGGCGAGGTCGAGTTCACCTATCTCGCCGGCGAGGGCGCACGCGTCCGCGAGGGCCACCTGCTCGCCCGCGTCACCGGCAGGACCCGCGACCTCCTCGCCGCCGAGCGCACCGCCCTCAACCTGCTGTCGCGCCTGAGCGGCATCGCCACGCACACCCGGCGCTTCGCCGACGTCCTCGCCGACTGGCACACGGCCGTCCTCGACACCCGCAAGACCACCCCGGGCCTGCGCGCCCTGGAGAAGTACGCGGTGCGCGTCGGCGGCGGCGAGAACAAGCGCTTCGGGCTCTACGACGTGGCCATGATCAAGGACAACCACAAGGAGGCGGCCGGGTCCGTCTCCGCCGCGTTCCACGCCGTCCGCTCGGCCGAACCGGACATCGACATCCAAGTGGAGGTCGAGACGCTCGACGAGGCCATGGAGGCCATCGCCGCGGGCGCCACGTTCCTGCTGTGCGACAACATGAGCCCCAAGGAGCTGGCCGAAGTGGTCGAATCCGTCGGCGACCGCGCCCAGTTGGAGGCCACCGGCAACATCACCTTGGCGAACGTCGTCGAGTACGCCGCGACGGGCGTCGACTTCGTCTCCGTGGGCGCCCTGACGCACTCGTCGCCCATTTTGGACATCGGTCTGGACTTCGAGGAGTAGCGCGTGCTTCTGTGCGTCGACATCGGCAACACCAACACCGTCCTGGCCGTGTTCGAGGGCGAACACCTCAAACACTCCTGGAGGATCAGGACCGACCCCCACGCCACCGCCGACGAGCTCGGCCTGACCTTCCGGGCCCTGCTGGAAGGCGACGGCGTCGACCTGACGGGCATCGCGCTGTCCTCCACGGTGCCGCAGCAGTCCGCCGAAGTCGCGAAGATGACGCAGCGCTACTACCCGCACGCGCACCTCGTCGCGATCGCACCCGGAGTGCGCACCGGAGTGCGCCTGAGCATCGACAACCCCAAGGAGGCCGGCCCCGACCGCATCGCGAACACGCACGCCGCCTACCACCTCTACGGCGGCCCATGCATCACCGTCGACTTCGGGACCTCGACGAACATCGACGTCATCTCCGAGCAAGGCGACTTCCTCGGCGGGGCCTTCGCGCCGGGCATCGAGATCTCCATCGACGCCCTCGCCTCACGCGCGGCCAACCTGCTCAAGATCCCCCTCGTCAAGCCCCGCAGCGTCATCGGCAAGAACACGGTGGAATGCCTCCAGTCGGGCATGGTGTACGGCACGGCCGCCCAGGTCGACGGCCTCGTCCGCCGCATCACCGCCGAGCTCGGGACCGACCCGACCGCCGTCGTCGCCACCGGCGGACTCGCGTCCGTGGTCATCGAGCAGTGCGAGACGGTGACGCACTACGAGCCCAACCTGACCCTCCACGGGCTGCGAATGATCTTCGAGCGCAACCGCTAAGCCGCGGGGCCCGCGACCGGCCCTTCGGCCAGGTGCACGCTCCGGGCGCCGCCGCGCATCCGCAGCCGCCGCGCCAGCGCCACCGCGTGCTTGACGTCCGACGCCAAGAACAGCACCGTCGGACCCGAACCGGAGACATGGGCGGCGAGCGCGCCCTCCTCCAGACCGCCGTGCATGAGCGAGGCCAACTGCGGGCGCAGACTCACCGCGGCGGCCTCCATGTCGTTGACCAGCAGCCGAGACAGCTCATCGGCTCCCACGCCCGACTCGAAGGCCCGCACGATCGCATCGACGTCGGCCGAAAACCGCCCGATCCCGTCCTCACGCAGCCGGTCGACCTCCTTGAAGCACTCCGGCGTCGAGATCTGCGTGTCCGTGGTGGCGACGACCCAGTGCCAAGTGCCCTTGGCCTCCACGCGCGTCAGCTCCTCGCCGCGTCCCGCGCCGACGGCCGTGCCGCCCTTGAGACAGAAGGGCACGTCGGAGCCGAGACCCGCGGCCAGCCGGTGCAGCTCGGCGTCCCCGATATCGATCCCCCACAGGCGCGAGCAGGCCACGAGCGTCGCGGCGGCGTCGGCCGAACCGCCCGCCAGGCCCCCCGCGACCGGGATGCGCTTGTTGAGGTGGATCCGGACGTCCGGATCCCCGCCGCCGTAGATCGCGACGAGCTTGGCGGCCCTGACCGCCAGATTGTCATCGCCGTCGGGCAGCACGTCCGCGCCTTCGCCCGACATCGTCAAGGTGATGCCGGGCTCCTCGCTCCGCTCCACGGTGACCGTGTCGTACAGCGAGATCGCCTGGTAGACGGTGGACAGCGCGTGGTACCCGTCGGCGCGGGCGTTCCCCACGCCGAGGTGCGGGTTGATCTTGGCGGGCACGTCGACCGAGACGGCCGCGCCGCGCGGGGCGGGCGCGGCCTGACCACTGCCGGACTCATTCATGCACGGCCTCCTTGGCGTCAGCGAGAGCGATGAACTCCTCGATGTCCAACGATTCACCCCGCCTGGTGGGTTCGATCCCGGCGCGGGCCATGATCGCCTCGGCCTCGGCGACCGAACCCGCCCAGACCTTGAGGGCCTGGCGGAGCATCTTCCGGCGCTGGCCGAACGCGGCGTCCACGGCGGCGAAGACCTCGGCGCGGTTCGCCTCGGGGGACTCGATGCGCTCGAAGGCGACGAGTCCGCTGGCGACGTTGGGCACGGGCCAGAATACGTTGGGCGAGACCGAGCCGGCGCGCCTGGCCTTGGTGTACCAGGCCATCTTGACGCTGGGGGCGCCGTAGATCTTCGAGCCGGGGGAGGCCGTGAGCCGGTCGGCGACCTCGCTCTGGACCATCACCAGGCCCTTGCGGAGCGTCGGGAACGTCTCCAGGGAGTTGAGCACCACCGGGACGGCGACGTTGTAGGGCAGGTTCGCGACCAGCGCGGTGGGCGGCTCGGGCAGGTCGTCGGCGCGGAGGCGGGCGGCGTCGGTCTCGACGACGGTGAGGCGCTCGTGCTCCTCGGGGGCGCGGTGGGCGACGGTCGTGGGCAGAGCCAGAGCCAGCTTGGGGTCGATCTCCACCGCGATGACGCGGCGGGCGACCTCGATGAGCGCCAACGTCAGCGAACCCAGACCTGGGCCGACCTCCATGACCACATCGTCGCCGTCCAGACCCGCCGTCGCCGCGATGCGGCGCACGGTGTTGGCGTCGACGACGAAGTTCTGGCCCCACTTCTTGGTCGGCTGGATCGCCAGACCCCTCGACAGGGACCGGATGTCGCCGGACGTCAGCAGCCGGGCCATGTCAGCCCTGTCCCCCGGCCAGGAGCGGTTCGAGCTTCAGCCCCGGGTAGTCGTTCACGAGGGTCTGGATGCGGTACTTGTTCGGCAGCGCCACCAGGTGGGCGCCGTCGCGAGGACGGGTGAACACCTCCACGCCGGGGGCGCTCAGCAGCCGCTTGGCGCCGTCGGCGTCGGTGAGGCGCGCCAACTGGTACGGCAGATGGTCGATGGCGGCGGGCACGTCGAACTCGGCGGCGAGGCGCGCCAGCGTGACCTCGAACTGGAGCGGGCCGACCGCCGCGAGCACAGGTGTGGCCTCGCCGCGTCGCTGCGAGTAGAGGACCTGCACGACGCCCTCGGCGTCGAGCTGGGAGATGCCGCGCCGGAAGCGCTTGGCCTTGGAGGTGTCGTGCATCTGGAGCGCGCCGAAGTGCTCGGGCGCGAAGGCCGGCAGCGGCGGGAACTCGACGGACTTGCCCGCGTAGATCGTGTCGCCGACCGCCAGCCCCGAGGCGTTGACGAGGCCGACGATGTCGCCCGGCCAGGCCTCCTCGACCGTGTCACGGGAGGCGCCGAACATGGTCTGGGCGTACTTGGTGGACATGGTGCGCTTGCCCTGCGCCTGCGTCACCTGCATGCCGCGCTCGAAGCGGCCCGAGCAGACGCGGATGAAGGCGAGCTGGTCGCGGTGCGAGGCGTTCATGTTCGCCTGGGACTTGAACACGAAGCCGGAGAAGCCCGACTCGAGCTCCCGAGGTTCGCCTTTGACGTCCTCTCGCGCGAACGGAGAAGGAGCGATGTCCACCAGCAGATCGAGCAGCTGCCCGACACCGAAGTGGACCAGAGCCGCGCCGAAGAGCGTCGGCGTCGTCTGCCCGGCCTCGAAGGTCTTCTGGTCGAAGTTCGCCTCGACCTCGCCGAGCAGCTCCGACTCCTCGAGCGCCCGCGCGAAGTCCTCGCCGAACCGGGCGGCGGCCTCCTCGGCGTCGAGCACCTCGGTGACGGCGAGTTGCTGGCCACCGGGGGAGCGCTCATAGCGGACCATGCCCTCGGCCTTCGTGCCGTCGATGGCGATCCGCTCGATGACGCCGCGGAACTCGCCGCCGATGCCGACCGGCCAGGTGACCGGGGTGGGCTTGATGCCGATGCGGTCCTCGATCTCTTCCAGGAGCTCGAGCGCGTCCTTCGCCGGCCGGTCCCACTTGTTGATGAACGTGATGACCGGGATCCTCCTGGCCCGGCAGACCTCGAACAGCTTCAACGTCTGCGGCTCCAGGCCCTTGGCGGCGTCGAGGAGCATGACGGCGGCGTCGACGGCGGTGAGAACGCGGTAGGTGTCCTCGGAGAAGTCGGCGTGGCCGGGGGTGTCCAAGAGGTTGACCACGCAGTCGCGGTACTCGAACTGGAGGGCCGCCGACGTGATGGAGATGCCGCGGTCCTGCTCCATGGACATCCAGTCGGAGACGACGCCCTTGCGGTCGCCCTTGCCGTGGACGGCGCCGGCCGAAGCGATGGCCTGGCCGTGGAGGGCGAGGGCCTCGGTGATGGTCGACTTGCCGGCGTCGGGGTGCGAGATGACCGCGAAGGTGCGGCGGCGCGCGGATTCGGCCGTGATTTGGCTGGACATGCATTCCTCAAGGATGTGACGAGAACGGATCGGGCCCGACCTTCAACGATAGCCGTCAACGTCACCGAGGGCACTGCTAGACGGCACCGGTCACCCCGCGCGATCTCGCGCGAGGCACGATCCGCGTCGAACCCGACGCCGCTCTGCGGTGCTCTACGCGCCCAGTTCCGCCTTCACGATCCCCGCCACGGCCTTCCCGTCGGCGCGGCCCGCCACCTTCGGCTGGACGATCTTCATGACCTTGCCCATGTCCTTCGGGCCGGAGAAACCGCCCTCCGTGATGGCGTCCCGCACGATTTGCGTGATTTCAGCCTCACTGAGTTCCTCGGGAAGGTAGCGCTTGATGACCGCCTCCTCCGCCAGCTCGGCCTCCGCGGACTCCTCGCGACCGCCCTCGCGGAAGGCCTCGGCGGCCTCGCGGCGCTGCTTGGCCTGCTTGATGAGCACCTTGATGACCTCGGCGTCGTCCAGCTCGCGGGCCGACTTCCCGGCGACCTCCTCGTTGTGGATCGCCGTCAGCACCATTCGCAGCGTGCCCAACGTCACCTTGTCCCGAGACTTGAGTGCCGCCCGCATATCGGTTTCCAACTGGGTCTTTAGCTCGCTCATATCTCGACAATCTACCGTTGGGGTATGAAGATCAGCCGTGGCCTTGCCGCAGCAGCCGGTATCGGAGTCGGCGCCGGTGCGCTGGCTCTCGCGTACGCGTCCCTTTACGAGCGGGTCCAGTACACGCTCCGCCACTTCGCGGTGCCGGTGCTGCCGCCGGAGGCCGAACCGATCCGAGTCCTGCACATCTCCGACCTCCACATGACGCCGGGGCAGGTGAGGAAGGCCCACTGGGTGGCGTCGCTCGCCGCGCTGGACCCCGATCTGGTGCTCCTCACCGGCGACAACATCGCCCACCCGGAGGCGCTCGACCTCGTCTCGCGCACGCTGCGCCCGCTGTTCAAGGCCCCCGGCGCATTCGTCTTCGGCTCGAACGACTACTACGCGCCGGTGTTCAAGAACCCGCTCCAGTACTTCAACCCCAACCACGAGCACAAGTACGGCGAGCCGCTGCCGACCGAGGAGCTGCACAAGGTCCTCGTCGACGGCGGGTGGACCGACCTCAACAACAACTCCGCCGACGCCGTCGTGTCGGGACTGAACATCCACTTCGCGGGCGTCGACGATCCGCACTTCGACCTGGACGACTACGAGCTGGTGTCCGGGCGGGTGCCGAAGGAGGCCGACCTGTCGATCGGCCTGACGCACTCGCCGGAGCCGCGTGTGCTGGACTCCTTCGCGCGCGACGGCTACGACTTCGTGGCGGCCGGGCACACCCACGGCGGTCAGGTGTGCGTTCCCGGATACGGGGCGCTGGTGACGAACTGCGGCATCGACCGCGAGCGCGTCAAGGGTCTGCACCCGTGGAACGACATGTGGCTCCACGTCTCGGCGGGCCTGGGCACGTCGCCGTACGCGCCGGTGCGCTTCGCCTGCGCGCCGGAGGCCAGCCTCCTGACGTTCGTGCCGGCCGAGCTCTAGAGGCCGACTGTGACGGGGCCCGGCCACGCCGGACCCCGTTCGACGCGGCGCTCCAAGCTCGGGTAACATTTCATCTCGGTGTGGACGCCTCGGTGCGTTCGCATCTAATCAAATATCGGGTTGTGGCGCAGCTTGGTAGCGCACCTCGTTCGGGACGAGGGGGTCGCAGGTTCAAATCCTGTCAACCCGACCAAAGAAAATGCAGTTCAGGGCCGGTTCTCCATAGCGAGAGACCGGCCCTGAATCGTCCGTACAGCAGCTTCTTACAGCAACTAAGGTTTGTCCTCGAAGCTCTCGCCCAGTTTCCGCAGCGCCTCCTTGGTGGCCTTGTTTGAGGCCTGCGCGTAGATCTCCATGGTGGTCTTGTAGTCCGTGTGGCGCATGATCGCCATCATCACCCGAGGATGGACGTCGAGATCGACCAGCAGCGAACTACAAGTGCGCCTCGCATCGTGCACCGAGATGCGCGGCAGCTCGGCGTCAGTCAAATGATTGACGAAGTACCGATGGAAATTGCGCGGATCGATCGGTGTCCCGAGCTTGGTTGTGAACACCAAGTCAGATTCATACCAGTATTCGGCTTTCGCCTTCTCCCTCAATTGCCGCTCTCGCCGCTCCTGTAGCGCCTTGATACAGATATCCGGCATCGGCAATGAATGCTCCGACTCTTCGGTCTTGACCTTCTTGTGCAACAGCTCGCCGCGAACGCGCTGCAACTGCCACATCGGCGAAAGCTCACCGGCAGCCATGTCGAGGCTCGCCCACGTCAGTCCGAGCACTTCGCCCTTCCGCAAGCCCATGGCGAGCACCAGGAGGTATGCCGCATAAAGTGAGTCGCGACGGACGTGCTCAAGGAAGAGGCGAGCTTCATCGCTCGTCCATGCCTTTCGACGCCGCTTCCGACCACTCGGCAACCGAACCTGCATCGCTCGATTAACCGTGATCAGCTCATCGGACACCGCCTGCGAGAGCGCCGACCGCAATACCGTCCGAGCATCACTCACTGCCCGAGCGGACAGCCGCCTATTGCAGCACGCACCCTTGGCGCAGCACTTGCGCTCACGCTCCGGCCGGCGGGCGTCCACGCCCTGGTGGCAGCACTGACAGACGGTCCCGAGGCGGTTGAGCCACTGCTGAATGTCCCGTACCGTCAGGCGGTCGAGGCGTTTCTTTCCGATCCACGGCACGATGTGCAGTCGGTTAAAACGCTCATAGCTGTCATAAGTCTTGGGCTCCCGATTGGGCTTGATGACCTCTTCAAGCCATGCGTGCATGAACTGCTCGACCGTGACCGAGCGTGTTTCGACCGGCCCGCTTGCCGCCGCCTGATGCAGTTTAATCCACTTGCCGTGGACCTCGTCGCGTGTCTTCCCATAGACGTATTTGCGCCTCCGCTTTCCGATTGGCGTCGTGACCCACACATAGGCGGCCCAGCCGTTGCCGTGTGGGTAGATCGAACCTTCACCGTTGCCCCGCTTGCTCATGCCACCAGCTCCAAGTGCTCAGCCTCAGCGGCCCTGCGCTGCACATACTCGTCAACCCATTCGGGCAGGATGCGACGGTTGCCGCCATCCTTGAGCGAGCGCAGCTCACCGGAGTAGACCAGCGTCTTGACCTTCGCCAGGCTGTAGCCGAGAAGCTCGGCAACCTGCGCCATCGTGTACCAACGCGGCTTGAGAATGACCTTTCCGTCCATAATGTTCTCCAATCAATCGATAGTGTTCAGTTCGTTCAAAGCTTCGCGGGCAAGCTGTCTCTGTTCGCGTGCGCGAGCAGCGGCGGACGAGGCCATGAGGGCGTCGGTTTCGGTGTGCCACCCGGTGCCGTCGTATCGGAGGTAGTTGACGAGCACGGTCGTATCAGTCGGTTCGGTGTCAAGCTCGTGTTGACAGCGGGTCCATTGCGCGCGTGCGTCTCTGAGTGCGCCGAGGGTGGTGGACCAGGCGCGTGCTTTGGTCATGAAGTGGCCGCCGAATCCGAGCATGTGCGCCCAGCGGCGTAGCCGGTCCCATCCGTTCGCCTCGCCGAGGGACCAGCAGGCGTGAATGAGTCGGGCGATGTGGTCGCCGTCAGGGTCGGCGTAGGCGGCGACGGTGGTTTCGGTGAGTCGCCCGGAGAGGTGGCCGGTGTCTTCGGTGGCTTTGGTGGCGTACTTGGCGAGGTATCCGGCCGCGTGCCCTTCGGTCAGTTCGCCCGAGCCGAGTTCGATGGTGCGCACGTCGATCTGCGAGCCCCACCGGATCGCCCAACCCTGTGGCCGGTCGGGGTGCGGTTCGGTGTCGAAGACGGTCGAGGCGGCAGCCTCGGTGATGACGGCGGCGATGTCGTCGGCACCGATTTCGGCCGGAGGCGGGATGATGGCGTCGTCGCCGGGGATGCGGCCGTCGAGGCGGATGAGCGCGTGGAAGTGGATCGCGCCTCTGCGCTGGAACTCGGCGACCTTGACGTAGCGGAGCCGGACGCGGGCGGGGTCGATGCCGGCGGTTTTGGCGAGGCGGGACAGTGCCCGGTCGGCGGCGATGCGGGTGCGCCGCCACAGTTCACCGGCAGCGAGGTTCCACACCACTTGTGCGGCGTGGTCGTAGCAGTCCAGGCACAAGGGCTGTCCCAGCTCGGGTGCGTCCTCGTCGTGGCGGTTGTGGCAGGCCAGGCGGATACCGTGCGGGCAGGTTTCGGCGTCGCGGCGGGCACGGCAGGGCAGGACCGCCCCGTTTTTCGAGCGGTGGCGTGTGTGGACCGGGCCGAAGGCCGGCGCGGTGAAGGTGGCGAAGACGGCAGGGTGAGCGGCGACGGTCTCGGGGACGGACTTGCCGCCAGTGAGCCCGGCGCGGATGAGGTGGAAGGCGTCGTGCTGGTAGGTCTTGGCGCAACCGGTGCAGAGGGCGGCGCGGCGGGTGCCGCAGGCTTTGTAGATGACGCCATCGGGCATCGAGGAGGTTGAGCGGGTGGCGATGATCTGGCCGGTGTGCTCGGCGACGGTGTGGAGGTCCCCGCGGAGCCGGATCGGGGCGCTACAGCCGGCGGCGCCGGCGATGTGGGCGAGCCAGGGTTCCCACCCGGTGGTCGCTTCGCGCGCGATGATGTCGCGTGCGAGGCCGGCGGGAATGGCGGTGGCGGTCACGGGTTCCTCCTTCCTGGTGGGTCAGGCCCCGCCCGGACGGCTCGTTGCTAGGTGCGGAGCGGTCGGGGCGGGGCGCGGTTAGGTGTTGTCGGTTTCGGTGTCCCGCTGACGCGGTGGTGCCGTCTTGCCCCAGCGCTGTTGCGCGGCTTGGCGGCTCATGCCGACTCGGTCGGCGATTTCGGTCCACGAGTAGCCGAAGGCGCGAAGGCCCTGGACTGCCTCGCCGATGGCCTCATCGAGTGAGGCGGAGAGCTCGATGAGCTCGGGGAGTGCGTCGACGTCGCCGGAGGCGACCCGTTTGCCGTAGGCGCGGATGACGCGCCGGGCGAAGGCGTTGAACTCGCGGTTCTCGACCATCACGGTCACCGACCTTCACCGAAGTCGCCGAAGCCGACGAAGGTGTTCGACGCCTCGGGTTCATCAGTGGTAGTAGCGGCGGCCAGGTCGTCGGTTGCTTGATGATCGTGCTGCCGTGTTCGGCTCGAACGATTGGTTTCGCCGATCGCGAGGATGGCGAAGCCGCCGACGATCAACAGGCCGTCGACCCCGATCGGGCCGAGTGCTGCCGACAGATCGGATTCCCCGAAGTGCAGCAGCAGCCCGTTCATGTGCCGGTAGGACACCACCAGGGCGACCGTGCCGACCGCAGCGGTTCCGGCGATGCCGGGCCACTTGAGGTATCCCGGCCAGCTCACGCGCGAGAGCACCTCGACGGCGACCGCCAGGGCGATCGGCCAGAATCCGGCGAACACCATTGCCGAGATCATCGCTTCGGCCTCAGGCCGGGTGACGAACCAGATGTGGCCGATGTTGGCCGCGACGGAGACGATGATGCCCAGCCCGAAGGCGAGCCACGAGACCGCCGATGCGCCCCGACGCTGCGAGGTCAACAGTTGCGGTTGCGGTTTTTGCCGCGATTGCCGCCGCTGCGACGGCTGCTTGCCCTTCGGTGTTTTCCGGGCTTTCGGTGTGCGCTTGGGCTGCTGCCCTTTGCTCCACAGGCGCCGCCATTTCGGCGGTTCAGTGGTCGTGTTCTGGGATACGGCAGGTGCCGTTTCCGGTTCGGTCGCACGCGGTGCGTGCTGTTCTTGTACGGTCACAGGACCTCCTTGAGTTCACGGACTTGCCACCACTGCAATCCGTTGCAGTAGTCGCATTTCTTTGAGTGTTCGACCGTTGGCACGGTTGTCTCGCCGCAGGCGACGCATTCGACCAGTTCCCATCCGGGGCATGGCACCGACACGTAAACGTGGCGGTCGTCTTCGGCGAGTTCATTTCCGGTGAAGTGCTCACGGCACATACGGCAGAAGAAGCGATGCTTCTCAAGATCAGTCACCCAGGGCGGTTGTGCATCAATCCGCGTGACCGCGTGGAGCGGCAATGACTTTTGGAAGGCATCGAAGAATCCTGTATCGATCATTGGGCCACGCTCGATTCAACGGCATGGCCCACATTTGCCTCGTAGCATGCAAGGCATTCGCCGTAGCGTTTCGAGATGTAGTAGTCGTATTCGGTGTTGCAGGTCGGGCAGGTCGACAGTGCGACCCACGCTTTCATCAATGCCCGCAACTGTGCGGGGGTGGCCGGCCGCTTGGGCTGTGCCAGGTCTCGGCGGTACAGGTAGGCGATTCGCTTGCCGCGTCGCCAGATGATCTGTGCTGCTTTCGGTTGCCGCCCAGGCGTGAGCCCAACAGCGGCGAGTTGTCGGCGGGTGTACAGTCCGCCCGGTGCGTGGCGGTAGTTATAGGTCGGCAAGCCATAACGGCTGCCGTCCGGATCGTCGTATTCGGCACGGAACATTGCACACTCCTCCTTTCATTCACATTCGTTGTCAATTACCGCGTGAGCGTCGGGGCCTCGAACCCCGAAGGTTGCCAATCGCTCTACCACTACTGATCAGGTGAGGAGCCTGCCGAAGTACAGCGAAGCTGCACGCAGGTCATACTCTTTAGGGCTTGCAGTGTCGGCCTTGTTCTCCTCGGACTTTCCCACCTCTTCGGCGGCCGGTTCCGAAACGCGGATGCTGGTGGTGCCGTCGTCATCGAACGCGTCGACTCGGACAACTTCGATTTGGTCGATGTCATCGGCGGACACGGATTTGCATTCGGCCCGTTCGAACCACACGGTTTCGACCTCGAAGTGGCATTCGAATTGCTCAACCAAGAGCTGACCGCCATTGCAGAATCGATCGACCATCGATGCGGCATTGGCATTGGTGGTCGGGAATGCCTCTTCCGTGCCATCGAGGTAGGTCAGCGTGACGTGTTTCATCAGTGCCTCAATTCGTCATTTCGTGTTCATGGCCTTATCGGCTTTTGACGCAGTACTGGCCCTATTGCCTATCGGTGTGGCTTTCCTGTGTCGTGAGCGTCGGGGCCTCGAACCCCGAAGGTTGCCGATCGCTCTACCACTTGACCCCATGGGCCAAGGCTTGATTACGATTCCTGAATCTGAACCGACTCAATGTGTTCGGTTCGCAGGACGATCAGACCGTTGTCTGAGGTGAACTCGATCGTCGGGTATTCCCGGAGCTCCTTGCACACGAAGTCCCACTGTGTGGCAGGGACAGTTGCCGTGATTTCATTTCCACTCATCGTGCGGATCAAGACCTTCATCTTCATTCCTCTCTTGAAATAGCCTCATCGGCTGGACGCAGTACTGGCCTTAATGCCTTTCGCTTGGCGTTCCTTGCGTCGTGGACGCCGGGGAATCGAACCCCGGTTGAACCGTTCGCCCGGAGTGCCGTCAAGAGGTGTCAAGCCCGGCTTGACGGCACTCGGTCTAGGCCACCAGTGCCCGGCCTCGCAGTTGCGCGGCGAAGTTGGCGACCTGAGCGACCTCGGCATCGGACATCCAGGCCACGCGCATCCGCCTGGGGAGTGCGCCTTCGGCCAGGAGGAACGAGTCACCCGGTTTGGTCGGGTCGAGGTCCATCGCGTTGTAGCCGCGTTCGGCCCAGCCGGCGCCGAGCGCCACATCCGAAGAACCGGGCGTGGTCGCGCGACCGGTCCACCGGTAGGCGAACAGGTCCCGCAGCGCCGTGGGGACGATGTCCCAGGAGGCCCGCTGTGTGAAGGCCAGGACGACGATGCCGGCGGCACGGCCGCGAGCGACGATGTCGCGCAGCAGCGTGGAGAACAGCTTCTGTTCAGCCTCAGTGCCAGCCACGGACGTGAAGTAGGCCAGTTCATCGAGTGCCACCACGTAGACCGGGTCAGAGGGTGTCGGCACGTGCTTGCGGACTCGCCGCTGGGACATCAGCCCGTAGCGGGCGTCCATTTCCTGCTGAAGCCAGACGAGCGTGTGCAGGGCCTTGCGCATTTCAGGGCCAACGAAGACATCCATGGCGTCGCGCCAGGCCATCAGTTCAACGAGCTTGCCGTCGAAGCCGATCAAGGCCGTGTCGATGCTGAGCGCCACTTGGGCGATGATCGTGTTCTCAAGACCGGACTTGCCCGAGCCCGGCTCGCCCCCGCCGAGCAGGTTCTTGTATGCCAGGGACAGTTTCACCGGCTCGCCGGTGGCGTACTTGCCCAAGAAGTATTCGTCCATGATGGACATGTTGGGTCCGATAGCGATGTTCATAGTGCTTACCTCCAAAGGGAATCAATGAGTTTCGGCGGGAAGGACGAGGCAGGAACACCCCGCCCTTCCGGCCTTGAGCAGCCCCAGCGAAAGGGGAGTCTCGTGATCGGGATTAGACGAACTCGGGGATGTAGTCGCCATCCCCTTCGTCGGGTCCCTCGTTGTCACGCCGCACAGCGGCAGTGGTGTCGGACTTGCCGGCCTTGTCGGCCTTGGACTGACGCGGCTTCCGCTCGCCTGAACGGCGCGGGTTGAGCATTGCCTCAACCTTGGCGACCAGCTCAGGGTCGGCTGTCACGTCTTCGCCTTCGGCGTCGATGTCCTGAGCGTCGATACCCTTGTAGGAGTCGGGGTCGACCCCGTCGAGCATCGCCTTAACCGGCATCGGCACGTCCTCAGCGAGGATGTCGCGACGGTGCAGATCGATGACCACGAAGCTGGCCTTCTGGCCGGCCTTGCGAGCATCGGCGGCGTTGGCCCAGCACACCGAAGCCAGCTCAGGGAGCCGATCTTCGATGTCCTTCAAGGTCAAGTCACCGCGCAGCCACAGCCACACCCGTTCTCCCGACTCGGTCGGACGAGCGATGAGGATCAGCGGCATGACCGCACCGCGAACGCCCTTGCCTTCCATGAAGGCATCGCAGGCGACCCGGAGGCGGTGACGGGTGACCATGCACCAGCCCCACCGGATCAAAAACCGCCGCACAGGCCCGAAGACCCACGGCAGGCCGACCAGGACGCCAACGGCGACCAGGCCCCAGATCGGAGCGAGCCACACCGCAAGAGCGGCATAGACGCCCACGATCACCGAAGCGAGCACGAGCTCGCCGGCCCAGTGCCAGGCAACGCGCAGCACCGGCCACACCAGCGAAACGCCAGCAGCAACCACACCCGCGACAGCGGCCACGATCAGCGAAGCCACGAGGGCTTCACCGGCCGGCAGGAACGCGATAGTGACCATCAGCGCCATCACGCCGGTCACGACAGCGGCCAGGACCGCAACGATCTTGGCGCGACGCAGCGCCGAATCCTTCTCGAACTGGTCGATAAGCGTCTGAGCCGCACGAGCACCCGAGCGCCCGCGACCAGCAGATTTGCTACCATGAGAACGCATGGCAGAACCACCTTTCCGCCCCAAGGGGCAAAGGTTTCTGTGAACTGAATGCCGGGGAACCGGTCTGAACCGCCAAGTACGAACCGGTTCCCCGAGTGCCGCTCTAAGCGGCGATGTGCATCTCTTCCCCATCCGTCACCGGTTCGGCGACGAACTTCGTCCGACGACGCGGAGCGTTGTCAAGCGCCCGTTGACGCTCGCCATCCCGCTCGATCGCATCGGCGGCCTTGTGGAATTCCTCCGCCAGCCGGCGGAGCATTGTGGCGCTGCCGTGGAATACGACCTCGAAGTTGTCGTGATCCCACGAGCCGACCTTGAGCGAACCGTCACCCGAGGGATACACCCTCGCGTCGGTTGCCGTATCCGTCCGCAGATGGACACTGGTCGTCGCGTACATCGGGAATTCCTGCATGGCAGAGATCCTTTCGAGAGAGGTTCCGAGACCGGAACCGGTGGTTACTTCGCAGCCTTCGCGTCCTTGAGTTCGATCGCGCGGTAAGAGATGCCGTGGTTGCCGTTCTTCTCCCAGGGGACGGCTTCAAGGCCGACCGGGATGACCTGCTGGGTTTTGGTGAATTTCGGCTTCTCCCCAGCGGTCACCACCCGGATGATCTGGCCGTCGTCGTCTTCGTTGCCCTGCTCCAGCGCCAGCACGGCGGTCACCCACTTCGGAGCGCCGTCCTTGTCGGTCTGCTGCTCACCCTTGTATTCCTTCGGCACCGAAGCCTTGGTGACCATGAAGGCCACCTCAGAGGTGTCAACCAAAAGCCTCATCAGCTTTCCTCTCGTTCGTTGTTCCGTCGCCCCGAAGGGCTTTAACTCAGACCGTCTGAGTTGATGCGTCTAACGTTAGACGCATAGCGCATAGCTGTCTACAGGCTTCTCATATTGTGGGAAATATGAGCTGATAGACCGAGGTCTGTCGGGTAAGCGTCAGAAGTGAGAGACTAGAAGCATGGCTACTGAAGAACACGACCGAAAGGAACGGCTGGTCAGCGCCGGAGACTGGCTCAGAACCGAACGCGAGGCACGAGGATGGAGCGGCACGGCGTTCGCGCAGATGCTCGGCATCGGACAGGTCCGCGTGTCCTCGTACGAGCGCGGACAGTACGAGGTCCCCGAGGAGCTGACCAAGAAGATCGCTGAAGTTCTCGACATCCCGCTGCTGGAAGTTCGGCGAAGGCTGGGCTTCTGGGTGCCTGGAGATGCCGACCTGGAGGAACTTCGTCACTACACTGATCCGGCATTGCTGACTGACGAAGCCCTGATCACCGAGCTTGCCCAGCGGGTCCGGCGCAAGTCCACGCGCGAGATCGTCGACGTCTACGGCCGGCGCTCGGAGGTCTCCGATAGCGTCTGGCAGCGTCTCATCGGTTCGGCGCGCACTGAAATCACGTTGGCTGGGTACACCAACTACTTCTTCTGGACCCAGCACCCGACATTCGACCAGACCATCAGGGCCAAGCTCGCAGCCGGCGTCCGTGTCCGAGTACTCCTCGGTGACCCGGACAGCGAGGTCACGCGCCACCGTGAACAGGTCGAGAACGCACCGATGTCCTTGAGCAGCCGCATCAACATGACGCTGAACGCCTTGGAAGACCTGAAGTCGGAGAAGAACCTGGAGGTTCGCTTTTCCGAGCGGAACGCCGAGGCACACGCCCTGCGGTCGGTGTTTCAATTCGACCGCGAAGCGCTCACCTGCGAGAGCATCGGCAACGAGCTGGGGCACAACTGGTTGACCCTGCACCTCAAGAAGCTTGGAGATGACGGGCCGTTCCAGCGCTACATGGAGCACCTGGAATTCCTCTGGGACGGTGCCCGACCCTGGACTACGAACAGCTAAGACCGAAGGAGGGGCCAAGTGACCCGCATCGACCACATCAACGATCCGCTTGCGCCTCCTCCAAACAGTGTCGTGCCCTCAGCAGTGGCCTTCATCGAGAACGATGACGGGCAAGTCCTGCTGATCCGTCGCTCTGACAACGGCGACTGGGCACTACCTGGAGGAGGCCACGACCTCGGCGAAACGATCGAGGAAACCGCGGTACGCGAGGCCAAGGAAGAAACCGGGCTCGACATCGAGATCACCGGCCTTATCGGCATCTACACGAACCCCAACCACCTCATCGAGTACAGCGACGGCGAGGTGCGCCAGCAGTTCGCTTTGAGTTTCCGCGCCTCGGTCATCGACGGCGAGATCGCCACGAGCAGCGAATCAACGGCAGTTCAGTGGTTTGGACAGGATGAGCTGCCCCAGCTACCGGTAAACGACGGGATGAGGCGCAGAATCACCCACGGTTTTGAGCACCTCGCAAAGCCCTACCTGGAATGATCGCTGGCGCTTCCATTCCTCGGATCGCAACACACCATGTCGCCGAGCCCGACTAAGGGTCTGTGAGAACTTTCTATACATCTTCAAGGCGGCCTTGCGGCCGCGTGCGCCGGCTGCGGTCCGTCCTCGCGGAGCTGCGGGCGGTCCTCGCCGGCGCCACACGAAGGACGCCTTGAGAGAGGAGTGCGAAAGTTCCGGCCGGAACCCTTGGCCGGGGGCCCCGGCGGGCGCGCGGGCCTGGTCGGTTGCGGTCGGTCCCTGCGGGCCGACCAGTCGCCGGTCCAGCGTATCGCGCGCCCGCCCCCGGCCAATGAACCCGTCCTCCAGCAATTAACCTAACGACTCGAAGGCCTCGGCTCTCAGAGGTATGAGTTGGCCTAAACGGATGCAGAATACTCGGTGCGAATCCCGCTATCGCAGATATCTCGTCCATGGTGAGACCACGTTGTTTCATGGCATTTCCGATTGCATTTGGCAATTGCGGATGCTCAGGAGGGATTTCATCGCTTCCGGGCTCCTGGATACGCCAACCACGTGCGCTCAAGCTCTTATACAAGTTGGTGCGTTGTCGAACGTTGACTTGCTCTAGCTCGTAGGCCCGCTCGATGAGAGCGGCCATGGAAACACCCCATTCTCTCTTGAGATCCACAAGCTTTCCAATTGTTAGATTCTTCAGCTGAAACCGAATCAATTCTTTAGGCATAAGAAATTCGGCCGCAAATGTATTGGCTTCGGATTCAAGTTCTTGCGAGACGAAATCCGAGTGCAGGCAAAGATGGCCGAGTTCATGCGCCAGGGTCAATCTTTTGCGACATGTAGGAATGCGCGAGTTAATTAGAACGATAGGAATATCTTCGATCCACTGCGAAAGTCCCGATACTCGTGAGGTTTCAAAATCTTCCTCAATAACTATACATCCGGCAGATTCCAGCCATCGAATCAGGGAGCGCACAGAACCGATTGGCATCTTCCAATGCATTCTAGTAAGACGTGCAGCTTCACTAGGATCTACCTCAACGGGGTCGAATCGAGCGATGTGCAGGTTAGACCGAACCGTGACTTCTTCGGCGAGGAGACGGGTGTGCATTCGGTACATATTTAGTTTCGCTTCAAGCTTTCTCCAGATCCCAGGCTTTGCGGTAGCGTGACGTCGCATATGTGCATCGATCGCCATTGCGCCGCGGAGCTGGCTTGAGCTCTTGAGAAATTGCTCAGTAACCTGAAGGGCTTCCGCGAGTTGCGTCAGAACTTCAGGATCGGGGATCCTCTGATCAGTCTCGTATCGAGAAAGTGCGGCCTGAGTAACTCCCGCTCTGGATGCCAATTCGGCTTGAGTAATTCC
Organism: Glycomyces tarimensis; assembly: GCF_054776215.1. Taxonomy (NCBI): domain Bacteria; kingdom Bacillati; phylum Actinomycetota; class Actinomycetes; order Glycomycetales; family Glycomycetaceae; genus Glycomyces; species Glycomyces tarimensis. The sequence continues at coordinate 155,308 of NZ_BAAHCB010000020.1, forward strand.
AAGAGCTCGGCGTGCTGTGGTAATGGCCTCACCGAGATATGACATTTTTAAACTTCCTCCTGCCCGGACACCTGCTCCCCACCAGCTTCAAATTCGATAACTGGCGCGATGGGCTCGGTAGTTGTTCCTGTCGGGAATTGCATGACCTCGCCTGAGAACTGGTTCTCGCCTTCTGCTTCCAATCGAGAATACCAAAGCGGATTATCGATTCCATCTCGCATGGAGATAACAGTGTCCCCGACTTCGCGAGTCTTCGGCCGCCACACGTAACCAAAAGCAAGCCTCACCTCACGCAGCTCGGGAAGGGCCGAGGAGTTTTGTGTCCAGAAGCTCTCGGTGCCGGTCCTCTCTGTGGCGCTGATCGAGCCGTCTCTGTGATGGCGCTTCGCGCGGAGGACGTACTTGCTCCCGACCCAGATTTGTCGGCCGTTCTCACGATCGTCGAGCGAGACACCTTCCACGTCGTCGAATGCCTTCCGGCAGTTATCCCACAGGCGGTCATGGAGCCACAGGGCAAGTCCGACCTCCCCGTGTCCGACGACCCAGAGGGAGTGACCAGTTCGGTACTCATGGTAGTCATGCCGGGTGTCTTCAACGGCCTTCAGCAAGCCCAGGATTGCCTTGTCTCCAAGGCCTTCGATCACTTGCTCGTATGAAAGATGCGAAATCATGCCAGGAAATATACCGCCTCTCATGCCGGGGGCGCAAGGTGCCCCGGCATGAGGATGACCTAAGGGTGTGACACCTCGGCTGCTGCCCGCGCAAATTCGGTCCTGTGCCTGAGGGCATCGCGGGACCGCTGCTCCCTCAGCGCCAAGGTTTGAGATGATGAAGGTATGGCTGAGCGAAGTGAAACTATGGGGCTTCGGGATGGTTTCGAGGCGTTTCTTACCCCCACCAGGGCAGACTATATTTCCGTCATGAAGGACGGGATAGTAGTGCCCGACACTAATGTTCTGCTCAATCTGTACCGGTATGACAAAGAAGCGAGAGATAGCCTCTTTTCAGTTCTTCGAGCCCTTAAGGGGAGTCTCTGGGTGCCTCACCAGGTCGCCGAAGAGTTCTGGCGAAATCGTGAAAGTGTTTTGGGCGATCCACAGAGCTCGGAATCGACAATTAAGGATATTAAAAAGCAAGCTAATGAGCTCGAGCAAACTTTTCGAAGCTGGGTCAATAGAGTCGGGTTTCCGAAGGAGCGCAGCACTGAAATCCTCAGCGGCTTGACAGATTCGACGGAGGCCTTTGTCAAGGTCATTCGAGAAGTGGCCGAGGGAGTTGGTCTTCAGGATGCTGCCGATTCGGCTAAAGATCCAGTACTAAATCAACTACTTGACCTGCTTGAGGGCAAAGTTGGAATGCCATACGAGCTGTCCGTATACGAAGGTAAGTTGAAGGAATCCGAAGCTAGGGCTAAACGCAGACAGCCTCCAGGGTATCTTGACCAGGCTAAGGGCGGAGAACGTGCTGCGGGAGATTTTCTAGTGTGGACGCAGGCAATCGACGAGGTTAAGCGGCGACGCAAGAACTTGCTTATCGTAACTGATGACGCGAAGGACGATTGGTGGAGGAAGCATGAAGGGAAGACTCGAGGACCGCGCCAGGAACTCATTTCGGAGTTGAATAGGCATGCAAATGCGCGACTCTTCATGACGCGGCCTGAGAATCTAGTGAATCTTGCAAAGGAAGCGTTCAAACTTGACGTAAGTGAGAAGACGGTCAAAGAAATTGCGCGAGTCAGTAGAATTCAAGCAGAAATGCAATTTGGCGGATGGAATCTAGCTGCCTTGGAGTACCTCCTTCAACAGCTCATTGAAGAAGGATGGAACGATCAGGAGGCTGTCATTCATGAAGCTGCATATACTGAGGGCGTCGTGAGTCGGGATCGGGTTTACGAGATTTCGGGATTTCCTTCAACGAGAACTCTTAAAGGATTCACACGACCAATTTCGCGCATCAGTACCGACTTGCGAGAAAGCGGTCGAATTCCTGAGGACGCGGTTGAGGTTCTCTTTGCTGAATATGATGACAAATCACCAAACCCTGGGTGGGCATCTGGGTTTCGTCTGCATGAGGACCTGATGCCACTAGTTGAGGAGCTCGACCTCTTGGAGGACGAAGGTAGATAGCGCCGGCTGTCACAGCTTCGGGACCCTTCGCAGACACTGGTTCAAGGCCCTCAGCGGTCCCAGACTTGGGGTGTACAGCAGCAAAGTACAGCAACCGCAGCGAACGAGAATATCTCGGATTGGCTCTGACCGGCCTCGATGCCCCTTCGTTGGCTCCCAACAACCCCCATGCCGATAGTTCGGGACGAGGGGGTCGCAGGTTCAAATCCTGTCAACCCGACCAATGTGATGTATCAGGACATAGGAAACGGTCCGAACCTGCGAAGGTTCGGGCCGTTTGTCGTTTTCAACGTGTGGGTCCTTTGGGTCGGCCGGTGGGCTGGTAGTCGCGGTCTGGGTCGAGGGTGAGGTGGCGGATCAGTTCGCCGGTGGCGGCGTGGACGCCGCGGATGTCGAGGCCTGAGACTGACTCTGGCACTGCGGCCGTGGCGCGTCGGGCGGCATCGGCTGCCTACACTTTGGGCAGGTAGTGCCTGAAGTCCATCCAGGTCTCCAGGCTCCCGTTGCCGAAGACGGCGTTCGCGATCGTCTGACAGTTCTCCAGATGCCCGGCCCCCCAGGGGTTGGGCCGAGAGGCCCCACCGACGCCGAACCGTGCTGGAAGATCCTTCTCATCGGCAATCAGCACGCCCCTCGTCGTCGCCCAGTTCGGCGGCGACCATCAGGCCTACCCGCTCGTCCGGCCACGGGAATACATCCAGACGAGTGACAGTATGCCTGTGTGCTCACTCTGGGCATGCAGGATATTGTTCTGATAGGAATTTTCAGACTTCGTTGGCTCCGTGGAGACTACAACGATGGGAAGGATGTTGCTCTGAGCTTCCCTCCGGCAAGCGGTTCACCGCTTGACCTCTCTTGGACCTTGCCCCACAACAACTGGCAGGGGAATTACGGCGAGGCAGTGGTGAAGTTCATCGTAGCCTCGGCAGGCTTGACCGGGACCAAGCCCGAGATGGATGTCGGGTGGGATCTTCAGGTGGCCGGTGTTAACGACCTTGAAGGAGACATCCCTGAAGCCAGGTTCAAGACCAAGGCCACCCGTGTGGTAGCTGAGAAGAACGGGGATTTGCGATACCGCCTAGAGGTGAGGGACATAAATCATCTCGTGGGGCCGCACCGCGTCCCAAGGTATCTGGCACTGGTGATAGCACCTGAGAACCCGGGGGCGTACGTCAGGGAGGCTGCCGGCATCCAAGTTGCAGAAATTGAAGCGTACTGGGCCTCATTCGAGGATCTGGCGCCAGTGACTGGTGTTGATCCCAAAACCAAGCGGACTGTGTCGGTCCCAAAGTGTAACCTGTTGACCCCGGCTGCTATGCGGGGGCTATGCGCACGTGGTTTGGCTCAGGAGGAGATCGTATGAGCGATGAGCTTGCCTCCATCGAACCTGAGACCCTTAACTCGTATCTTGAGCGTCGGAACTGGTCACGGCAAGGAACACGGCGCGGCGCTATCATTTGGCAGGCCGCAGGTTCTGGGAAATCTGACACTGCGATGCGATTGCTGGTCCCTCCGGCGAGGGTATTCAGTGACGACGATGAACTTGTCGTAGAAGCGATACACAAGCTCGCCAAGTGGGAGGAGCGGGATGTATCGGAAGTGCTGGATGAACTCGCTAATCCCAGCACAGATATGCAGATTTTCAGGACTCACCCACCTTCTGAACCGGGGATCATCTCTCTCGACGGCGGTTTCAAATCGCTGCAAGCAATTCACGATCTCATCAAGAATGCGGGTAGGAGAGTTGCTGAGGGAGATCAGCTACAGTATCAGGGGGCCCGTCCTAAAGTGGTGAGTCGCTTCTTGGAGGATGTTGAGCTCTTGCCGACGAAACCCGGAAGCTATGTTTTCATGACCCGTATGAATCTGCTCCATGAAATTTCGAGTCAATCTCCTCAACCATCTGATCGTGAATCAAGTGAAGAGATTGCAGATATTTCGAACCTCCTTGCCGCTCAGGAACTTCGTAGAGAGATCGTGGCGGTAAATAAGATAGCTCGGGAGCGATTGGAGGGTGGCGACATAGCTGACCCTACTGAGCTGCGCGTCTCAGTGAATGCTTGCAAGGCCCTGGCGGACCTTGGTGGACCCGATCATGATCGCCCGTTCGAAATTGAGTTTGTGTCAGGGTTTGCAAGTCGAATTTCGAAACCTGATACCGAGGTTTCCTTTACTGCGGCGATAGTCGGGGAGGTCTACAAGTTCAGGGGTGAGCTTGAGGAATTGGCTCGCACGGGCAGCGCCACAATTGAAGGTAAGGTTGAATCCCTTGAACGACGGCCTGGTGAATACCCACGGGTTAAGATTGTTGGTGACCGTCTCCTTAAAGGATCGCGAAGGCGCGGTGCTCTCTGGGTGATTGTGGATGATGCGGACTATCACCGTGCCTACGAAGCTCAGCGACAGGGTTTGCAAGTTCGCGCAAGCGGCGAGCTGACATGGATGAAACGCCGCATGGAATTGAGGCTCGGGATTAACGATCTCGAAATTCTGCGGAACAGTTCTCAATCCTGACGTCCTGGCGAACCGGAAGGACGAGCCGTGATAGCAGCCCGCCCTTCGTCTGCAGATGAGGCCAGCGATGGTGGAAGGAGTTCTCCAGCCTGTCCCGCGCCGCAGCGGGAATGAGTAGCCTTCGGAAGTCGTCGATTTGGAACTTGGCTTGGAGCAGTAACAGATCGAGGTCCCACTGAAAGCCGCTCGTCGGTGGTAGATCTCACCGGCGTTGTTTCAAAGCTGACTGCACCTGTTCGTGGTTCCAACCGTTCACTTCTCTGAGTTTGCTGCGGACAGGTGCATCTTGTCGTTGAGTCGGCGAGGCCGATGTGCTGGATGCGGTGGAAGTCGGGATCGAGCGCGATCAGTCGTGCCAGTCGTTGGACGAAGCGGTTGCCGTGAATCTCGAATGACCACAACTAATGGCAGTTGGGACAACGGCGGCGGCCAGTCTTCGGATTGAAGCCGGGCGAGCCGCAGACTTCGAAGACGTATGCCGTGCGTTCGCATACGGGGATTCCAATCCGGTCCCGGTCGGTTCGGGTGAGGATGCCGCGCAGATTCGAGCCCCAGACGTGCCCTGGAAGGAGGTCCGGAGGAGGTGGCCCGGACTGATCTCCGGTTCCTGGATGACAGACCCGGCTGGGGATCGGCGACGGCCATGGTCAACCCGATTCAGCCCTCCATGCGGAGCACAAGGGCCATATAGCCGGGTCAGCCTCTCGGTTCAGCTGATCCGGGACTGGTGCTCTGCGAACCTGCCGTGGCGCTGGTGGTCCAGCTGCCCGATGAACGCTTCGAACCCTTCGAGCTTGTAGGCCCACGCCCCGCTCGATCGCTGCTCCATCTCCACCTTGAAGTCGCGGCCCAGATGGTTGATATGCCTCTCGATCTCGGCGAGGTCCAGGTGCGCGCCTATCCGTCGCAGACGCTCCTCGATCTGGAGAGGTGTCAGCGCCCTGTTCGCAGTTCGGAGAATTCGGTACACAGGGTCGTGGACGGTGTCGGTCGACTCGATTAGCTCCTTCGGCTGACCGGTCTTCGCCAGTGCCTTTCGGATCGCCGTTCCGAGGGCCTTCGCGACCGGTGGCGGGAAGGCGTTGCCTATCTGGCGGTACACAGAGGTTTTTTTGCCGTGGAACTCCCATCTGGAGAACTCCCCGATCCACCCCTGGATCCGCGCGACCATCGCATTGGTCAAGCGTGGCCCCGGCGCGCCCTCGGGCGCCTCCCATCCGGGGCCCGGAGCCGCGTCCGCGACGCCCATGGCGTCAACTCCCAGAAGCGACCACGCCTGCTTAGCTCTTGTCGGGCCAAGGTCTGCTCCGCCGTGCCGTTTCGAACCGCCGACGATCGTCGGCGCGATGCTGTTCGCGGCGGTTGCCCATTTCTCCACGCGTTCAAGCTCCCAGCCGTTCGCGGCCATGAGCTCTTTGAGGAGTTCGCCTACAGTCGGCGGCTCCTTCGAGAGCGGTTTGGGCCAGGTGAAGTACGGTGCGTACTCCTCTTGGAGCGCGACCAGCACAAACCGCGGCCTCAACTGGGAGACCCCGTAGTCGCTGGCGTGGAGCAGTCGCCACTCGGCTATGTATCCGTAGTCGTGGAGCCTGTCGAGGACGTGCTGCCGATAGGCCGAGAACCGGTTCCCGCTCAGCCCTCTGACGTTCTCGAGCATAAGGGCTCTGGGCTTGACACGGTCCGAAAGCTCGACCGCCCATGCGAAGAGGTCGCGCTCGTCGTGCGCGCCCAGCTGCTTGCCTGCGATGCTGAACGGCGGACAAGGGACCCCGCCAGCGAGCAAATCGATCCCCTCGTAGTCCTCGGGTCTCCAGGTCTCAGCAGCAGCGACATCGCCGACGCGGACTACTTCGTCGCCGTTCGGAAGATTCTGCCGGAGCGTCGTGGCCGCGTTGGAGTCGAGCTCGATGGCCAGCCGGTGGTTGAACCCGGCCTTTTCGAGCCCGAGCGACTGCCCGCCGGCTCCAGCGCAGATCTCGACGACCTCGAGTCGCCGTCTCGATCCTGATGCTGGCATGGGCAACCTCTCTAGACCCACGGGCGCTAACGCCTTCCCGCGTCCGTCGGAGCATGTCCGGCACGTAATCAGTGCCTAGTTTGCGTGTTTATGCCCGTCTTCCTGGCGTGGACGGGTCTGCTGCAGTGTAGTCGGAACAGCCGACAACCTTTGCGGAGCGGCTACCCCTGTGACATCACCATCCGCGATTGAAGGCGGTCTGCTACTGCCGGATTCTACGGCTGCTCGATCTTCGATTCGACGACCGCCCTGGCCTCTGAGGGGAGCGCGCAGTAAGCGCTCCATACCCGCTCGAGGTCTGTCCAGCGGCGACGGTCCATGCGGATCCACTCGGCGAGCTCGGACCTTTGGGCCGAGTCAAGGCGGTCGACAATCTCCAAGGCCTTGTCCATGCGCACACGGCTTCCCCTAGCCCCGGTCAGGCAGCGTTTGCAGAGCGTGACGGGCATGGTGGCGACAGTCCCGTCGCTCTGTGCGACTTCCCGGTTCGCAACCGAGAGTACGGCACTGCGCACAGGATCGTCAGGGTAGGACTCTCCGCCTGTGATCCCGCAGGCCCTGCACATGTACCCGTCGTTGGCGAGTGTCTCCTGACGAACCTTTTCGCTGAGCGCCTTCGTTTTCGAGGCGGCGGTCCTGGCTTTCTTATCCCAGACGGGGACGCCGATGCGCACGAGGCGCTGCTCCTCCATCGAGAGTGTCGCGTCCTGAGTGTTGGTGTGTATCACCCACCCGTAGCTCCTGAGGTCTCGGACTCGCCGGTCCGCTTGGGTGACGCCTGGGAATGCGCTCTGGACCTGCTGCTTGGTGAAGGTATTGCCTTCGCCGATGACCTGCTTGAGCCACAGTGCGCAGCGCACCATAGTGCCGGCATTGGATTTGAGCTCTGGGTCGTTCCAGGCCGGTTCTGACATACGCTGCTCCGTTTCATCCGGGGGCGAGGTGTTCGGCGGGCTGTCGCCATCACCTGACATGATGTCATGAAGCAGAAGGAATTCCGTGTCCCATGGAGGGGTCATGCGAGCAGAGCTGGGGCGGCCGGCGCAGGGCGACAAGATCCGTGCGATCGCCGAAGAACGCCAGAAGCAGGCCAAACAAGAGGACGGCGCCAAGATTACGGTCCCGTGGCGCGGTGGCGAGGAGAAGCACCTCTATGTGATCGCAGTGCCGGTCAACCTTCTGTACTTCAATCCCGACACACACCGAGTACGTGCGCAGCGCACGCTCGATCCGAAGAGGGACGCCGTCCTGGACGCGGACCCGTGGGGCGAGGAGGCGCAGGACTACCTCCACCACCTGCTCCGGTGCAAGCCCTCCGACCCGGACAAGGTCGACCCCGACTACCTGGCGCTCAAGGAGGAGCTTGAAGCCTTCGACCAGCGAGAGCCGGGCATCATCACGCCCGATGGCGTCCTCGTCGACGGGAACACCCGCTGCGCAGCGCTGAAGGACCTGGGGAAGGAATACATCCGCGTCGGAGTCCTCCCAGAGGACACCTCTCACGACGACGTCAACAACGTCGAGCTGAGGATCCAGCTCCGCCGCGACAAGCGCCGGGAGTACTCGTACATCAACCAGCTCATGGCCATCGAGGACGAGCTCAAGAAAGGGCGGAAGGAGGACGACGTCGCGAAGGACTTCAACATCAAGGTGAAGACCCTCCAACTCGACCGCCAGGTGTACAAGATGATCGTCGACGTGATCGAGCGGAGCGAGACCCCGGACGGCGGGAGCCTCCGCCTGATCGACTTCGAGGACCACCAGGAGAAACTCAGAGAACTCCAGCGCGATTACAGCAAACTCGCCAAGAGCAATCCCGACGAGGCAGAGCAGTTGAAGGAGTCCCGGCTCGCAGCGCTCTTCCTGAGTTTCCCCAAGACCTCCATGCGGCTGGTCGAGCCGGACTTCTACGACCGCTACCTCGCCCACAGCCTTCCCGAAGATCTCAGGCCAGCCGACGAGCCTGCCGAGGGCGTCGCAATTCCGGGACTTGACGGGGTCCAGGTGCTGGGAGACTCTTCGCAAGTCAAGAAGGTGCGAAGCCTGACCGATCAGGTCTTGCGAGACCTTGCCGCCACCAAGTCCCCCGGCGCTGAGCCGGGGGCCGTGAACGGTGCGCGCGAGCGGATGGCCAAGGCCAACGAAGTCTTCGCCACGGCCGCCAAGCTGGCGGGGCAGAATGAACAGCTCAGGAAACGCCAGGTTGCAGTGCCCGACCGAATCGCGGACGCTGCCGACTACATCCGCCAATGCGAAGCAGAATTCGCAGAGGCGAAGGCGAAAGGCGTCCTTGACGAGGACGCATTCGACGACGCGCTGATTGTGCTTAGGGACCAACTCTCGCGTCTTGCCAAGCACGCAGCGAGAGCCTTCGACACGCCTGGTGACGGCGTCGAGTGGCTGCTGGACTCGGCCCGCAACGTTTAGGGCGGCGGGGATGGCAGAGCACAGCCTTCGACTCGGGTTCGGTGATGACACGGCCCACGTGGTGCTGCGGGCCCGCCCTGGCCGCGAGGACGACCTGCGTCGCCTGGCGCTGCGCTTCAGCAGCTCCGTTCAGCGGTCGGCCACCACCCTCGAGGTGGAGCTCGATGATCTGCTCGCAAATCTGGCGGCGCTCGCGAGTTGGCCTGACAAGTCCGAGGTCGAATGGGCTCCAGCGCTCAAGGCGCTCGTCACGGACTCCACGTCTGATGCGCAGCGCGTGTCCAAACGGCTTGACTCCGCTTCCGACGAGGTCGACTCGATCGACCCAGCGGAAGTCTCCCACTTGCTGGGGCCAGAGTGGACAGGTGCGCTGACGCCGTTCCAGCGAAGGGACATCGCCAAGCTCCTGTCGCTCCGCCACGGCGCAAACTTCTCGGTCCCCGGAGCAGGTAAGACCCGGGTGGGCCTCGCGGTGTTCCAGGCGCTCCGTCGGCAGGGGGCCGTTGAGCGCCTGCTCGTGGTAGGGCCCAAGTCCTCGTATGAGGCTTGGTTCGAGGAGAACGAGGAATGCCTTGCCGAGCCGCTTCGGATGGAGGTGCTCGACGGGCGCCCGGGCGCGGCCGCAGAGGCACTCATCGTCAACTACGAGCGGCTCAGCAGGTCGGTGAACGAACTCGGGCAGTGGCTGGCCGAGACTCCGTCGATGCTGCTGCTGGACGAGGCCCATCGGATGAAGCGCGGCGCGGACGGGATCTACGGTGCCGCTTGCCTCGCGTTGGGTCCCCTCGCCCGCCGCAGACTGATCCTCACCGGCACCCCTGCACCGAACGGCGCACGCGACCTTGAGAGTCTCTTCGGGTTCGTCTGGCCTGGCTACGGACGCAGGACTGTCGTCCAGGCTGTCGCTGGCGGCGACCTGGCGAAAGCGAGCAGGGTGCTCAGGCCCCTGTTCACCCGGACAACGAAGAAGGAGCTTCAGCTCCCGCAGATGGAGCCCAAGGTGCGATGGGTTTCGATGCCTCCGAGGCATCGCGAGGTCTACGACGCGCTGACAGGGCAGTTCTCCGCGCGCGCAGCAGGATACGAATCTGATTTCCAGAGCCTGGGGCGGACGATCGTCTACCTGCTGATGGCGGCGACGAGCCCAGCGCTCCTGTCGGTCGGGAGCACCAGGTATGAGCCGCTCGAGTACCGGGTGCCGCCGCTCGAGGTGCCGGACGAATCGTCGTTGTTCCAATTGATGGGCGATCTCCCCAGCTACGAGATGTCACCGAAATACACGGAAGCGCTCCATATCGTCGCGAGCAATGCCGAGAAGGGCCGGAAGACTCTAGTCTGGTCCACCTTTATCAGGAGCTTGAACACCCTCGAGCGGATGATGGCAAGGTTCTCTCCTGCGGTCGTGCACGGGGGGACCGAAGACAGGGAGGAGCAGATCAAGAGGTTCCGGCACGACGACGACTGCAAGGTCCTCCTTTCGAACCCCGCCACGCTCGGGGAGGGCATAAGCCTCCACCATGACTGCCATGACGCCGTCTATATCGACAGGGATTTCGCCGCCGGCCGCTTCCTGCAGAGCCTCGACAGGATCCACCGATTGGGGCTGCCTCCAGAAACGCAGTTGAATGTCACCGTCCTCGCTTCAGAAGGAACGATAGACGAGGTCGTCGCGCAGCGCCTGGACGACAAGCTGCGATTCATGGGCGGAATCCTTGACGACCCCTCGCTACGTGAACTCGGCGACCTCGGAGAGGACGAACCAGTGAGCGGAGGGCTCGATTCGAAGGACATACAGGCGCTGATGGGACACCTCCGTGGCAATTCCGCCTGAGCCGATCCTTCGAGCTGCCACTCGCTGGCTGGAACTACTGCCATCGAGTGGTGCGGCGAGGTCCAGGGCGATCCTGACTTCGCATAGTGACTTCAGCGACATAACGCCCACACAGTATGAGACCGCCTTCGACTGGCTCGAAAAATCAGGGATGCTAAGAGGCCAGTTGAATGGAGCCGATGCGCGATACTCCGTGCTCGAACGCTCGCTTCTATATGACGCCCCTACTTGGTTCAGGGATGCGGACCTTCTTGTTCGGGGACCCGATGAGCTGCCTGCGGACGCGATCAGAGCTGCGGACGCACTGGGCCTGGGTTTCAGCGAGGCCTACGCCTGTGTGGCGGCGACTTGGGCGAAAGTCGATACTGCCGAACGAAAACGGATCGGTGACGCCGGGGAACTCGGACTGGCGAAACTCATCGAGACGGCGACGACGGCGGACGTCGACCACGTCGCGGCATACAGTGATGGACTCGGATTCGACCTGCTCGTCAAGTGCAGGTCTTCGCAGTCCCATATCGAGGTCAAGTCGACAACGAGAAGTAACAGGGTCACTGTCTACCTCTCCCGCCATGAATTCGAGACGATGAAGCGGGACCGGGACTGGCAGCTAGTGGCAGTCCGACTGGGCGAGCAGCTGCAGGTCCTTGCGGTCGGTACTGTTCCGAGGACCTGGTTGTCACGCAACGCGCCCGCAGATGTAGGCGCACACGGGCGGTGGGAGTCCTTCCGCTTGGAAGTGCCGCCGAGCGAACTCGATCCCGGAATGCCGTCCCTTGCCGGCGAGCTAGTGTCCGACCCCGGCGACCCAATAGTCACTGGCGAAGTCCCATGGAGCGGCTAGCGCGCCTTCCTGCCATTGGTCTAGCCAGGAGCGGATCGCCTGGCCGCCACAGCCTCGCTGATGGCTCCGGCGCAATGCTCCGCATGTTCATGCTCCCAGAAACGCATCACGAGCCAGCCCTCCGCAGAAAGACGCTCGTCAGTTTCGAGATCGCGGCGCTTGTTCCGCGATATCTTCTCCCGCCAGTACTCCGGGTTCGTCTTCGGAGGGCGGAAGTGCTCGGGGCAGCCGTGCCAGAAGCAGCCGTCGATGAAGACAGCCACCTTGGTCGGTCGAAACACCAGATCGGCAGTTCGCCTCATTCCCGGAAGCGGCTTCGCCGCAACTCGGTACCGCAGGCCTGAGGCGTGCACGAGGCGCCTGATCGCGAGCTCAGGGCGTGTATCCCGGTTGCGGTTGCCCAACATGCTCTTCCGGTTCCCGGGAGACGACGCCCACGAGCCGTGCGGTGCAGTCCAGGGCCTCTGCTCCGTCGAATCACTCCCCACGAGTGCAGTGTACGAGCTTCCCTCGGACCTGGCGGATCGAGCCGTTCTCAGGAGTGCGGCCCGTCAACCCGCCACCTCGGGGCGCCCATCACCGGTTGAGGCCGATGCGGAACGATCCGCGAGGTCGGGGTGCCGGTGGCCGCCGCCGGGCTCGGCCGTGATCGACAATGGGACGCATGGACGATCTGTTGAGCGTGGTGCGCGCTGTTCACGAGATCTCGATGATCACGAACACGAGGGTGGAGCCGGTGCTGAGCCGGCTCAGGCTCACCCATCAGACCGCGCAAGCGCTCTGGGCGATCGACCCGGACCAGCCGGCTCCGCCGATGGGCGCGGTGGCGCAGCGCCTGCACTGCAACGCCTCCAACCTGACGTTCATCGCGAAGCAGCTTGAGGACCGCGGCTACGCGAAGCGGCGGCGGGACCCGCGGGACGGCCGATCGCACGTGCTCGCCTTGACGGCGGACGGCGAACGGGCGCGCGCCCAGGTGGTCGATGCCGCCCTGGCCCAGACGCCGTTCGCCGCGCTGTCGCCCGCGGACCTGCGCGCGCTCGCCGACACTCTCTCGCGGCTCGTGGAGGTCGGTGACGGGGACCGAGCGAAATAGTTCAAGTATTGCAGTACTCTCTCAAGTAGTTCAACACTTGAAGGAGTCTGCATGTCGACGCTCGACAGTCCGCTCACCTTGCGCAGCGGAACCACACTGCGGAACCGTACCGTCAAGGCCGCCATGGAAGAGCAGCTCGCGGGCGCGGGCCAGCGGCCCGACGGGCGCATCGTCGAGCTCTATCGCCGATGGGGCGAGGGAGGGACCGGCCTCATCATCACCGGCCACGTGATGGTCGACCGCCGCGCGATGGCGCAACCGGGCGATATCGTGCTCGACACCGCGAGCGACCTGGATTCGTTCAGGCGATGGGCGTCGGCCTCGGGCGACACCCCGGTCTGGATGCAGATCAACCATCCCGGTCGCGTCGTCCAACGCGACACGGGCTCCGTCGCGCTCGCCCCCTCCGAGGTGAACATCCAAATCGGATCGTTCTCCACCCTTTACCCCACACCGACGCCGATGACGAGCACGGACATCCACACCGTGATCGACCGGTTCGCGACGACGGCCCTCCTCGCCGAGGAGGCCGGGTTCGGCGGAGTCGAGATCCACGCGGCCCACGGCTATCTCATCTCCCAGTTCCTGTCGCCCCTCGTCAACCGCCGCGACGACGAATGGGGCGGGCCGCTGCCGAACCGGGCCCGCCTGCTGCTGCGGATCGTCGAGGCCGTGCGCGAGCGCGTCTCCCCGAGCTTCGGCATCGCCGTCAAACTCAACTCCGCCGACTTCCAACGCGGAGGCTTCGACATCGACGACGCCCGGCAGGTCATCGCATGGCTCGGCGGCTCGGTCGACTTCGTGGAGCTCTCCGGCGGCAGCATCGAGTCCCTGGCGACGGCGGGCCACCCCGCCGATCACCGCACGCTCGCCCGCGAGGCGTACTTCCTCGACCTCGCCGGCCGCCTGGTCGACCAGGTCTCGGTGCCGCTGATGCTCACCGGCGGCGTCCGTCGCGGCGGAGTCGCGGAGCATGTCGTCGAACGCGGATTCGCCCTCGTCGGCGCCGCGACCGCCCTGGCGCAGGAGCCCGAGGCCGCGAGGCGCTGGCTCGCCGGCGAGGACGCGCCGGTCCTGCCGCCACGGTCCATGATCCGGTCGAAAGCCCTGCGCGCGGCAGCGATCCAGGCCGCGATCACCGGACGCCTGCAAGCCATCGGATGCGGGAAGGACACCCGTCCCCGCCCACCCGCCATCGCGCTCCTGGTCGACCGCTACCGGCGCTCACGCCACCTGGCCAGGTATCGACGCGAGCACTCGGCATTGTGAACGCCGCCGGTCACAGTCGGTCCTGAGGGTTCATCATCGATCGGGGCGGGCTCCGTAAGCTGCGGCCTATGGACCACTCCGACGTCTCTCGCTTGTCTTCCCTGCGGATCTCGGCGGTCGCCGTCCTGGCCGCGGTGACGCTGGCTGGTTGCGTGGCGGCGACGAAGCCGAAGGCGGAGGCCTTCGACCAGGTGCTGATGCTCGGGGCCGAGGCCTCAGCGGCGTTCTCGAACGCCGGTCTTCCCGAGCCGGAGTTCATCGAGACGGTCGACCACCCCTGCCATGACGAGGAGCTGGTCCAGTACCGCGCGGTGGCGCGATACCAGATCGTGCTCGATACGAACGAGACCACCGCGGCGCTGATGCGCATCCACGAGCTGTGGACCGAGGATCTGGGCTACGTCGATATCGACGACGGGATCTTCTGGGGTCAGAGCGGTTACGCCGTGAGCCGCGCCGAGAGCGACGAGGCGCAGTTCAGTGCCGCGCGGCAGCCCGACTGGTCCACGATCGTCATCACCGTCAGCACCGACTGCTTCGAGGACCCCGACGAGGACGACTGGATCGAGCCGCCCGGCGGGGCGGACACTCCCTCGTGATCACTCGCCGATGACGGCGTAGGCGCGGACCGGGAAGGTGCCGAAGTCGCGCACCAGCGGCGGCGCGGCATGGAGCCGGGCGCCCGTGAGGGGGAGCTGGTCGAGCCCGGTCAGGTGCTCCAGCACCGGGATCTCGGCCTCGAGCAGGAGCGAGTGCGCCGGCCGGGCGGTGCCGGAGGTGTCGTCGATGTTGACGCTGTCGATGCCGACCAGTGCCGCGCCGGCCTCGACGAGCCGCCGGGCCCCTGGCTCGTCGAGGTACGGGGCCTCGTTGCTCAGATACCGCTCCGTACCCCAGTGCCGGTCCCAGCCGGTGTACAGGAGGACCGCCCTGCCCTCGATGTCGTAGGCGGCCACGGCCTCGGCGGTGATCGCCCGCGAGCGGCTGCCGGTCAGATCGATCAGCGTGACCGCGAGATCAGCGACTTTGGACAGATCGAGGCCGGCGAGGTCGGTGCCGTCGGCGTAGCGGTGGAACGGGCTGTCCAGGTAGGTGCCGGTATTGCCCACCATGCTGATGCGGTCGATGGCGAACTCGGTGCCGGGCGCGTAGTGGCCCCTGGAGTCCTCGCGGGTCAGGTGCGGCGTGATCTCGGGTCCGGGCAGACCGGGATAGGTCGTCATTCCGGGAGTGATGACGTGGCTCAGCTCCACGAGGCGGCGCTCGGTGGACACGGGCGCCCGTTCTGGGTCGGACGGGCCGCCGCGCGAACCCTTGTGCGCCTCGGTGAAGACCTCGAGGTTCCGAACCTCCACGCGCTCGACCATGAGCAGTCCGAGATGGCGGACGAGCAGGTCGGCGACCTCGGACTCGCTCGGATTCGGTCCGGGCACGTCCAGACGGAAGCCCTCGGTGGTCATGCCGCCGCCGTTGCGGAAGCCGATCGCGGCGTCGAAGGAAACTCGGTACTCAGTCATCGCTCGCAACTCTAGCTTTGAGCACCGTCGCGGTCCAGCATGGCTTGCGGCGAAGGAATTGTCGGTCCCGTCCGTAGCTTCGATGAGGTCAGTGAACGACTCTGCGTAGTCGATGCGCGACCGAGCGAACGGACGGTGCGATGGACGCGCCTAGACCGACCGACAGCTCACGAGACCAAGGACGCCGCGGAGTGCCTTCGGCCGCCGAACACCTCGCGAGGGATCTGGCCTTCGAGGCGATGAAGTGGCTGCTCCGTTTCGACGGGGACGCCTCCCTATCTGCGAGCCCGGATCACGCGCAGATCGGCCGCGTCCGAGAGGACGGAGGTGGTGGCCGAATACGACGGGAGCCCCCGAGTCGTATTTCGACCATCGCGAGTATTCGGACTTCCAGGTCCTCGACGCACGGAACTCATAGCTTGGAGGTGTATCGGCCAGCGCGTGACGGACGCGTGGCGCGTAGAGGAAAGGAGTCCGACATGAGCGGCCTCGCCCTTGCAGGCAAGACCTATGAGCTCAAGATGGACAACGGGGTGGTCTTCCATCACACGTACTCGCCCGACGGCAAGACGCTGCATTACGAGACCATCGCCGGACCGATGGAGCAGGGCTCGGAGGACGTCCGGCTGCACACGGCCGAAGTGGCGTCGGACGTCTGGCTGGTGGCCTGGAACGAGATCAGCGGCGTGTCCGTCACGCAGGCGGTCAACCTCAAGGCGAATACCGTGCACGTCTTCTCGACGCATGAGGCGGGCGGTGAGCGCCGCACCGAGATCCGAACGGGCACCATCGCCGAGGTCGACTGAGGCACCGAAGCGGTGGGCGAGGTCTTACGCGGTAAGTCAACGATATTTGACATGACGTCAATGTTGTTTTACATTCGAGAGGTCACCCTTCCTCTCGTGTGAAATGAGTTCGCCGATGACCGCCATCGACTCCCCCGCCCGCTCCCTACGCCCGGCCAGCCTCACGGCGGGCCTTTCCCTGCTCCTGATGATCGTCCTGGCGTTCTTCGGCAACTTCGTGGCCGTCGAATCCGTGGTCACACCGGGCGACGCGGCGCGGACCGCCGCCGACATCGCCGCATCGGAGCGCCTGTTCCGATGGGGCGTCGCCTGTCTGGTCCTGGTGGTCATCCTGGACGTCATCGTCGCGGCGGCGCTGTACTCGCTGTTCGCGACGGTGGACCGGACCGTCTCGATGACGGCCGCCTGGTTCAGGGTCGCCTACGCGGCGGTCTTCCTGGTGGGCATCGCCCAGCTCGCCCTGGCGGCCGACCGGTTGGAGACGCCCGAGGCCGTCATGGCCGCGATCGACGAGTTCGGCGCGGTCTGGAACATCGGCCTCGGCATCTTCGGCGTCCACCTGCTGCTGATCGGCTGGCTCGCCTACCGGGCCGACTTCATCGCGAAGATCTTCGGCGTCCTGCTCGCCATCGCGGGCGTCGGCTACTTCGTCGACGGCATCGGCACGATCGCGGTCCGCGACTACTCACTCGACCTGGCGCTGTACACCTTCTTCGGCGAGCTGGCGCTCATGCTCTGGCTCCTGATCAAGGGCACGCGCACCACCATCGAGGCCTGACCTCGAGGGACGCGGCCGAGTTCAGGCGTTCGCCGGCTCGGCCGCTTTCTCGGCCTCGAGGAGCTGCTCGCGCTTCCAGCGGTGGAAGACGAACGGCGCCAACGGCACCACCGCCGCCACCAGCGCGAGCAGGATCGTTCCGATGCCCCACCCGAGGCGGCGGTGGATCAGCAAGGTCGCCAGCACCAGCAGCGTGAACAGCGCGCCGTGGAGCATGCCCAGCGGCATCACCAGGTCGATCTCCGAGACGCGGCTGAGCAGGGAGCCGAAGACCAGCAGCAGCACGAAGGACCAGCCTTCGGCCAAGGTCAGCATGCGGTAGCGGAAGACGGGATTGGCGATCATGGCGGTCCTCGCATCGGGTGGTCGCGGCGGGTCTGAAGCGCATCGTAAGCGCCCCGTTTCGCCGTGCTCCGCGCCGCGGGCGTCCGTGATGTCGGCCGTCACGGGCCGCGCGGAAATTCTTCGGGGATCGGGTGTCGATTTCGCTGGACCCGTTCGTCGGTGGGGTGAACGATCATTTCAAGGAGGAACCATGAAGTACATGATGCTGGTCTGCGTGGACCCGAACGTCGAGGTCGCCGAGCCCGAGCCCGTCGAACCGTGGGTGGAGGAGAACGACGCGCGAGGCACCCGCGTCCTCGGTGACGCCCTGCGCCCGCTAGCCGAAGCCGCGACCGTCCGGGTCCGCGACGGTGAGGTGCTGGTCACCGACGGCCCGTTCGCGGAGACCAAGGAGGTCATCGCCGGTTTCGACATCCTCGAATGCCAGAGCATGGAGGAGGCGATCGACATCGCCTCCAAGCACCCGGTCGCCAAGTTCGGTCTCCTCGAGATCCGCCAGTTCCTCGGCGACAGCTGAGGCCCGGCCGTGCAGTACGCGATGTTCATCTGCGGCCCCGGCGGCGCGGTCGACTCGGGCGGCGGTGCGGTGTCCGCAGAAGACCGCGCGGCCGTCGCGGAGTCGATCCGGCTCCGGCCCGCCACCGACGCCACCACCGTTCGGCTGCGCGGTGACGAGGTGACGCTCACCGACGGCCCCGCGGCCGAATCGACCGGGGCCATTGCGGGCGTCGATCTCGTCGAGGCCGACGACCTCGACGAGGCCATCGCCCTCGCCGCTGCCCACCCCGCCGTCCTCGACGGTGGTGCGATCGAAGTGCGGCCGGTGTGGACGTAGACGTTGAAGCGGCCGTCGCCGCCGCATTCCGAGACCAGCGGTCCCAGGTCGTCGCCACCCTGATCCGGCTCACCGGCGACTGGGACCTCGCCGAGGAATGCACGCAGGACGCCTTCGCGAAAGCGCTCGAGCACTGGCGACGCGAAGGCGTCCCGCGCCGCCCCGGCGCCTGGCTCACCATGACCGCCCGCAACCGCGCCCTGGACCGGCTGCGCCGCGACGCGGTCGGTGCCGCGAAACTCAAGGAGGTCGTCGTCATGCGACGCACCGACGGCCCGCCCGAGCCCGACTTCGCCGACGAGAGCGGCGTCGAGGACGACCTGCTGCGGCTCGTCTTCACCTGCTGCCACCCCGCGCTCGCCCTGGAGGCGCGAGTGGCCCTCACTCTGCGCACCCTCGCGGGGCTGACCACCGGCGAGATCGCCCGCGCCTTCCTCGTCCCCGAGCCGACGATGGCGCAGCGGCTCGTCCGCGCCAAACGCAAGATCCGCCACGCCGCCATCCCCTTCCGCATCCCTCCCGCGCACCTGCTCCCCGAGCGCACCACCGGCGTCCTCGGCGTCATCTACCTGCTGTTCAACGAGGGCTACGCCGCCAGCGAGGGCGACGAGCTGGTTCGCCGGAACCTCTGCGCCGAGGCCGTCCGCCTCGCCCGCGTGCTCGCCGAGCTCATGCCCGACGAACCCGAGGCCGTCGGCCTGCTCTCCCTGCTGCGATTGCACGAGGCGAGGCGGTCCACGAGGGTCGACGAGGCCGGTGATCTGATCACATTGGAGCACCAGGACCGAGCCGAATGGGACATGGCGGCGATCGAGCAGGCGACGGGGATGCTCGAGACCGCGCTGCGCCGCGGCATCCCCGGCCCGTACCAGGTGCAGGCGACCATAGCCGCCTGCCACGCGACCGCCCCCGACTGGGACGCCACCGACTGGCCCCAGATCGCCGCGCTCTACGGCGAGCTGGCCCGGATCGCGCCCTCCCCGGTGGTCGCGCTCAACCGTGCCGTCGCGGTCGGCATGGCGGACGGCCCCCAGACCGGGCTCGCGCTCCTCGCCGAGCTCGAGGCCGACGGCCGGCTGGCCGGATACCACCGGCTCGCGGCGACGCGCGCCGAACTGCTGCACCGCCTCGGACGCCGTGCGGAAGCCGAAGCGGCCTACCTGCGGGCGCTGGAGCAGGTGACCAACGAGGCCGAGCGCCGCCACCTCGAGCGGCGGCTCGCCGCATGCCGGTCCTAGCCCGTGCGCCCGAAGGCCGGTTCTGGCGCGATCCCAATACAGTGGGGAACGCCCGACTCGTACAGAGGAGCTCGCCCATGACCTACGCGCCTCACCCGAACGGACCGATCCCTCAATCCGAGTACCCGCCCGGCCAACCCGCGATCTCGACGAGCCCGAGCAGCGGGCTCCGCCTCGGCCTCGGGCTGCCGCTCCTGGCCGTGCCCGTGATCGCGACCGTGATCGCCTACGTCCTGCCCACCCTCCGCACCATCCGGATGAGCACCGAGGAGGGCAGCCAGTTCTTCGGCGGCACCGAGCCGGTCGGCATGGCCAACTACGACCGCCTCTTCGGCGACTCCACGTTCTTCGACGGCTTCGCGGCCGTCGGCGTCACCGGACTCGGCACCGTCCTCGCCGGAGCGGTCATCGCACCGCTCGTCGCCTGGTGCCTCCACCAGGCGGGCGCCGCGGTCCGCATGGCGGCCAGGATCGTCTGGAGCTTCGCCGTCATCGCCTTCGCCCCGATCGCGATGACCGTCGCGTGGCTGATGACGCGCGTCGCCGACGGCGACGGCATCGACGCCGGTCCGCTCGACTGGATGGCGTTCCTCACCGGCGTCGTCCTCGGCGCGGGCCTCTTCGTCGCGCTCGCCGCATTCCGCGGCGGCACCGACACGGGCAAGCGCGGGCCGACCTTGGTGACGGCCGCGGCCCTGACCGCGTTCGCGCTCTTCGCCGCCTCGCTCCAGACATTCACCTTCCCGCTCCTCATCGGTTCGCCCAGCCCGAGCACCGTCCCCCTCGTCCAAGCGCTCCGCAGCGGGCTCCAGATCGCCGACTTCGGGATCGCCGGTGCGGTGTCCACGGTGCTGCTCGCGATCCTGGCCGCGCTGGGCATCGGTGCGGCACTCCTGTTCGCCCTCGCCCGCGTCCGGATCGACGTCACCCCCGGACCGGGCGAGCCGCGACCGTTCCGCCCGGGCCCCGGCATCGCCGGCATCCTCCTGCTGGTGGCCCTCGGCATCGGGACGCTGCTGACGCTCTGGCCGTGGCTGTCGCGCCTGGGCGATCCCACCGGCGAGGGGATCGACGCCGCCGAGGTGGTGCTCAACTCCTGGGCTCCCGCGCTGACGACGACGCTGGTGGCCGTGGTGGCCGCGCTCGCGGGCGGGTTCGCGATCGGTGCGCTGCGCCCGTTCGGCGACGGCACCCGTTGGCTGCTGCTGGTGTTCGCGCCGTGGCTGTTCGTCGGCTCCGGGCCGCTGGCGATCGCCCACTACGAGGCACTGGCCGAGGCCGATCGGCTCGGCGGGTTCTTCTCGGCGACGCCGCACGCCTGGATCGCCGTCCCGGCGCTGTTCGTGTTCACGGCCCTGTTCTGGGGGCTCGAGGACCGCCGCCGGGCGATGGTCGCCGAAGGAGCGCCCCGAGCGAGGGCTAACGGCGCGTTCGCCGCGGCAGCGTGGCCGATGGCGTGCCTCGTCACCATGTTCGTCTGGCTCGCGAACGCGCAGGACGTGGTGTGGCAGTGGGTTTTCACCGACCCCGACCGCCCGACCGCGGTCGCCGCCCTCTCCCGGCAGATGATGACCCTCGACACCGAGAACATCGCCGTCGGCGTGGCCTACCCGCCGCTGCTGCTGGCCCTGTTCGCGGCTGCGATGGTGGCCGCGAGCGTGTTCTACCTCCCGCGCGTCGGCATCCGCATCGGACGCTGAGCCGCCCTCACGCGAGCTTGAAACCGGCCGCGACCGCCAGCTCACCGGCGATCGCGACGGCCTGATCAGCGGTGATGAGCGAGCCCTTCAGGCTCATCAGGCCGTTCACGCCGCTCAGGTCGGACCGGCGCATGTCGCACCCGCGCGCGTTCGAGACGCGCGCGAAGTCGGCGCCGGGGAACGTGCAGTCGAGGAACACCGCCTTCGAGAGGTCGCCGAGGAAGTTCGCGTTCATGAACCGGCACCGCTCGAACACGATCGGCCCCTTCGCCGTGCCGATGGAGATCCCGGCGAAGTCGGCGCGGCAGTCGGCGATGTAGACGTCGGAGGCGAGTGAGAACTGGGCCTGCCAGCCGACGAGCTGGGATTCGGTGATCTCGACGCGCCGCGCCGTCATCCGCTCCCAGCGCCCGTTCGAGAGGACCGAATGGTCGACGGTGACATCGACGATCTCCAGAGGAGCGAGCACCGACCCGGACAGATCGGTGTCCCTGATCGCGCTCGACTCGAAGACCCCGTCGCCGCTCTGCTCCGACCAGTCGGCGCCCTTGAGGAGGCGATCGCGGTACTCGAAGTCGAGGTCGAGGTCGTCGGTCAGCTCGACGATCGTCTCGGTCTCGACGACGGGCCGCCGCATCGAACGGTCGTCGTCGATCTTCCTGAACTTCATAGGGCTCCCGTCGAAGTCTGCGTCTTTTCGGCAGGCTACGGGAGCCCCATGACATTCCGGTCGGCGGAGCGCACGGCGTATGCGACTCGCGAGTGCCGCGGCGGTGCCTTCGGTGATCAGGACGATCGCGGGCGCGACGAACGGTCTCGGAGGAAGACGTCGCCGGTGTCCGAAGTGTCGACGTTGATCAGCAGTGATGTGTCGTCGCGGAGGGAGCGTTCGCGAACGTCGGATCGGACATGTTGTCCAGGTCCTCTCCGGTGAGTTCGAGGACGTTGGTCCCGCCCTCGGGCAGCGCGGTGCGGACTCGCTCGCCCGGTTGGTGGACCTCGCCTTTCGCGATCGGCGTGCCGGCCGATCGGCGTCACCGAGTCGGCGCAGCCGCCCGAGAGGGCCGAGTCGGCCCGCATGGCGGCGAAGGCCAAGGCGAAGTCGATCGGTGAGGAGTCCACGGACTCCACGGGTTGCCGCACGGTGAGGGGCGTGCCTCAATCAATCGGCGAGGAGCTTGAGCACCACCGGCCGGGAGAGCGTGCCTGATACGCGCCTGGCCAGGGCGTTGGCACTGACGCCTTCGGCGTTGGCCCGACGCAGCGCCTCAGCCAGCTCGGCACGCGCCGACTCGGCCTCGGTCTGGGCTCGACGCAACCGCGCCGCCGCCCGCTCGACCGGATCGTCCGCCTCGTCGGTCAAATCATTGACCGGTACGAAGCCGCTGTCGAACGCGGCGAAAGCCCCTTTGGCGAACGCGGCCATGAAGTCCCGGATGGCCTCCGCGTCGTCGGCCCTGTCGCCGAGGAGCAGACGTCTGGCCTGCGGCGCGAGGTTGACCCAGTTGGCGATGCCGCACAGCGCGAGCGTGACCAGGCCCGCGCTGAACTTGTCGGTGCCGAAGGCGACCTGGGCTCGCTCGAGTTTGTCGTCGTAGTGGCGGCGGCGCCATCCGTCGATGTCGGCGACGTCCGTGCCGCGCTCGAGCGCCTCCCAGACCATCAGGCGCAGTAGCTGGGGGTGTTCGCGGTGGTAGTCGTAGAGGCCCGCGACGAACCGGCCGCTGTCGGGCCAGATGCTCAGGGGGTCGACGACCTCGATGAACTCCCGCATGGCGTCGATGAGCACGGCGTCGAAGAGCTTGTCCTTGCTGCCGAAGAGTCCGTAGATGCGCTCCTTGTTCACCCCGGCGGCGTCGGCGATGCGGTCGACGCGCGCCCCTGCCAGGCCGTGCTCGGCGAACTCGTCGCGGGCGGCGTGCGTGAGGGCCCGGCGGGTGGCGTCGCTGCGCTTGCCCTCGATCTTGGTCGCTTGCGGTGGCATGATCACCAGGTTACCAGAAGATAAACCAACTATTTAGTTGACGAGGAGCCGAGGCCACCGTATCGTCAAACGCATGGCAACCATGACCCAAGCTGTCGGGCGCGACGTCCCGGCGCAGATGCCGATCCCCATCCCAACGGTCTACGCACCGCTCGGCCGCATGATTCCCGTCTTCGTCCTCACCGCACTGCTCGCCACCGGGCAGATGTACACGCCGATCCCGCTGTTCACGGCCATGGAAGCCGATTGGAGCGTCGCCGCGAGCTCGATGACGTGGGTCATCAGCGCCTTCGCGTTCGGCTACGCCGGCGGCTTCATCCTCTTCGGACCCATGGCCGACCGCTTCGGGCACCGCCGCGTCCTCACCGTCGGCATCACCGCCGCGGCAGTGGTCACATTATTGACCGGCCTGGCGCCGACGATAGAGAGCGCCGTCGTCCTCCGCGTCCTCCAAGGCCTGGTCGTCGGTTCGCTGCCGCCCGCGATGACCGCCTACATCACCACCCGAGTCACGCCCCGGCGCCGGGCCATCGCGATCACCGCCGTGGCCACCTCATTCCTCGCCGCCACCGTCATCGGCCAGATCGCCTCGCAGACCGTGGCCGGCTTCGCGGACTGGCGCTGGGTCTTCATCGGCTCCGCCGCCGTCTTCGCCGTCCTGGCGCTGGCCGTGCGCCGCGTCATGCTCGCCGACAAACCCGCCACCGGCGCGACGCTGCGCCAGAGCTACGCCGCCGTCCCCGGCGTGCTCCGCATCGGCGCGCTCCTGCCGCTGCTCGGCGCGGGCGCCCTCGCGATGGGGGCCATGGTCGCCGTCTACACCGGCATCGAGCTGACCGGCCTGGTCTCCGGAGCGGGCGAGCTGCTGGCGCTGCGCGCGAGCGCCCTGCCGGTCATGATCGCCCTGCCGCTGCTGGCGATCCCGCTCGCCCGCCTGTCGAGGCCCGGCCAGATAACGCTGGGCGTCGGCGTGGCGGCGGCGGCGATGGTGGCCGCCGCGTTCACCGGCGAGCACGTCGTCGCGCTCGCGGTCCTGCTGGCCGTCCTCGTCGGCGGCCTCGGCATCGTCGGACCGGCGACCCTCCAGAGCGCCGGCGAGCTGGGCGGCGAGCACCGCGCCAGCGCCTCGTCGGTGGCGATGTTCAGCTTCTACGTCGGCGCGACGATCGGTCCGATCGTGGCCGCGGCCGCCGCGCGGAGTGGCTTCGTCGCCCTGGCGTGGACGATCGCGGCGATGCTGCTCGCGGCGATGGCCCTCGCGCTGTGGGGCAGGCGACTGCAGGCCGCGAGCCGCTGAACGCGGTGAACGCGAACCGCCCCCGGGAGCCGCGTGGGGACGGTGCTGCCGCTCTCGGTCCGGCACCGCCCCGCGAACGACCCCTCGGTCTCTCCGGAGACGTCGGTCTGCGGGAACGACGGCCTAGAGATACTGGCCGACCTGCTGGTGCGGGATCGACGACTCCGACATCGTCGGGTCCGTGCCACCGCGCCTCGCGTACAACTCGGCCAACGTCATCGGCGTCTTCACCGACTCGCCGCCCAGCCAATCGCTCGACTCCGCGGGGGACAGCTCCCCGACCTCGATCTGCGCCAGGCACCTGCCCGGGCGCACCACCGCCGGGTGCAGGCGGTCCAGGCGCTCGTTCGTGGTGATCGCGACCATGATCTCGCGGCCCTGCCCGAGCAGGCCGTCCGTCAGGTTCAGCAGCCGCGCCAGCGACTGGCCCGAGGCCTCCTTCGCCTCGCCGCGGATCAGCTCGTCGCAGTCCTCCAGCACCATCAGCCGCCAGCCCTCGCCCTTCGGCTCGTCCTCGCCCAAGTGCAGGTCCATCTCCGAGCCGATGATGACCTCCATGAGATAGGACGGGTCGGCGAAGAACGCCTCGGGGTCGAGCACCGTGTCCACCTGGCACCACTCGGCCCACTCCCGCGCCAGCGCCCGCAGCGCCGTGGTCTTGCCGGTGCCGGGCGGGCCGTGCAGCAGCACCAGCCGGCCGGCCACATCCGACGGCTGCGTGGACATCAGCTTCCCCAGCGCCGAGACCGCGCCCGAGGAGTAGTTCTGCTCGATCTCGGGCCACCGCGGCGCCGCGATCGACCGCGTGGAGCGGAACGGACCGCGCGCCGAGCGGTACCAAAAGCCCATGTCGACCTTGTCGTCGCCGAGCTCCTCGGGCGAACCGGCCTGGTCGGCGACGAACGAGGCGATCTCCTCGGCCCGCTCCCTCGTCTCGGCCGTGACCACGGCCTGGCCCGAGCCGTCGCGCCAGCGCTGGGTGCGCAGCGTCCAGTCCTCGCCGCGCACGAGCTGGAGGTAGGCGGTGCCGGAGATCGAGCGGATCAGCTCGCCGCCCTCGGGAATCAGGTCCATGTCGTCGCCGACCGACTCGAGCGCGCGCACCACCGCGTGCGGCTGCGTACCGGAGACGTAGGCGTCCAGGCTCATGAGATTGAGCACGTTCGAAGGGTCGTCCGACCCGTCGAGAGTGAAGTGCATATTGCCGAGGACACCGCCAGTTCCATGCAGCAGGTTCATAATGTCGCCGCGTTGTTCAATGATTCCCATTGCGATCCAGGATGCCTTATGGCCCCGACATCGCGGGTGCCGGTCACAGCGGCTCGCCGAAGCGTTCTCCGAGACGACCGGCCTACCCGGTGGGGCGTGAGCTGGAACATTCCGTCAGGATGGGTTACGTGACCACGTCGACCGAGACCAGCGAAAACACCGCCGACACCATACCCGGCGGCGGTACGCGGGAGCGCGGCGGCCCGAGGCCGTCGGCGCACCGCGGACGGCGGGCGCTCGCCGTGTCCGCGGCCGCCGTTCTCGGCGCGGTCGCGTCGATCCTGGCCCTCCGGCTCGGCGGCGCGGTCGACGTCCCGGACCTGCCCGGGCTCACGGCGGCCGACCCGGCCGTCACCTGGGCCTCGGGCATGCTCAAGTACGCCTACGACCTGGCGATGCTCGCCGCGGTCGGCTGCACCGTCGCCGCCGCGTGCTTCCTGCCCGGGCGCGAGGGCGACCGGGCGCGGCTCGCCGCCCAGTCGTGGCGGTGGCTGCGCGTCGGCGCGGCGGCCTCGGGCCTGTGGGCCCTGATCGCGCTCGCGCGCCTCCCGATCGCATACGCCGACTCCTTCGCGCTGCCGCTCGCCGACGTCGGCCTGGCCGGCGCCTGGTCGTACGCGACGCAGTCCGAGCAGGGCAACAGCCTCGCCCTGGCCGCGCTGCTGGCAGCCCTCGCGGCGGTCGCGGCGGCGCGCTCGTTCAGGGTCTTCGGCGCCGCCGTCGCCGCCGCGTTCGCGCTCGCGGCGACGCTCCCGACGATCTTCACCGGGCACTCCTCGGCCAACGGCAACCACCAGATCGCCGTCGACGCGCTCATCATCCACGTCATCGCCGCCGCCTTCTGGGTCGGCGGCCTGTTCGCGCTGTTCATCGCCCGGGCCCACCCCGTGCCCGCCGCGCGCCGCTACTCGAACGCCGCCGGCCTCGCCTATCCGGCCATCGCCGCGTCCGGGCTCATCGTCTTCGTCGCGAACGTCTCCCTCCCCGACCTGTGGGAGAGCGGCTACGGCCGCATCGCCCTCGCCAAGCTCGGCGTCCTCGCCGTGGGCGGTGTGATCGGCTGGGCGCACCGGCGCCGCACGCTCCCCGCGGTCGAAGCCGGGAAGCGCGGCGCGTTCTGGCGCCTCGCCGCCGTCGAACTGGCGCTCATGGGCGTCGCCTTCGGGCTCGCCTCCTCGCTGTCGGTCACGCCGCCGCCCGCCGAGGAGCTGCCCGACCCGAACACGGCCGTGCTCGGCTTCCAGACGCCGGGCCCGCTCACCTTCTCCTCGGTCGCCCTCGACTGGTACCCCTCGGTGCTGTTCTGCACCGCCGCGCTGGCCGGCGTCGGCTTCTACATCGCCGGGGTGGTGCGGCTGCGCCGCCGCGGGGACGCCTGGCCGTGGTACCGGACGGCGCTGTGGATCGGCGGCTGGGGCGTCGTCGTCCTCGCCACCTCCACCGGCCTGGGCAAGTACGGCATGGTGCTGTTCAGCGCGCACATGGTGCAGCACATGGCGCTCAACATGCTCGCTCCGATCCTGCTGGTGCTCGCCGCGCCGATGACGCTCGCGCTGCGCGCGATGGCGACGAATCGCGCCGGAGGTCCTCGCGAATGGCTCCTCGCGTTCGTCCACAGCGGCTTCTCGAAGTTCGTCTCGCAGCCGCTCATGACGCTGCTGATCTACCTGACCAGCCTGTACATCATGTACTTCACCGGCATGTTCGAATGGGCGCTGGGCTCGCACTTCGGGCACCTGTTCATGACCCTGCACTTCCTCGCGGCCGGATGCCTGTTCTTCTGGGTGGTCATCGGGCCCGACCCCAAGCCGCGGCAGCTCACCTACCCGGCCAAGGTGCTGCTGTACTTCGTGTCGATCGTCTTCCACGCCATCTTCGGGCTCACGCTCATGATGGGCACCGAGGTGATCGCCGCCGACTGGTACACCGGCCTGGCCCTGCCGTGGGTCGACGACCTGCTCGCCGACCAGCGCGCGGGCGGCGGCATCGCCTGGGCGTTCGGCGAGATCCCCAGCCTGATCATCATCGCCACGCTCATCGCGCAGTGGGCCCGCTCCGACGAGCGCGAGGGGCGGCGCCTCGACCGGATGGCCGAGCGCGCCACCGAGAACGGCCACCCCGAGGACGACCCGCACGAGGTCTACAACGCCTACCTCGCGAGCCTCGACCAAGAACGCCGCTAGTGGACGCTTGGCGGACGTGGCTCATCGGCCTGGCGGCGCTCGCCGGCCTCGTCGTCGCGAGCTGGGCGCTCCTGGCGCTGATGGCACGCCGGCTCCCGCCGGGCCTGCTGCGGGACCTGGCCGCGTTCATCCCCGACTGCGTCACCACCGCCAGGCGCATCAGGCGCCACCCGGCGGTGCCCAGGCGCGCCAAGGCCGCCGTCCTCTTCGCCGCCGTCTACCTCGCCAGTCCGATCGACCTCATCCCCGAGTTCCTGCCCGTCGTCGGGCCGCTCGACGACGTCCTCGTGGTCGCCCTGGCGCTGCGCTACGCCGCCCGCAGCGTCCCCCGCGAGCTGCTCTTGGACGCCTGGCCGGGCGAGCGGCGCGTCATCGACCGCCTGCTCGGGAGCCCGCGCGCGAGCCGGCGGCAGTGACGGACACATCGCCGTTCGGCACGGTGCGGCGCCCGAACGTCAGCCGGACGCCGCCGGGCTGAGCGCCGCCCGGACCTTTCGACCCGGAAGGCACGGGAACGGCGCGATCTGACTAGGGTGGCCCTCAGAGACGACCGGTTCGTCATATGCCGTCCCCAACGGGCGGTCGTCGCCGTGAAGGAGGCTGTGTGCGCAAATCCGACCGAACGCTGCTGATCGAGCTCCAGAACAGCTTGAGGGAGATGGCCGCGACCATCGGGGAGCTGCGGGCGTCTCAGGACGCCATGCACGAGCGCCTCGAAGCCGTCGAGAAGCGGGCCGAACGGCAGGCGCGCAGCGCCTACGCGCAGATCGAGGACATGACCGCCCTCTACCGTGACATCGACGCCGCCGGCTCGCTGCCGCGCATGCGAGGCTGGGCCGCCGGTCCCGAGCTGCTCCGCTTCCTCTACGAGGAGATCCTCGATCACAAGCGCGCCCGCGTCCTCGAATGCGGCTCCGGCACCACGACCGTGATCATGGCCTACGCGATGCGGAGCCTCGGCTTCGGCAAGGTCACCGCCCTCGAGCACGACCCCCACTACGCCGACCTCGCTCGCCTGGAGCTGACCGAGCGCGGCCTGGCCGAATGGGGCGAGGTCGTCGACGCCCCGCTATCCGATGTGGAGATCGACGGCGAGGTGTGGCGCTGGTACGACCCCTTGGTGATCCACGCGGGCGAGCTCGACCTGCTGGTGGTCGACGGGCCGCCCGGCGCCACCGGCCCCCTGGCGCGCTATCCGGCGCTCCCCGTGCTCGCCGACCGGCTCGCCGAGCACGCTCTGGTCGTGCTCGACGACGCGGACCGCCCGGACGAGCGCGCCATCGCCCGCCGCTGGACCGAGCGGTTCCCGCGGTTCCAAGGCGAGCGGCTCGGTCACTCGCGGGGGACCTTCCTGCTGCGGCGGGCCGTGGACGGCCAGGGGAACTAGCCTCGCGCGTCCCAGTGCGGCACCGGGATCAGCGCGAATCGGATCCGTGTGCCAGGCCTGGCCTGCGCGGCGGCGGCCAGCGCCGCCGGCCCCACCACGCCGATCACCGGGTAACCGCCGGTCGTGGGGTGGTCGGCGCCGAACAGGATCGGCTGTCCGTTCGGCGGCACCTGGAGGCTCCCGGCGACGATGCCCTCGCTCGGCAGCTCCTTGCGGGCATCCTTGTGCCGCAGGGACGGTCCGAGCAGTCGCAGGCCGATCCGGTTCGAGTGCTCCGAGACCGTCCAGACGCCCTTGGCGAGCTCATTCGCCGCTTCGGGCGCGAACCAGTCGGATCTCGGCCCCAGGTGCAGCTTCATGACCAGTTCGTCGCTCACCCCGGCCCACGGCGCGGGCCACTGCGTCGGCAGCGGCGGGTGCGCGGGGCTCGGCCCGAGCGGGATCGTGTCGCCGTCCTTGACCGGTGCCGGGCCCAGGCCCGACAGCAGGTCCGTCGAGTGCGAGCCCAAGCTCGCCTTCGGGTGCAGCCCACCGGAGAACGCCAGATACGAGCGGACGCCGACCTCGGCCGGACCGGCGTCCAGCACCGAGCCGGCCTCGAGCTTCACCGGCTGGCCCCAGGCTTCGGGGCGCCCGTCCACGGTCACCGCGCACGGCGCGCCGCCGACCACGACGGTGACGTTCCGGCGGGCGCGGACCGTGCAGCCGGTCAGCGTGGTCTCGAGCGCGCAGGCGCCGGTCGCGTTGCCCGCCAGTTGGTTCGCCAGCCGCCACGAAGGCCGGTCGGCCGCTCCGGAGGGCGGCACCGCCAGGTGCGCCCAGCCGGGACGGCCCGCGTCCTGGCAGGTCGTGAGGACGCCTGAGCGAACGATCTCGATGTGGCTCATACGTTCACCGCCACGAATTTGACGCGCGTGCCGGGCACGAGCAGGGCCGCGGGCTCGCGGTGCTCGTTCCACAGCCGCCCGGGGTTGGTCATGGTCGCGATCAGCTGCCACCCGCCGGGGCTGGAGCGCGGGTAGACGCCGGTGTAGGGCCCGCCCACGGCCACCGAGCCGGCCGGCACGGCTGTGCGCGGCTCTTCCAGGCGCGGCGCGTGATAGCGCTCGGGCAGCCCTTCGAGGTAGGCGAAGCCGGGCGTGAAGCCGCAGAAGGCGGCCTCGTACTCGAACGAGGTGTGGATGCCGGCCACCTGCTCGGGGGCCACGCCCCACGTTCGGGCGACGGCCTCGAGATCGGGCCCGTCGTAGCAGACGGGGATCTCGATGGCCTCGCCTCCGTGCTCGGTGTCGTCGGTGAGCACCCAGTCGGGGATCTCCGCGGCCAGCAGCTCCGGCTCCTCGACGCCGTCCACCAGGACGGTGGTCGCGCCCGGCACCAGGTCGGTGGCGTCGAGCGAGCCGTTGACGCGCCGGGCCTGGAGGGCCCGGTAGCAGGCCCTGGCGACCTCGCCGGTGCCGCAGTCGATGAGGACGCCACGCGGCCCCGACGGCAGCGGCTTGAGCCGTCCGCCTCGGCTCTTGACAGTTCTCGGGACAGTCACCTGAAGGCCTCCACTTTGATGCCTTTGTTGTCCAATGCGGAGCGAATCGCTTCGCATGTCGCGACGGCTTCGGTGCCGTCGCCGTGGACGCAGATCGAGTCCGCCTCCACCCGGATCCGCGTGCCGTCGACGGCCGTGACCTCGCCGTTCGCGGCCAGGTCGACCGCTTGGGCGAGCGCCGAGGCCCGATCGAGCAGCGCGCCGGGGAGACCCCTCTCCACGAGGCGTCCGTCCGATCGGTAGGCCCGGTCGGCGAAGCACTCGCCGACGACCCGCATACCGGCCCCCCTCGCGGCGCGCTCCAGCTCGGAGCCGAGCCGGCACAGCACCACGTTCACTCCGGCGGTCCGCATCCCCTCGACGACGGCACCCGCTTGCACGGGGTCGCGTCCAGCACGATGATAAAGGGCTCCATGGGGTTTGACATACCGGACCTCGGTTCCGGCGGCGCGGGCGAAGACCTGCAGGGCGCCGATCTGGTAGGCGATCTCGGCGGCCAGTTCCGCCGCGGGCACGTCCATCTCGCGGCGGCCGAAGCCGGCCAGGTCGCGATACGACACCTGGGCTCCGATCCGGACGCCGGCGGCTGCCGCCGACTCGCAGACGCGCCGCATGATCAGCGGGTCCCCGGCGTGGAAGCCGCACGCGACATTGGCGCTCGTGATCACGCGCAGCAGCGCCGCGTCGTCGGTGAGCTCCCAGCGTCCGAAACCCTCCCCGAGGTCCGCGTTGAGGTCCATGTCTTCACGTTACCGGAACGCAAAAAATTCGGGCCCTTCAGGAACACTGGGCGAAATCTCCCGAATGCGCCCGATGCGTGGCCGGCGGCGCCCGCGCGGCTCCCGAGCGCTCGCCCAGGGCTGTGCGCGGAGCCGAGACCGCAAGTGCCACAATGGTTTCGGGCAGAGCGAAAGCCCCGCGGAGAACCCGCGGGGCTGCACTCCCGCGGGCGCTAGAAGAGGCCGAGCACGCCCGCGAGCACGAACAGGACCAGCACCACCAGCACCGTGATGGCGATGTACAGCAGCAGCTCGGGGAAGACCACGATGAGGACCACGGAGATCGCCGTGGCGATGACCGCCACCACGCCGGCCACCCGCCATTTCCTGCTGCGCCGCTCCAGATCCTCGCGCAGTCGCTCGTTCGCCTTCGACAGGCTCGGCCGCAGCGGCATGGTGGGCGGCGTCAGCTGCGAGTCGTGGAAACCGGGAGGGGCCAGGCGCTGGAGGTCGGCGACCAGCACATCGAGCTCCGAATAGACCTTCGCGCTCATGGCGGCGTCGACGCGCTGCTGGAACTCGGTCACGTCGAGCCTTCCGTCTTCGACGGCCTGCCGCAGCTGGTCCAGCACCAGCTGCCGGTCGGACTCCGACGCACGCATCTGATCGCGGTCCATCTGGCCACACCTCCAAGGTCGTCTGCAACGTCAAGGATGCCAGCAAGAAGCAACATGCGGCCAAGGACTTCCTTCCAAGGCGCGAAGCTGCGACGATGATGCCCATGGATGCGCGAGAGGAAGTCGTCGTCGGCGTCGGGGCCGGCACCGAGACCACCGACATGGTGCTCAACATCGGCCCCCAGCACCCCTCCACCCACGGCGTGCTCCGCCTGCGGCTGCGCCTCGACGGCGAACGCGTCACCGAGTGCGAGCCCATCATCGGCTACATGCACCGCGGCGCCGAGAAGCTCTACGAAGTGCGCGACTACCGGCAGATCCTGCTGCTGGCCAACCGCCACGACTGGCTGTCGGCGTTCGCATCGGAGCTCGGCGTCGCACTGGCGGCCGAGCGCCTGGCCGAGATCGAGGTGCCCGAGTGGGCGGTCTGGCTGCGCACCGCGCTCGCCGAGATGAACCGCGTGCTCAACCACCTCATGTTCCTCGGGTCCTACCCGCTGGAGATCGGCGCGATCACGCCGATGTTCTACGCCTTCACCGAACGCGAGCGCCTCCAGGCGGTGTTCGAGGAGGCCAGCGGCGGACGCATCCACTACATGTACAACTGCGTCGGCGGCCTCAAGGCCGACGTCCCCTCGGGCTGGGAGGACCGGGCGCGGACCGCGCTCGACGAGGTCGAGCACGGCATGGTCCGGCTCGACAAGCTCTTGCGCCACAACGAGATCTTCGCCGCCCGCACCAAGGGCGTCGGCGTGCTCGACCCCGCCACCGCCGCGGCCTACGGCGTCTCCGGGCCGGTCGCGCGAGGCTCCGGCCTCGACTTCGATCTGCGCCGCGACGAGCCGTACCTGGCCTATCCGGAACTCGACGTGCCGGTCGTGCTGCACCGGGAAGGCGACTGCTACGCCCGCTTCATGGTGCTGCTCGACCAGGTACAGGTCTCGATCGACCTCGCCCGCGCCTGCCTCGACCGGGTGGCGACCCTCGACGGGCCCGTGAACGTCAAGCTGCCCAAGATCTTCAAGCCGCCGGTCGGCGAGACCTACCTGTGGACCGAGAACCCCTTGGGCGCCAACGGCTACTACCTGGTGAGCACCGGGGACAAGACCCCGTACCGGCTCAAGCTCCGCTCGGCGTCGTACTCGAACGTGCAGGCGCTCAGCACGCTCATGGACGGCTGCCTCATCCCCGACATGATCGCCATCCTCGGCTCGATGTTCTTCGTGGTCGGCGACGTCGACAAGTAGCGCGCTCAGGCGCAGCCGCCGGTCGACTCCTCCACGGTGAGCGGCCGATCCACCGACGGGGTCGTCCAGCTCTCCAATCGCCCGCCCCCGGGGCAGTCCACGACGCCGAAGTTCCACGATGATTCGGCCTCCGCCGGCGGGACGGGGCGCACGACGCCGAGCGCCTCGTCGGCGGGCCGGCAGCCGGTGCTCGCCCGCAGCCGCGCGACACCGGTGTCGACCTCGGCGAGCCGCACTTCCACGTACCCGTCGGTGACGCCGAACCACGTCGGCCGCTCGGCATCGGCATCGCGTTCGAGCGCGAACCGCTCGGCGAGCCCTTCGAGCGTGTCCTCCCGGCTGCGCTCGACCATGAGCGTCCGCGCCAAGGCCACGCCCGGTCGCACCGGCGTGATGTCGCACGGGTCGACCTCCAGCGGCCCGGCGCTGAGGACGTGGACCTCGCCGCTCAGATACCCAGCGGCCTCGCCGAGGACGGCGTCCATGTCCGCGCGGGCGTCATGGGCGCCCACCTGCTCGCGCACCGACACGCCCGAGCCCGCGAACGCGGCCGCCACCAGCAGCAGCGCCCACGCCACGACGGCGACGCGCAGGCGGGTGCGCCATTTCGGGGACACGTTCGAGAACACGTCACACAGTCTGCCCCATCGATTCCTGAGACGCCGACCACAATCGGCCCGATGCTGTCACACTTCGATCCCATGTCTCGTCCTCCCGACATGAACGAACCGAACGCGCAGCCCCGAGCCGAAGCGGCGGCAGCGGTCTTCGAGGAGCTCAGGCCCCGCCTCGTCGGCGTCGCCTACGGCCTCCTCGGCACCGTCGCCGAGGCCGAGGACGCGGTCCAGGAGGCGTGGATCCGGCTCCAGCAGAGCGACCTCGGCGCGATCGAGGACCTCACCGGCTGGCTCGTCACCACCACCTCCCGGATCGCGCTCGACGTCCTGCGGTCGGCCCGCGTCCGCCGCGAGGCCTACGTCGGCCCCTGGCTCCCCGAGCCGGTCGAGACCGCGCCCGACCCGGCCGACTCGGTCAGCCTCGCCGACTCGATGTCCTGGGCGATGCTGGTCGTCCTGGAGACCCTCGGACCGGCCGAACGGGCCGCGTTCGTCCTCCACGACGTCTTCGGGCTCCCGTTCACCGAGATCGGCGAGGTCCTGGGCCGCAACCCGGCCGCCTGCCGCAAGCTCGCCAGCCGGGCCCGCGAACACGTCGAGGCACGCAAGCCGCGCTTCGACGTCGACGCCGAAGCCCACCGCGAGGTCGTCGACGCCTTCGCCCGGGCGGCGAGCTCGGGAGACTTCGAGGCACTGCTGCGGGTGCTCGACCCCGATGCGGTGCTCACCGCCGACGGCGGCGGCGTCGTCCGCGCCGCACTGCAGCCGATCCACAGCGGCGAACGGATCGCCCGCTTCCTCGCGAGCGTCATCCCCAAGAGCGCGCCGCTGGAGATGCGCGCCACCGTCGTCAGCGGCAACCCCGCGCTGCTCGTCTTCGGCGACGGGCGCTTCCGGGGCGTCATCGCCCTCAGCATCGCCGACGGCCTCGTCACGACCGTCGACTACGTCCGCAACCCCGCCAAGTTTCACGGCCTGCGCTCGGTGAGCGGGGCCGCGATCGAGGAGACCCGCACCACCGGAAAGAAGGAGACACCATGAGCACCATCCGACTCGACCCCTCCGAAGTCAAGACCCTGCCGAACATCTGGAAGGCCTTCTCGGCCGCCGCCAAGCCGATGCGCTCCCAGGACATCGTGCCGAAATCGACCCTGGAGCTGGTCAACCTGCGCGCCAGCCAGATCAACGGCTGCGGCTACTGCACCGACATGCACACGCTCGACATGGCGCACGCCGGCGAGAAGCCCGAGCGCATCGCGCTCGTCGCCGCCTGGCGGGAGGCCCCGTACTACACCGAGGCCGAGCGCGCCGCGCTCCTGCTGACCGAGGAGGCCACCCGCATCGCCGACGGCGACACCGGCGTCTCGGACGAGGTGTGGGCCGAGGTGCGCAAGCACTACGACGAGGAGCAGGCCGCGGTCCTGGTCGGGCAGATCGCGATGATCAACGCCTGGAACCGCTTCAACGTGATCCTCCAGAACCCGGCCGGAAACTACGCCCCCGGCCAATGGGCTTAGCGCCACGAAGGGGCCCGACCGCGAACGCGGTCGGGCCCCTTCGCGTGTGACCGGGTCGGAGCTGAACCGTCCCTGTCGGTCTCTCAGCGGCTCACGGCCAGCCGAGTCTCGTTGAGGCCCTGGGCGGCCTCGAGTTCGCCGGTGGCGTCGCCGTAACGCGAGAGCGCCCGCAGCGTCCACTTGCCCGGCGCGGCGAAGAAGCGGAACTGGCCGCCCTCGCCCGTCACCACCTCGGCGGTGAACTCGCCGGAGCCGTCGAGCAGGCGCACGTAAGCGCCCTGCACGAGGTCGCCCTCGCCGTTGACGACCGTGCCGGTCAGCACGGTCTCCTTCTCGATGTCGACCGACGCCGGAAGGGCCGTGTCCTGAGCGGGCGCGCCGCAACCGGCGGAGCCGGTCAGGGAAGCAGTGCCGTCTGCAGCCATTGGTGTTCCTTTCCTCCCCGTCGCCGGATTACTTCGTGCCCGGCTCGTCGCCGAGCGCGATCGGCACGCCCACGAGCGAGCCGTACTCGGTCCACGAACCGTCGTAGTTCTTGACGTCCTCGTAGCCGAGGAGCTCGCGGAGCGCGAACCAGGTGTGGCTGGAGCGCTCGCCGATGCGGCAGTAGGCGATCGTCGGCCGGTCCTCGTCCAGGCCGGCTTCGCTGACGTAGATCTCGCGCAGCTCGTCGTTGGACTTGAAGGTGCCGTCCTCGTTGGCCGCCTTGCTCCACGGCACGCTCAGCGCGGTCGGGACGTGGCCGCCGCGCTGGCTCTGCTCCTGCGGCAGGTGGGCCGGGGCGAGCAGGCGCCCGGCGTACTCGTCGGGGGAGCGGACGTCGATGAGGTTCTTGGTGCCGATCGCGGCGGTGACCTCGTCGCGCAGCGCGCGGATGGAGGCGTCCTGCGGCTTGGCCACGTAGACCGTGGGCTCGCGCTTGACGACCTCGGTGGTGACCGGGCGGGCGTCGAGCTCCCACTTCTTGCGGCCGCCGTCGAGGAGCTTGACGGACTGGTGGCCGTACAGCTTGAAGTACCAGTACGCGTAGGCCGCGAACCAGTTGTTGTTGCCGCCGTAGAGGACGACGGTGTCGTCATTGGAGATGCCGCGCTCGGACAGCAGCTTTGAGAACTGCTCCTGGTTGACGAAGTCGCGGCGGATCGGGTCCTGGAGGTCGTCCTTCCAGTCGATCTTCACCGCGCCCTTGATGTGGCCGGTGTCGTAGGCGGAGGTGTCCTCGTCGACTTCGACGAACACCACGCCCGGGGTGTCGAGGTTCTCTTCCGCCCAATCGGCGGTTACCAGCACGTCTTCACGAGCCATGATGTGTTCTCTCCTGAACGTTAAGTAAATGTGGTTGCACTTCGATCTGACTGAGTTCGGGAGCGTGCCCGGCGGGCATGTGCGGAGATCATGGAGCCGGTCTCCTCCAGGCGGAACCCGCCCTGGATGAAGCCGTTGTGATGTCGCGAAGGCGACTGAAGCCTTGCTCGAACCTTGCTCTGTACTTGCGCACGCTGGGCCGCATAGCGGCGACCGTCTTGGAGACGAGCCGCCTAGGGCATTCGACAGAGCGTGGTCGCGATCGTGCAGAAGTCGATCGCACGCCGCTTGGTGAGCATCGGCTTGCGCATGGGCAGAACGCTAGCAGACTTCCCGCCCACTGACCACACCCCTTCTCGGCATGCGGACTGCGGGGAACCGCTCGGTGCCCTCAGGTGAGGGTCACTCCGGTGGCCGAACCCGAGATCTCGACGTCGCCGCCCCGGATGGCGATCTCGGTCAGTTCGACGCCCCACGGCAGCTCCGGCAGCGAGACGATGGTGGTCATCTCCTCGCGGACCCGCTCGATGTACTGGTCCGCCTCGGGCGGGAGCTGTTCGGTGACGGCCTCGACGACGTCGGGGGTGAAGCGCAGCTCGCCGCCGCCCAGCTCGATCGCGCCGGTGCCGACGACCTCGACCTCGAACCCGGCGGCCTCGACGACGGCCGAGACGGAGGCGGTGCCGTCGTCGTTGAGGGTCATGTCGTAGCCGGTGCTCTCGCGCAGCAGCGCTTCGAGTGACTCGATCGAGATGGAGCCGGAGACGTCCACCTGCTCGGCGGTGATCTGCGAGTTGCCGTCGGAGAAGTCGCGCCAGTCGGCGGTGACGTCGTGGGCGACCAGGTCGAGCGTCGGGAAGGTCAGCCCCGCGTCCTCGACGGTGGCGCCGACGTCGCGCATCTCGATGTCGATCTGCTCGAACTCGCCGGACCAGGCCTGGGTGAGGAACGGCCAGCCGTGGATCGTGACGTCGGGACGCTGGTTCGAGTAGGCCCCGTGCTCGGCGGCGGTGTCCGCGACCTCGGTCGCCACCCGCCGCTCGGCGAGGGCATTCGCCACCCGGTCCCCGAGGGCCACGACGGCGACGACGATGACCAGGGTGACGAGGGTTCGGCGGAGGATCTTGCCCACGGGGTGGTCTCCACTCAGTCGATGATGTAGTAAGCACTCAAGAGATACACGACCGGTCCGGTGACCGCGAACGCGAGGAGCGGTCCCGCAACGTTGATCACGGGCTCCGGGGCGGTGCCCTCGCCGTCGATGCGGCGCGCGGCCGACATGTAGCCGCAGGCGAGGTCCACCAGGACGGCGGTGAGCGCGACGAGGAGGCCGCCGATCGCGGCCTGGCGCGGCTCGGGCCCCTCGATGACCAGGCCGGCGTACGCGGCCGCGGCGGTGCCGCACATGGTGCCGATGACGACGCCGAACGCGCCGCGCGTGACCTGCCGGTTGATGCGCGGGTCGGGCATGACCAGGTCCACGGCCCGTGCGGCGAGGATGGCGGTCCCGGCGGCGACGATCGCCGAGTACATGGCCGGCGGGGCCGAGCCGAGGCGCGACAGGGCTATATAACAGGTGTAGCCGCACACGGCGATGCACAGGATCATCGTGAAGCCGAAGCTCTCGGTGACACCCGTGTGCTCGCGGCGCACGAGCTGCCCGCCCGCGGCGGCCACGAAGGCCCCGGCCAGCAGGACGGTGATCGGCATGAGCGAGACCGGCGTCCAGGCGACGGCGGCCCAGTCGGCGGCGAGGGCGAGGACCGCGCCGACCGCGAGGGCGACCCAGGCGCCGTCGACGCGCCGCGTCCAGACGACCGCCAGCAGCATCGCGAGCTGCAGGACCATGACCCCCGCGGCGTAGGCGGGGCGCTCGAACTGCGCGCCGAGGATGAGACCGGCGCTGATGACGAAGGTGGCCGCCAGGGGCGGAAGGCGGTGCAGCAGGTGCGGGCTCGGCGGGGGCATGGTGTGGTCTCGGGCCGCGTCATGCGCGCCGGTCTGAGCGAGGGGCTCGGGCGCCGCGCTGGACGGTTCCTCACCTGCCGACCGACGGAAGCGCATGCCGCGACGGCGCGCGGGCCGGGGCGGCTCGGCGGACGGCTGGTCCCCGCCCCAAGCGGGGCCCTCGGAGGGCTGGGCGGCCTCGCGCGGCTCGTAGCCCCAGGTCTCGTCGGGTCGGTTGTACGACACGATGGACAGCCTACGGCAAGGCGTCCGTGAACCGTTCACCTTCGTGCCGGTGAGCGGACGGTGTCGGCATGACGAAGTCCGCGTGTCGGGCACTTCGCCGACGGCATTCCCGCATGGTGAGGTTTCGGGAAGGTGAAGCTGGTCTTCTGGCTGGTGACCGTTTACACTTACGCCAGACTCCACCTACCGTCTGTCAAGCCGCCCGCCGCAGAAGTCGGGATGCGTAGGTCGCGTGTGCTCAAGAACAGCGGAGGACTGCTGTGGAAATACTGATCCTCACTTCAAACCCGGTTCCGGAGTCTCCAGAGTCGATCCTGCCCTCGCTCGAACTGCTGCCCCACCGCGCACGGTACGCCGGGCGCGACGTCCGCGCGCTGCTGAGCGGCCCCAGTCCCGACGCGGTGATGGTCGACGCCCGCGCCGACCTGGCCGACGCCCGGGCCACGTGCCGGGTCCTCCAGGCCACCGGCCTCACCGTCCCCCTGTTCGGCATCGTCACCGAGGCCGGCCTGGCCGCGCTCCAGGCCGACTGGGGCGTCGACGACTTCCTGCTCGCCGGTTCCGGCCCCGCCGAGGTCGAGGCCCGGCTGCGACTGGCCACCGGCAAACCGAGCGCCGCCGCCACCGCCGGGCCCGCGGTCATCCGCGCCGGCGACCTCACCGTCGACCCCGACACGTACGCCGCGAAGCTCAAGGGCCGACCGCTCGACCTCACTTACAAGGAGTTCGAGCTGCTCCGCTTCCTCGCTCAGCACCCCGGCCGGGTCTTCACCCGCGAGCAGCTGCTGCGGGAGGTGTGGGGCTACGACTATTTCGGTGGCACCCGCACCGTCGACGTCCACGTGCGACGCCTGCGCGCGAAGCTCGGCAGCGAGTACGAGTCGATGATCGGCACCGTCCGCCAGGTCGGCTACAAGTTCGTCGCCCCGCCGCCGGAGAACCTCCGCGAACACGAGCCGCAGCCCGGACGGGTGGACGCCTAGCGACACCGAACGGGGCCGCGCTCCGAACGGATCGCGGCCCCGGCTCGTTTCATCCGGCGGTCACTCTCCCGAGGGCGCCGGGAGCGTCACCCCGTTCGCGATCGGCGAGCCGAAGTTCGGCGTGCCGTCGGCGTTGAAGGTGAACGGCTGCACCCTGGTCTGGCGGGTGCTGCCG
This sequence comes from Glycomyces tarimensis, assembly GCF_054776215.1. Lineage (NCBI taxonomy): Bacteria > Bacillati > Actinomycetota > Actinomycetes > Glycomycetales > Glycomycetaceae > Glycomyces > Glycomyces tarimensis. The sequence continues at coordinate 195,747 of NZ_BAAHCB010000020.1, forward strand.
CAGCCCTGGTCCGGCGAGGTGTTGCCGTGGTAGACCAGCCAGTGCTCGGTGCCGTCCGGCGAGGTGAAGAAGCCGTTGTGGGCGGGGCCGTAGACCCCGTTGCCCTGCTGGAAGACCGGCGTGGACTTCTTCGACCAGGACGAGGCCTGGAGCGGATCGCCTCCGGTGTAGGTCAGCAGGCCCAGCTTGTAGTCCGGCGTGTTGCACGAGGAGGCCGAGTAGGTGATGAACGTCTGCCCGTCGTGCTGCAATACGGCCGCGGCCTCGTTGACACGCGAGCCGACGGTCTCCCAACTGTAGGTGGGCCGCGAGATCGTCGCGTGGGAGCCGGTCACGGTCCACGGGTTCGACATGCGCGCGATGCGGATCGACTGGTCGGAGCCGACCCATTCGCTCCAGAGCAGGTAGAGCTGCCCGTTGAGTTCGAGGTAGGAGCCGTCGATGTTCCACTGGTTCGGCAGCGGCGTGGACATGAACTCGTACGGTCCCATGGGAGTCGAGCTCGTCGAGCGCAGCACGTGGAGCTTCTGGCCGTCGAGGTTGGTCTGGGAATTGCCCGAGGTGTACATGAGGTACCAGGTGCCGTCGATGCGGTGGAACTCCGGCGCCCAGTGCGAGCAGCAGCGGCTGGGGGTGTTCGCGTCGTTCCAGACGACGGTGTCGGTCGCGGTCTTGAGGCCGGCGAGGGTGGTGGCGCGGCGCATGATGACCGTGGAGTCCCAGGTGGTGGTGGACAGGTAGTAATACCCGTCCCAGTACTCGATCCACGGGTCGGCGCCGTTGTCGCGGATCGGGTTGGTCAGCTCGTCCTGCGAGCCGCCCCCGACGTCCTCGAGCCGCCACTGCTGGACGGCCTGGCCGCTGTAAGTGTGCTGGGAGATGCGGGCGCCCGGCTCGGTCGAGAAGTCCCACAGGTCCAGGGCCTTGTCGGAGAAGCGGTTGATGAAGCTGTAGCTGCCGTCGTCGTGCTCGGTGACCGACCACTGCTGGTTGGTGCCGTTCAGATCGGTCCATTGGGAGATGGTGGCCCCGTCGTCGGGGTTCCATTCGTAGACGTCGAGGACGAGGCCCGAGTGGCGGGCCTGGATGCGGTAGTAGCCGTCGCCGGCGTCGATGAAGCGGAACTGCTGGTTGGTCGCCTCGGTGCGGTTCCACTGCGTCAGAATGGCCCCGGGTTCGGTGGAGGCGTCTTGAATGTCGAGGGCGAGCCCGGAGTGGGCGCTGGTGATGATGTACCAGGTCCCGGGCGTGATGGCGGCCTGCGCCGGCGCCTGGGAGGCGGCGACGAGGCCGAAGGCGGCCAGGGCCGCGGTGAGGGCGAGCGCGACCAGGGTGCGCCCGCGTCTGAGAGTCGGTCGGAACATGCTTGGGCTCCAATGGCTTGCCGGGTAAGGGGACGCCTCGGTTGCCGGTGGAGGCGTCCTGAGAGGGAATCGAGGTACATCGATGTTATCGCAAACATCCATCGCGATCAATCGCGGGCGGCGAAAGAATGAAGCATCCCGCGTCAGTCCAGGATCGGGTCGAGCGCGTCGAACCAGTTCTCGGCGATCTTGACCGAGCCCTGCTCGTTCGGGTGGACGCCGTCGGTGGTGTCGCCGACGGGATCGAACCCGGTGTGCTGGTCCACCACCGTGATCGGCGACGCCTCGGTGCTCAGGGCCGCCGCCCACCGCGGGATCGCGGCGTTGAGGTCGATCGCCCGCTCGGGGCAGTCACCGCAGCCGGACATCGGGTGCAGCGGAATGATCTGGGCGACGAGGACGACCGCCTCCGGATTGAGCTCGCGCAGGTCCTCCACGACCGCGGTGTACGCCTCCAGGACGCGGTCCTGCGGGACCGACCGCCAGAGGTCGTTGGTGCCGAAGTGCATGAGCAGCACGTCCGGGGTGTTCATCTCCAGCCACCGCCTGGCGTCGCCGCCGGCGACCGCCTCGGTGACGCGGACCCCGCCGTGCCCCTCGTGGAACGGGGCGGCTTCGCTCGGCGGGCATTCCCGCGCCTGCGAGCCGACGTAGGCGATCTCGTGTCCGGCATCGGTGAGCAGGTCCCACAGCTTGCCGCGCCAGCAGCCGGGGCTGCCGGTGATCGAGTCGCCCAGCGGCATGACGCGCACCGGACCGTCCTGTTCGACCTCGGCGGCGTCGGCCGGCGTCTGCGTCCGGCCCCCGTCCGGGCGCCATGTGGAGAGGCCGAGGACGGCTGCGACGACCACGGCGAGGGCGAGCAGCGAGAGCGAGACCAGGCGACGTGGCACAGCTCCTCCAGGGAGTCATCGGGCTACCGCCAAACGTAGAGGCAGAAGGCGCCCGCCGCAAGATCCGCGGCGAGCGCCTTCATCGATCGGTCGGACGGATCAGGTCACGACGTTCACGATCGTGGAGTCGACCGACTCGCCGTCGGCGATGAAGTCGAGCGTGCCCATGTAGCGGGACTCGGCCGCGAGGCCGGACCACGCCAGAGACAGCTCGAACGGCTCGGCCAGCGCGACGGTCTGCTCGCTCGGGGAGACCGTCAGGTTGCCCTCGTCCGAACTCGGCACGATCCAGGCGTGCAGCGCCGCGTCGAGGCTGTCGGGGCCGTCCCACAGGTCGACGAACACCACGAAGGTGTGTCCGCCCGGCAGCGTCACCGTCTCGTCCGTCCCGCCGGAGGCCGAGTAGTCGACCAGGGTCAGCGAACCGTCGTCGGCCTTCTCGTAGACGAACAGGTCGAGGTCGGTGCCGTCCGGGTGCTCGGAGCCGAAGGTCGCGAAGCGCACCACCGCCGAGTCGGCCGGCGCGGTGAACTCGAACGACTCGGTGTGCGAGCTCTCGACCGGGTCGTCGGTCGGGAACGAGGAACTGTCCGGGTCGGTCAGCGTCGCGGTCGAGACATCGGAGGGCACCAGGCCCGAGACCGAGGTGCCGAGCGTGCCGTCGAAGCCCGACGTGCCCGCCAGCGTCGTCTCGCCGGAGGCGCCGGAGAGGCTGATCTCGTCCTCGACGCTCAGATACGCCGGCTTGACGACGATCGGGGAGCGGACCTCGTGGCCCTTCCAGCCGATCTCCTTCCAGGTGATGTCGCCGAAGGCCCACTCGCCGAACGCGCCGTCGGTGCGCTCGATCGTGATGGTGAACGTCGCCGATGCGCCCGGCCTGACGTACAGCCAGCGCTGGTCGACCGAGACCTTCACGCCGTCGGGCGCGTCGATCTTGGCCTTGTAGAGGCCGCCGCGGTCCGAGACGTTGGTGACGGTGCGGGTGATCGTCTCTGCGCCGGCGAGCTCGCCGACCGCGATCGACGGGTAGTTCAGCTGCGAGGGGTCGATCGAGCCGACGCTCTCGCAGGTGGCCGCGATCTTGGCCGCCTCCGAGGTGCCGCAGATGTACTGGATCCAGTCGGTGGCGTTCGACTCGTAGACCAGGCCCGGGTCGAACATGGCCTTGCCGTCGACGTGGCCGGCGCCGAAGTCGAACGGCGTGGCGTCCTCGCCGCCGCGCTGGATCGGATCGCCGGAGTTGTCGGTCTGGTACGCCGTGGTCATCATGGCCGACTTGACCGCCATCGGCGTCCAGTCGGGGTTCTCCGAGACGAGCAGCGCGGCCAGGCCGGCGATGTGCGGGCTCGACATCGAGGTGCCCTGCGAGGCGCCGTAGTCGTTGCCGCGGTTGTGCTCCGGGGTCAGACCCGCGAGGATCTCGACGCCGGGAGCGGTGATGTCGGGCTTGAGCAGGTTCTGCCCGGCCGCCTGTGCCGGACCGGAGGAGGAGAACGCGGCCATCGAAGGAGCGGTCTGCTTCTCGCGCTCCGAGGTGGTGACCGAGACGACCGGGTCCTCGGTCGCGGCGACCCACTCGGCCAGCTCCAGGCCGGAGGAGTAGTCGACGTGGAGGGTCGGCACCGCCTGAGAGGTGACGACCGTGGCCGGTCCGAGGTCCTGGACGTCGCGCACGAGGAGCGCCAGGCCTCCGGCTCTGGCGACCTCGTTCGCCATGTCGGTGAACAGGTTGCCCCGCTCGCACAGGACCGCGAAGCCCTCGGTCTTGGCAGGGTCGAGCGTGCCCGGGTCGCAGCCGGCCGCGGCCTCGGGGTCGGTCCCGTCGAGGGCGGCGTCGACGCCGAGCTTGATCGGCCATTCGGCGGCGCCGTTGATCGCGCCGACCTTGGTGGTGGTGTCGCCGAACGTGAGTTCCGAACGGGAGGTCATGTCGTGAGTGGAGGCCGCGACGGTGGTCGTCCACGGCTCCTGGTGGGCGACGGTGACCGGCCCGTTGTTGCCGGCGCTGGCCGAGACGAACACGCCCGAGGCGGCGGCGTTGAAGAACGCGATGGCGACCGGGTCGAGGAACTCGGGCGTGGTCGTGCCGCTGATGGAGTAGTTGATGACGTCGACGCCGTCGGCGACCGCGGCCTCGACCGCGGCGACGAGGTCGGCGGTGTTGCAACCGTCCCAGCAGGCCTTGTAGGCGGCGATGCGGGCGGCCGGGGCCATGCCGGAGACCGTGCCGAACTCCTCGCCGTCCATGATGACTTCGGCCTCGTGGTTGCCGGCGGCGGTGGAGGCGGTGTGGGTGCCGTGCCCGTCTTGGTCGCGGGGGGAGGCGTAGCCGTTCACCGAGACGCCGCGAGAGTCGAACCAGCGGGCGCCGATCAACTTGTTGTTGCAGGTGATGTTGGCGTCGGGGTCCTCGTCGGTGCCCTCTTCGCACTCGCCCTGCCACTTGGCGTCGATGACGTCCTGGTCGGGGCGGGGTTCGGGCAGCGGGGCGAAGGACGGGTTCTCGGGCCAGATGCCCGAGTCGATGACGCCGACGATGACGCCCTCTCCGGCCTTCTCGGGGTCGCCGAAGTACCGGTTCCAGGCGCCCTTCCTGCCGGTGAGGTCGAGGAACTCCGGCGTGGTGGAGGTGGTGAGGTGGCGGATCTCGTCGGGGGCGACGGACACGACCTTGTCGCTCTGGGCGAGCTGCTCGGCTTCGGCGGCCGTCAGCTGGGCGGCGAATCCGGCGAACACGGTGTCGTACTCGGCGACCGGTTCGATGTCGTGCTCGTCGATGACCGCTTCACGCTCGTCGGCGAGGTGCTCTCGGTATTCCTCGACCTCGGGTGAATCGAAGTCGATGGTCTCGCCCTCGGCGGGCGCGGTGGCCTCGATGCCGGCCTCGCCGCCCTCATAGGTGGCGATGGGGTCGTCGGCGAGCTGGACCACGTAGAAGCCGTCGGTGTACTCGACGTCCTGGGTCGGGGCCTCCTTGTGGTATTCGGGGGAGACCTCGGGGAGCGCGGCGGGCTCGGCCGAGGCCGGTCCGGCCACGGTGGTGAGTCCAGCGATCACCATCGGGACGGTCGCTGCCGCCAACGTGATCCTGGCTCCGGACCTGGCGCGCGTCTTTGCGCGTCTTCCGGAGAGATGGGGGGACGAAGATCCCATTCGATGAGCTCCTCTCAAAGGGGACGAGCGCTGCGCAGGGTAGAAAGCAGCGCACGCAAGCGAGCCTATTGTGAGTGCGACTCGCTGTAAACCCTCATATGAGGATATTTCGATGGGCGCCCGATACTGTTACGTCTCCGTGACGTTGGAGCATCGCCGGATCCCGCCGCAGGTGGCGGCCGGAGCGGCTTCGCGCGGTACCGATTCGCCTACCAACGCCACCAAAGGAAGCGGCGCTCATACCGGACCGACACCGAACTGGCCTTGGCGCGTCCTCGCACGATGAACCGCACGCCGTTCTGTCCTTTGTAGGGGCATCTATTTGCCACGCTACTGGCCATCACGTCGAAGTGCTCGTCCACCGCGTAGCCGCCCGCGGGCAGCACCAGCTCCAACGAGGAGGCGATGAGGTCACCGTCGATCTCGACCTCGGCGTCGCGGATGACCGCGTGGCGGAAGTCGAGCTTCACGCTGCTGGCCTTGGCGTTGACCGTGATGCTCGAGGGGACGATCCACTCACCCTTGCGCTCGACGGAGGAGGCCTTGGGGTTCAGCCGGAGTTCGGCCGGGGCGCTCGCGGCGCGCCGCGACAGCGGAGCGGCGTTCTTGGGCACGGCGAGGGTGCCGCCGGGGTCGGGCAGGTCGTCCAGGAGCCCTTGGAGCTCGCCGTACGTCTTCGCGGCGTAGGCGTTGCGGGAGCGCTCGGCGAACTCGTCGAGTTCGAGCCGCCCCTCTTCGGTGGCGGCGTGGAGACGGGCGATGATCGCTTCGCGCTCGGCATTCGAGACGCGCATGTTCGGATCGGGCGTTGACATGTGCGTTACCTTCTGGTCGGACCGGGAGCCAGCCGCCGCGGCCGGCGCACGAGTCCGCCGTTGCACCATTCGTCGTAGTCGAACAGGTCCGGCTGGCGGATGAGCGCCTTGGTGTTGGCGGCCCACAGTCCAACATACTGGTCCCGCGTCTCATGCGCCTTGTCGAGGAGCTTGTCGACGCGCTTGCGCGAGTGGACGCGGAACCTCGTGCGCACGGCGTCGCCGGCGTAGATGTAGAGGACGTGCAGCGCGAACGAGCGTTTCGGGCAGGTGGCGTCGGCGGCGAGTTCGAGCCAGGTGTCGACCAGCTCGTCGGTGGCGAGCGTGAGATCCCACTGGCGGCCCTCGGGCGCGACCGAGAGCGGGTCGAGCGCCCACGCCCTGATCTCGTCGACGGTGGGGAGCGCGGGGTGCGCGAATCCGGTGAAGGACGCTTCCGACACACGTACTCCTGACGACCTGCCACGCGGGACTCGAACATTGCTCGCCCCGATCGTAGCGTGACGGCGCCGAGATCGTCGCGCTCATGCGCGCCCCATAGCGTCGCCCACGGCCTCGATGCGAGCGCCGACATCGTGAAGAACCGGCAGATCAGGGCCCCATCCGCGTTCGAGGAGCGCCTCTCGCAGGCCGACGAGCCAGCCGCGAGGGTCCTCCGTCACGTCCGCGGCCGTGAGCACGAGCACTTCCCAGCCGAGGCTCCGCAGCGCGCGGTGGCACCGGCGGTCGCTCGACTCGCCCGCCGTTCCGATCTGGGCGGCCACACCGTCGTACTCCACGGCGAGCCGCCACCGCTCCCAGCCGAGGTCGAGGAACGCCGACCGCCCGCCGGGGATCCTGACGCGCAGCTGCGGGGTGGGCGCGGGCAGGCCGGCGTCACCGATGAGGCAGCGGGTCCACGACTCCATGGGCGACTCGGCCCTCGGATCGGCGGCGAGCAGTGTCGCGTTCGCCCGGCGCAGGCGGTCGCCGTGCAGCCGTTCGAGGACCGCCGCCAGACCGCGCGTGTCGACCCCGGCCTTCAGGAACTCGGCCGCCGCGACCGCCTCGAGTCGCGGCAGGTCGGCGGCGCAGTCCACGAGCGTGCGGGCGCGCCGGGTGACCGGGAGCCCGTCGACGACGGTGGTGTCGATCCCGGGCACCCGAGCGGCGCATTCGAGCGGCCACTCGTGTTCGCCGACGCCCGGCGGCAGCACGTCGAAGCCGTGGATCCAGGCGGCGGTGCGGCCGGTCGCGACGACAGTGGCGTCCGATTCGGACACGGCCTGGAAACGCTCGCGCAGGCCGGAGCCCGGCGATGCGGGTCCGGCCTGGGCCCGGGTGCGGTATGCGGGTATCTGCAGCATGACTCAAGCGTCACCGAACGGGCACACTCCGTCAAGGACTGTGTTTCGCCCTGTGGATAACTTCCGGCGAAACGGCATCGGCCCGACATAATCCCCTGTAGAGGAGCTGGGCGTCGTCAGTAGGCGATGTCGCAGATCTTCCAGGTGCCGTCCTCTTCCACGGCGGTGTAGTAATTGCCGCCGCCGGAGTCCAGGTCCTCCTGGCTCGCCGGTGCAGTGTCGTCCCAGGTCCAACCGGCCCAGAGCTCGACTTGGCCGTTCGCCGGCTCTTTGGCGATCGCCCAGATGATGAAGTCGTAGTTCCACGCCTGGCCGTATTCGGCCTCGTAGTCGTATTCCCGCTGGAGACCCTCGCTCGGACTCGAACACATGAGCGCGGCCAGGGACTCCAGATCGCCGTCGTCAACGGCGATCTCCCAGCGGATCGCGGCGCCCTCCGGGGAGTTCTCCTCGAAGTCGTCGGAGCTGATCGCGGTGCCCCAGTCGCCGAAGTCGCCCGAGCCGGACTCCTCCTCGGCGGCGGGGCTCTCTTCCTCCTCCGCGGTCGCCTCGTCCTCGGAAGACCGCTCCTCGGCATCGGAGGTGGTCTCCTCGCCCGCGGTGGTGGGCCCGTCGTCCTCGAGCATCCCGGGGACGATGAGGATCGCGGCCACACCGAGGAGCACGACGAGACCGACGATGACGCCGAGGATGATCCCGAGGTTGCCGCCCTGCTGGGGCGGCGGGACCTGCGGCGGCAGCGGCGAGGGCGCGCCGGGCGGGTAACCGGGCTGGACGCCGATGGGCGGCGTCATGTTCGGCGGCTGCTGGTACTGGCCGGGGCCCGGGCCGTAGTTCGGAGGCGGCGGAGCGTTGTAGCCCTGAGCGTAAGGGTCGCTGGGCTGCTGGGGCGGCTGGCTCGACACGTGGTACTGCTGCGGGTCGTAGCCTCCGGGGGGCGGCGGGTAGGTCATCGCTCTCTCGGCCTCGTCTGCTCTGGTGGGCTCTGCGTGGTGGTGAACGCCTTCACCGGGGTGCATCGATCCTACAGCGGTTCATCCGGGTCCGAGTCTCGCGCAGATAGCGGTCCGCGCACCGCTCAGCATCAGTGTCACGCTCCGGGCGGTGGCGACCGAGCACCGATCGGCCGCTCTCCGCAGGCACTCGGGACCGATTCACCCGCACGGATGACCGTCGGTCGCACGCCCTGTGCGATGGCCGTTCGCGTCCGGGATCTAAGCTCTATGGCCCCGGCCCCTCACCTCCCCGAACAGGCAGCGACGAGACCAGCTTCTACCCGAGGTTCAACGTATGGCGACTGTCCAGTCAGTGGGGTGGTGGACGCTCCGGTTCTCCGGCCTGCTCGCCCTGGTTCCCGTGGTCGAGGTGTCGGCCGTCAACCGCTTCTGGGGCTACGGCCTACTGTGCCTGGCGCTGGTCGCGACGTGGGCGGCGGCCTGGCGGTGGCAGCGGCACCGGCAGTACGCCGAACCGACACCGAGCCCGTTCTGGCGCGAGCAGGCGATGGGCGAGATCTCCGAGACCATCGACGTCGCCCGCGACGCCGAGGCGGTGCGTTCACCCGAGCGGCGCGAGCGTGCGATGCGCAACCTCATGGGCAGCATCCGGAACGAGGGCATCGAGGCCGACCTGCGCATCCAGTTGATCCAGGACCTCGTCGACCTCGGCGGCAAGGACATGGCGATGCGGCTGACGACCGTCGTCACCGCATCCGATGTGGACATCGAGGTGCGGTTGGAGGCGGCCGAGCACATGGGCCGGTTCAGCGCCGATCAAGGCATGCGCGCCCTTGAATTGATCGCGACCGATGCGTCAGTGGACGACCGGTACCGACTCGACGCCGCCAGCGCCCTCGTCGACTGCGCCGCGGGGGCCGCCGAGATCGCGCTCATGCAGCTGGTCGCCGACAACCGCGTCTCCGAGTACGTGCGCCACGGCGCGGCCAACATGCTGCGCCTGGTCGACCGATCCTCGGCCTCGACGGCGTTCCGGCACCTGGCGACCGCACCGCACATCACCTCGCGCCTGCGGATCATCTGCGCCGAACAGCTCGCCGACGACAACCCCGCCGAGGCGGAGCGGGCGCTGTGGCGACTGATCAAGGGCATCGAGTCCACGATGGACTACAATCTCGGCCTCGACGCGGCCGAGACGCTCCACGGGATCCGCCGCGACAGCGGCATCGAGGCGTACTCGGCGCTCGCCGTGGACGCGAACTTCCCGTGGTACGGGCGCATCGAGGCGGCCTACCGGCTCGGGAAGCTCGGCGTCAGCGACGGCTTCGATCTCCTCAGCGACTTCGCGAGCGCCGAGGGCCTCGACGACGTGCACGGCCTGGCGGCACTCGACCGGCTCTTCCAGCTCGAGGTCGAGACCGGCACACTCGACCCCGACGACTGAATACCCGCCTGCCGGCTCCGGCGTCGCGCCGCCGCCGATAAGCGCTTGGCGCCCATATAGGTCGTCTGGATCTCGAGATGGTGGAGATCGCGGCGTTCGCCGAGCCAGTGCGGACTGTCGGCGTCGAGCAGAGCCTCCCAGGCCGCCTGGTCCTCGGCGTCCATGAAGTCCTCGAACCAGCCGACCCAGGCCGCCAGGCGCTCAAGCGCCAGGCGCAGCTCGGCTCCTTCGAGCGGCGCCGGCACGGTGGTGACGTCGTGGAACGTCCGTACCTCGCTCAGGCCGGCGTGCTCCAAAGCGAGGTTCCAGCCGTACGGCAGCGGCTTGGCGCCGTGCTCCAAGTGCTCGGCCTCCATGCGCCGCGAACGGGCCTCGGCCAGGCGCGCCTCGAGGCCGGGACGGCCCACGCCGACGTCCCACGGCAGAAACTGGGCGCTGAGTCCGCCCTCGCCGATGGCCAGGCGCCCGCCAGGCGCGAGCAGACGGGCCAAGGCGTCGACGGCGCCCTGCTGATCAGCGGTGTGATGGAGGACGTGCCCCGCCCAGACGACATCGGCGGACGCACCGACGACGGCCGCCAGGCGCTCCGGCTCGCCGACATCGGCCACTGCCGTCTCGATCGCGATACCGGTCTGCTCGGAACGCTCACGCGCCAGGTCGACCACCGATGCCTCGGCGTCGACGGCGACCACCCGCGCCACTGGGTGGGCCTCGGCGAGCGCCAGCGCCACACCGGCCGCGCCGCAGCCGACATCGACCATGACCGCGTCCTCGGGCCGCGAGATCCGCTCGGCCGTGCGCCGGTCCTCGTCGACATGGGCGGCGGCGTGCCGGCGGAAGCGGTCGACCTCCTCCCCGAAATCGATCGAGGCCTGGTGATCAGGGGACGAAGCGTATGCCATGAGGCCGAACCTACCATTCGCCAGACCCGTTCCGGGCAATGACGAGTCAGGCGTCTCCGCAGCTCCGAACGCCGGAGCGCCTTGACCATGCCCGGTGCCGTCGAATGCGAGGCGTGTTTATGCTGTAGCGGCTCTGCACAACTACAGCGACCAGGAGGCGGCGAACAGTGGGTGGCTCGGACGGGCTCGACGCCGAGGAGATCTTCAGCATCACCTTGGCGGCCCTCATGCTGGTGGCGCTGGTCGCCTGGCCGGTGCTGCCGGGCCTGAAACGACTCGGCTCGTTCAAGGCGTTCCCGCCGTTCCGCGACTGGGCGGCCCGACCGCACCCCGACGCCGCCGTCGGCGTCCAGGCGGGGCGCAGACTCCACATGGGACCTCGCGACGACACGGACGCGGCGAACGCGACCGTCGTGGTCCGCACCGCGTACGGCAGATACCCCTCGCGCCAATGGAGCCCCGACTTCCGTGTCGCCAGGCCCCTCGTCCCCGTGGTCAGCGTCGACGGCATGCCCGCCTCGTGGGGCTGGGGCACGACGAAACTGACGCTGCCCCCCGGCCGGCACCTCATCGCGGTCACCAGCAGCCACACCCGCTCGTACGAGGTGGTCGACCTCGCCAGAGGCGAGCGCAGGGACCTCGACTACTGCAGCGTCATCGGCGCCCAGGCGCACCGCTACCACCAGGCGGACAACGAACTGTGGGAAGGCGTGTCCTTCGGCGGGCACCGGAGCGGTCTGGGGCGGGCGAACTGGTACGTCATCCTCGTCTTCGGCATCTTCGCCCTGGCGGCACTCCTCACCATCCTGGCGACGACGACCGATGCCCTCGACTCGGAGGCGCTCGGCAGCGCCCTCGCCTTCGGGGCGATGGGCGTCGGCGTCGCAGTAGGCCTGGGCGTCATCGGCGTGTCCCTGGTCAAGCAGTTCCGGCGCAAGCCGACCACCGTGGCCCACGCTCCCGCCCACGGCTCCGACAACGAGGTGCGCATCCTCGACGACGACGAACCCGAGCGTCTCGCGCCCGCGCCCGGATGGGCGGCCCTGAGCCTGCACCTGCGCTACATGCTCGAGGAGCACGACCAGGCCACGCTCGCCGCGCTCGCGGGAGGCCGGAAGCCCTCGCTCCTCCAGCGCTGGCGGGCGGTCCGCATCGGCGAGCCCGAGGCGCCCGCGTGCCGTCCCTGGGTCCCGGCCCCGGAGGTCTCCGTCGACGGCAGGCCGATCAAGGCGTCGTGGACGAGGATGTGGCTCCAACTGCCCCCGGGGCCGCACGACCTCACCGTGAGCATCCCGGCTCCCCGCACCCAGCTCGGCCCGTCGACCAGGCTCGACCTGACCCAGGCCGAATGGCGCCGGAGCATGACGCTGCCTCCCGGGGAGACCACGGAGATGACGCTGACCGCCGAGGTGAAGGCCGTCCCCGACCGCGAAGGCCCGCACTTGTCCGAATTCCGCGCCCGGCTCCGGTGATTCCCGGACGCTGACGCGCCCGGGAATGCAGCGGCTCAGCGCACTTCGGAAGCGGTGGTGAGCTGCGAGCGCACGCGGGTGAGCTCGGCGTCCAGGGTGCCGATGCGGCGCTCGAGGTCGGCCGGGACGTCCTCGGTCTCCGGGAGCGAGGCGAGCAGGGCGCGGCCGATGGAGGCCTGCATGAGGGCGCAACCGCGCAGGACCAGCGGCAGGAGCAGGGCCATCACGGCGCCGCCGATGAACGCGAGGATCGAGATCGCGCCGTACGAGTCGCCCCAGCCGAGCCAGCGCGTGGCGTACTCCAGGCCGTCGCCCTCACCGGCCGCGCGGCGGATGATCCAGCCGTACAGCGGGTAGAGGAGCGAGGTGACCGTGGCGGCCCACCACGACAGCGCCACCACGAAGCCGACGATGGCGACCGGGAAGTTCACCACGGACCACAGCAGGTTGAGCCAGGACTGGCCGTCCGTCACGGCGGTGAGGAAGCGGCGCAGGACCGAGGCGTTCGCGGGCGCCTTCTTGTGCCGCGGCGTCGCGATCGCTTGGCCGAGCACGGCCGGGAGCGGCGCGCGCCCGGCGGCGGCGACGCCGCGCAGGGCCCACAGGGTCGCCGCGAGGATCGGGACGCCGACCCACACGACGGCGGTGCCGATCCCGGCGGAGAAGCCGGCGACGGCGATGACGAACCCCGGCAGGGCGATGGGGAACGACGAGAGAAGGTAGGCCGTGTCGATGCCGACCTGCTTGAATGTCTTGAGCATACTTCAAATCTAGAGAGCACGAAGCCCCCGGACGAGCCTGTGACCAGGCGTCTTATAGGTAGGGCAGGCCTTACTCCGTCGTACGTCTGATCTAAGATGGTCGCGATCCGACACCAGTCACTGGAGCGCCGCATGACCCTGTCGACCGGACCGAGCCGCCCGACGTTCGAGGCCCACGTCGACCTCGGGCACCTCCCGCCGGTCCCTCTGGGCGACCCCGCGCCGCCGAGAAGTCGTATGCCCGGTGCCGCGACCGCCGCGGTGGCGCTCCTGTGGATCCAAATGGGCATGTAGCCCTGCGCTGTGCTGCTGTTCGGGGCCAGGGCGCTCATGCTCACGGCGAGTGCGGCGGCAGAGACCGGCACTCCGCTGCTCAAGGCCTTCACGGGCGACTTGGCGTTCACCGCCAGGCTGGTCGCCTCGAACCTGGTGATGCTGCTCGTCCTCGCCCTGTCCGCCGTCTTCGCGATCCGGATCGCGCGTGGGCGCGACAGGGCGCGGCAAGGGGTGATCGCCCTCGAAGCGACCATCATCCCCGCAGCCGCCGTCTGGCTCGTCTCCCTTCTGGCGGTGTCGGGATCCTCGGGCATACGACTGCTGATATTCGCCCCAGGAGAACTCCTCGTGGTGGGCGTCTGCGTCGCCGCGATGATCCTGCTCAGGCGCCCCGAAGTGCGAGCCTGGTGCAGTCGCTGAGCGGCGCGTGACCGTGGCCGTGCCCGAGGGCACGCCCAGGACGGGCTTTCAGTGGTCGCGATCGCGCTCGATAGCGGTCCAAGTCCGCGTAGCGAAGTCGACGATCGCCTTCGCGTGCGTCGCGGCCCATTCCATGTGGATCGGAGTGGACACCCGCAGCTGGGGGCGATCTCCGTCGAGGCCGATGACCGATCCGAGGACCGGCGGATCGCGGTAGAGGAAGGTCGCGCGCAGACGAGGTTGACCGACGAGGACCGCGAACCGAAGCCGTCGGCCGACGACCGTCTCGACGGCGAGGACCGGCGTCCTCACGGAGCTTCGAGAACCGGAACGGCTCCTCGGGCTCGGAGTCGGGTTCGGTACAGAGCCTTCGGCGGCGCGGGATCGGACTGGGACGGCCGTCGGCGACCGGATCACGGTCGGGAGACTCTTCCCACGGCGGGATCGGGTCGGACAACTCGCCGCGACGATGACGGCCGGTGCGCTTGTCGGGCCGCCAGCCCCGAGTGCCGTACGTGCCGGGGTCCTCCGGGTCGTGGGGCTTGCCGCCGATCTCGAACGTGTCGCCCGGTCGGTGACGCAGGTGCGATGGCTCGTAGCGCGGACTGGCCGGATCGGAGTCCGGCGCTCCGACATCGCACAAGTCGGGCCGGGTCTGGTAGCGGTAGGCGCCGGGTGTAGCCGGATCGGGTGATCCGTTCGGCAGGAACAGGCGGCGTCCTGCCCAGTCGTAGAAGCCGTCACCAGGGACTTCGCTCAGGCCGGGATTGTCGGGATGCGGGTACTCGTACGAGTTTCGCTCTGCCGCGACGAGCGGTTTTTGGCGTACGCTGACACTGACCATGGAGGTTTCCTTCCGATGGTTTGGGAAGGCGGGCCGCCGGTCAGATTGGCGTTTGAGAGGCGGCCCGCCGCTTCCGTATTCGATTGATCGGGAAGTACGCGCACTGCGCGCGCCGAAAATCGTTACACATTCGTACGAGTGCGCTCAGGCAGCGACGCGCCGCCTCCGAGCGAAGTCAGAGATCTGTTCGGGCCTTGAAGAACTCGGCGGTTCGGGCGTCCGCGGGGAAGAAAGACTCGATCGCGAGGTCGGCCACGGTGACATCCATCGGGGTGCCGAACACCGTCGTCGTGCTGATGAGCGACAACGCCCCCGCATCGGCGTCCACTCGCAGCGGGACGACCGGTTCATGCTTCGGCGCGTGATCGGTGCCGCCGGGATATCCGGCCAGTTCCGCCCGCAATCGGCCGAGTTCGGTGTCACCGGTGACCCAAATCTGGTGATCCAGCCTCGAAAGCACATGGCCGCGCCACTGCGGCAGGTTCCTGATTCGCGGGGCTAGCCCTTCCGGATGCAGGCTCAACCGCAGCACGTTCACAGGCGGATCCAGCAATTCGGCGGCACAACCCGAGATCAGCAGATCGACCGCGGCATTGGCGTCCACCATATTCCATTGCCGATCGACTACCAGGGCGGGGAACGGCAGGTGCCCGTCCAGGATCTGAATCAGTGCGGCACTGACGGCCTTCATCGGCGGCTGATCCAGGGACGTCTCGCCGTATGCCGGGGCGTGCCCGGCGGCGAGGAGCATGTCGTTGCGGTGCCGCAGCGGCACATCGAGCTGCTCGCACAGCTTGATGATCATGTCCGAGGTCGGCCTCGATCTTCCGGTCTCAATGAAGCTGAGGTGCCGTGCCGAGACATTGCACGCCAACGCGAGTTCCTGCTGAGTCAGGTGCCGCTGATTGCGCCAATGCCGGAGCAGGCCGCCGGTCGTGCACTCCGACAGTTCCGTCGCCACGCACCCAATCCTAGAACCACAGGTAACGAGTCTGATTACCTCCGAGGTAATCGACGGACGGCGCCCCGGACGACATGCTGGTCTCGTCCTCGCAACACGGCGAGGCCGACACACTGAAGGAATGGACATGCGCGACTTCGATGTCATCGCCACCAGCTATCTCAACGCCTTCAACGCCACTGACCCGCAGCGTCGTACCGAACTCGTAGCCTCGCTCTTCACTGACGACGTCACCTATGTGGACCCGATGGCAGAAGTCTCCGGCCACGAGGGAGTGTCGGCATTCATCGCTGGAGCTCAGGCTCAGTTCCCCGGCTGGAGATTCACTCTCGCCGGTGATGTCGACGGTCATCACAATCAGGCCCGATTCAAATGGGGTCTCGGCCCCGAGGGCGAGGAGTCGCCGGTGATCGGCTTCGACGTGATCAACCTGGACGAGAGCGGCAAGATCGCTGCCGTCCATGGCTTCCTCGACCAGGTGCCGACCATCTGAACCGGGGACCGGGACTTGACCCCGAAAACCTTGGAGGCAGTGACCACCAAGGCAGGGGGCACTCGCCGTAGCCCTTGTCCATCAAGACGAACAGTCGGCTTGGCAGAACAGCACAGCTCATGGGAGAAGACGGAGATGGACAGCGGCTGTTCTGCCAGAGGGCCTCGTCCTGCAAAAGGACTCACGCAAGTCGAAGGTTCACTGAGGCACCCAGGGGCGCTACGGGGTCCAGTCACCGACCCGGAATAACATCTGGGCACGAACGCCGCGCACTTCGGAGGTAGACGCAGTGGAGCCTATTGGCATCATCGGGGCGGGCGAGATCGGCCGAGCCCTCGTAGAAGGCCTGTGCGAGGGCATCGCCGACGCGCCGTCGGTGTTCCTCTCTCCCCGGGGAGCCCGCACGGCCAACGAGTTGTCCAAGCGCTACGCGAGCGTGCAGGTCTGCGCCGACAACCAAGCAGTGGTGGACCGCTCCGAGTTGGTCATCATCGCCGTACGCCGCCAGGACCGGCATGAAGCGCTCGCCGGCCTGAGCGTGGATGAGGACAAGACGGTGGTCAACGTCATGGCCGGCGTCGGCAACGACGAGCTGCGCCAGATGCTGGACACCGACGCCGCGCTGGTACGGGCCATCCCTTTGCCCACCGTCCGTGAACGCCGCTCCGTCACGGTGACGTTTCCGCCCCACCCGGCGGCGGAGGCGTTCTTCGAGCATTTGGGCGGGACCCTCCCGGCCGCGGACGAGTCCGACTTCAATATCTTCTCCACGCTGACGGGGACGTTCGCCACCCACTACCACTATCTCGCCACGCTCGCGTCGTGGGCTGTGGAACACGGCATCGCCTCCGACGACGCCGACCGCTATGTCCGCAGCCTCTTCCAAGGCGTCGGCCGTTCCCTGGGCGAGGAGACCCGCTCCCTGCACCGGTTCGCCGCCGACCACGAGACTCCGAATGGCAACAACGAACGCATCCGCACCACCTGGTTCGGGCCGGCCAACGCCGAAGCCCTTAACCAAGCCCTCGACGACCTCCTCGCCGATCTGCAATAGTCCCGGATGGTCGCACAGCCGGTAGTCCGGCCGGTTCAGCGCTGGACGCGATAGCGGACATGGGTGGCCTCGGGGGTGTCGACCACCCGGACTATCGCCAATTCGATCCGCCGGGGCAAAAGGTCGAACAACCGCCGACCAGCGCCGAGCAGCACAGGGACCTGATGGATCTGCAACTCGTCCAGTACCCCGGCCTCAAGCGCGCGCTGCGCCGTGTAGGCGCCGTGCACCAGCACGTCCCGGTCGCCGGCGGCGGACTTCGCCAGCGCCATCGCATGCTCGATCCCGTCGGCAACATACGTCACGTGTGGAAAGTTCGCCGCCGAAGGTCCCGGCGGCCAATGGCTGGGCACGAAGACCGGGACTCCGTGGTGGCGCCCCAGTGATCGACCTGCTCGGCCGTGCGTCGGCCCGCCAGGACAGTGCCGGTCGCGTTCATCTCATCGACGAGCGCCTGGACCCGCGCGGACGATCGCACTTTCCCACCTGGGTGTAGGTCCACGCGTGTAGCCGTTCGACCGCGCCGCCGTCGCCGCCGGGGTTGCCCACCCGGTCGTTGGGGCCCGCGATATACCCGTCGAGCGACACGGACATGTAAAGCACCGAAGAGGCCGTGAGCCAGCTCCTCGTCTTCGACGGCGCGGCTCGGTCGCCGCGCCTCCTGTCCTTTCGTCGAAGGACCGGCGTCGGATTCGACAGCATCCCCCAAAGAGATCGTTCGATCTGGCCCCAGAAGCGCTTTCCCGGATCGAGAGTCGCGATCCTCAAGACCGCGAACACAGCCCCGGTTGAACCGCTTACGCCTCGCGGACCTTGAGGCGAAGGCTCACCGGTCACACCATTCGCGCATGTCGGTGGTGGAGAGCAGGCCAATGACGATCCCGGAGAGAATCAGGCCGATGCATGTCCCACCGAGGTCGCCGGTCCCGCTCAGAGGCTCACCGTCGATCTCCATACTCATGAGCACCAGCGTCGAGACGATCGTCAGCGCGATCCCGATGACCTCCAACGCGACGGCGCCCGACCTGGCCGAACTGCTGCGCCGAATAATCCTCACGGCAAATACTCCGCGGAGGATCGTCCAGGCCACGACCTGGAGCACCATGACAACGAATACGGGCAGCAACAACGGATATTCCGACTGGACGACGCCGAGCGCATTCGAGGAGGAGCTGAGCACGGTGAAGATGCCGACGAGCGCGACGATGGCGATCAGCCCGGCGCAGATGCCGAATCCGAACAGGATCCACAGGAGCACCACAGCACCCTTGCCTCCACCTGGCATGGCGGAGAACCCGGAAGCGGGCTGGTACTGGTACTGCGGCGGTGGCGGTATGTACGGCTGATAGGGCTGACCATCGGGATCGGGGTCCGGGGCCGAGCTTGAACCCGGGGTATCGGTCATGAGCGGCTGCTCCTGCAAGCGGTTCGAGGCGGGCGTCATCAGCATAAGGAACCAGCGCACCCGGCGCGGTACAGGCGGTCGAGCCGAACGCGTGGTGCCGGGCTTCGGTACGGTAGTCATCGTGGGCAAGGGTTCGAAGCGTGCGTACAAGGTCGTTCCGGTTGACGGCGACGAGCCGGCCTTCGGCGACCCGCCAAGGAACTGGGGCCGGGTGGCCTCAATGGCCGGCGTCTGGGCCATAGTGCTGCTCGCCGGAGCCTGGATGGCCCCGAGCTTCGCTTCCGGAGGCAACGAAGGAGACACCGACGCCCGCGATCAACCCGCCACTGACGAAATCAACGCCGCTTCGCGCTACCTGCGATTCGGCAGCGACGGCGACACCGAGCGGGTCGAAGCGGTCCTCTGCGATGGTGCAGCGCCTGAAACTGGCGCTTCTGATTTGGTCGATCTTCGAGAATCCTATGAAGGGGAACTGGGAACGTATCCGGAGGTCGAGGTGGACACGCAGACTCCGATCGCTTCGCCGGATGGATATGAAGTCGACGCGACTGTCTCTTACATTTCCGGAGACGGTATTCGCGAGGAGTCCTTCACGGTCACGATCCTGTTGAACGGGGGAGATTATTGCGTGGCGGAGGCGGTCCGACACATTGAGGATGACCCGAGCGGAGGCCCGGGCGAACTCGACTTGGATATTTTGCGCTTCATCGTCTGGGATCGGGACCCGGATGCAGCTACCGCGACCCAGTGTTCTGATTACACCGGCCCATCCGCACAAAAACTGCTGGATGCCGTGGAAGCGTGGGAGTCCGCCAATGGAGAGGGCACCAGCTATGCCGTTCCAATCGGGTCCGAAGCCCGGGCCACGCCGAATGCGGTCACGACTTTTCCGTACGAGGTAGTGATGGACGGCGAGGGCACTGACCAGACGTTCAACTTCGAGGTCACGATCTCAGGAGAATGCGTGCTCGAAGTTTCGGGTGGCGAGGATCTGCTCGCTTACGCAGGGGACTGAAGCTGCACGGCGCGGACAACGAACGAATCTCTCGGACAATCGCTTAGAGTTGGTTGTCTGGAATCACCCTTTCTCGGAATATCCCTTGTCTGCCGAGGTGGTAATCCGATGTCCGGCAGTGATAGTTGATTTCGCTGGTGTTCAGTTCTGGCCCCCAGGGGCAGGAGCCGGTCGTGGCCCAGGCGAGGTTGGATAGGGTTTGCCCTGTGGTAGATGCTGATCCCCGAGCCGGGTCTTCATCGACAGGATCGCGGTCTCCGGAACTGTGGCAGGCGCGTTCATCACCGACGTTGAAGGGCGAGTTCTGCTTGTCAGGGCGATCTCTCGGGACGAGTGGGGGTTCGTCGGTGGTTGGGTCGACCGGGGCGAGACGCCTCATGAGGGTTGCGCCCGTGGGATCATGGAGGAGATCGGGCTCGACTTCCGGTGGGGGGTCTGCTAGTGCTCGACTGGCTTCCGGGGACGGAGTATGTGGGTGAGCCATTGACGTTCTATCTCTTCGACGCCGGTGTGGTCGAGGATCCAGACCTGAGTCGATTGCAGCCCGCGGAGATCGCCGAGTTTGGGTTCTTCCCGCCTGACGAGGCAGTGTCGCGCTCGGGGGAGTTCAACCGGGAGCGCATCGGCTTGGCTTACGAGGCGCGGCAGTCGGGGAAGACCGTGTATCAGCCGTTCCGACAGCCTGAGTGAGAGACTGTCGCTGATTCCCAGGTTAAGTCACGCGAGGCGGCCTCTCGGAACTTGGTTGGCGGCGCTTGCGGCGGGTGGGTTTGTCGATGCGGGCCATCTGGGCGTATCGGTCGAGCAGCGCATGGACCTCCGGTCGACTCAAGTCGTCGAGCAGCTGATGCTCCTGGTAACTCAAGCGGCGCTCCGACACTGTTCATGAAGGCGACAGGATCCACGGCCCCCTCCGCCGATCGATCCCCGTTCAAATGAACTTCGTAGTGGAGGTGCGGGCCGGAGGAGTGCCCAGACGAACCGACGTACCCGATTGTCTGCCCTGCGGTCACCACGTCTCCCACGCTCACGAGAGGCTGTGACACCATATGGCAGTAGCGGGTCAGAATGTCGTTGGCGTGAAGGATATTGACATACCAGCCGCAGCCAGGCGTCGATGGAGACCCGTCGATGTCGCATGAATACGGACTGCCGTCAGCCGTGAAGGCGTTGCATTCCGAGGTGATGACGGTTCCACTGGCGGCCGCGACGATGGCCGCCCCTCTCGGAGAGCCAATGTCAACGCCCTGGTGTGTGGGGCGCTCTGCGGTCCTGAATCCCGACCAGACCGGGCCTTCGGACGGCGCGATCCAGCCGGAAGCCGAAAGTTCGCCAGGAGCTGCACACTCGCCCATACTCACATTCACTGCGGACGTCCTGCCCCCACCACCGGTCAGTGCGTTCACGATGTCGGTCGCATCCGGCTCGTGCTTCGCATAGGCGAACGGGTACGCCGAGATCTGAACTCGCTGTGCCGCTTCAGTGAGCGACATCGATTCCCAACCGTCGATGGTATTGAGCTTCTCGTAGAACTTCGTCGACGCGTATACGGGATCCTGAATTTGCTCGGGTGTGCCCCATCCGGAGGAGGGTCGTTGCTGGAACAGTCCAAGTGAATCGTGGTCATTGCTGTCGCCGAGGTGACCGAGGTTCGTGAGTCGCGACTCTTGCATGGCTGTGGCCACAGCAACGATCCAAGCTCGCGGCGGCATCTCGAGCTCTTGGCCGACCGAGATGATGATCGCGGCGTTGTAGATCTGATCGCCGCTCCATGGCCCGACAGACGGCAGCTCCGAGTCGGGATCAACGGTCAAGCTGTTGCCGCATCCCGCGAGCAACATCTGATTGCCGTCCTCGTCATCGTCAGATTGGTCTACGAGCAACTGAACCACGACCGCCACAGAGCCAAAGCAACACACTGCAACCAGGGCAATGCCCCACATCCATCGTCGCCACCAGCTGGGATGCCTGGGCGTGTCAAGCGTTGTCATGCCGGCTCCCAATCAATGGCCGACACCAGCCATCCTTGCTCAGCCGAGCCGTTGTCGGCCTCGAGCATCGTGAGCACCAAGACGCCAGTGTCCATCGGAATACGGACCTCTCCGCCGTCGATTTCAGCCTCTCCGGTGATCGCAGAAGCCGGAACCGACGCCGGATCCACGCCGCGCATTAGGTCTGCTGATTCTTCGGTCATGTAAGGCTCAATGCCTTGGAACCAGGAATCGGAGTCCTTGCCGGTCACATCGATCCACGCCTCGGCAAACTCCAACGCCTCGTCCGTGGCTTCCTCAGGAAGATCCGACTCCTCGTACGGGTCGTGGAGGGGAGAGTCGTCTTCGTCGCACCCCTCACTGTCGCATTCCGGACTTGCGATGCCGTCGTCACCGGTGATCTCTGGAGAGGATTCGGTGGTCGCTGTCTCTTCATCCGCTGAGTCTCCGGAGCTCAACGGGAAATCCTCGCGTCCTTGGGCCAATGCGATCACGCCGACGACGAGCAGCACGATGATCACGACGAAGCCGTAACGGGAGAAGATGATCCGCAACGCCGTGCGCATAGTTAGTCCTTCCTGGGCGGGGTGTAGACGCCTCCGTTTGAAGTGCCGCTGCTCGAGGGTGTCGGGGCTGTCGTGCGGCTGCCGCTGGTCGTTTGCTGGCCCGGCTGCTGTTCGGGCGGAGCCGCACGACCCTCCGTGCGCTCAGGCTGGCGCCCCAAGCCTGCATCCGACCGCGACTCGGGCCGGGCCTCGCCCTGTCGCGTCGTCTCGCGACGCCGCTCGATTTCGGTCTCCTTGTGCCGCTCCTTGTCGATGGTGCGACCGAAGAGCGCATCGGTTGGACCGCCCGCTCCTTGGAAGCTCGCCAGGCGCCTGAACGGACGGAGCAGCAGCCACGCGGCCACACCAACCAGACCGATGAGCATGACCTGCATCCAGCTCGGAAGGTCCGCTCCGAGTATTCGATCTGCGGCAAACAGATAGATCACGGCTGCGACAGCGAACACGATGACGTTGATGACCGCCGCGAGCACGATATTGACCAGGCGTTTGAAAGGTCCGCCTGCCGGCCGAAGGATCGCCACCGTGCCAATGATCGGAAGGGCGATGACCGCGAACCGAACAATCATGAACCCCAGGATGATCAGGACCGATGCGGTGAGGTCGAAGAGAGAGAAGAACAGCGCAGTCAGCAGAGCAAGGAGGCCGGAGCCGGTGCGCTCCCAAGCGCGACCACCTGTCAAATGCTCGTAGGCCTCAGGGTCTTCCTGCTGGATCAAGGTCGCGAGTTTGCGCCAGTTCTCCTGCTTTTCTTCGATGATGTCGGCCCGCTCGCCGGTGGATTCCTCGGATTGGTCGTTCTCCGTCCAAGACATTGCCTGTGCCGCATACAACGCTGGGCCGTATTTGTAAGCGGTGTTGGCTCCTCGAACCTCTGGGTTCCCCTCCGAGTCCTCCACGGGCTCGCCGTCGACCTCGGTGAAGGTGGCCTCTTCTCCCTGCCCCAGCATCGCGCGCAGCCAGTTCTGGTACAGCACGTCACCAGTGGACATGTCCGAAGCCTTGACCGCCGCGCTCCGCGTATCGATGCAGGCTTGTCCTCGGGTCGCGTCTTTGATGCGCTCATACTCGGCGTTGCTGATGCCCGGCATGCTTTCGCAACCGTTAGCGGCTTCGTCTTCGATCAGGCCCTGACTCAGATTCAGGCCCGCCGACATGCCCTCGTCGGCCCAGCTCGCCGCCTGAACGGGCCAGCGCGCCACCGCCGTCACCAGCACCAGGATCAGCACCGCCCACGCCGTTGTGGTGACGGCGTTGTTCATGTCCGCTTGGCGGCTGCGCCACAGCAGGTACAGGCCGACCACACCGACCGTCACCGCGCCGAAGATCGTGAAGACCTGGCTGTAGACGGCCTGGCTGCCGGTCTCCATGAACTCGTTCGACCAGCCCCACAACCGCTGCGGATCCCACGCCGCCTGGCGCATCGAGTTCGAGGCGCCGATGATGGCCGTGGACGTGTTGAACTCCATGTTGGCCAGCGCATTCGCCGTGTCGGCCCCATCGGGCAGACTCAACGAGTCGATGCATTGGCCGCCGACGCTCAACTCCTTCGAGGCGTACATCGGCAGCTGGTATCCGGCGTAGCCGTATCTGGTGTACTGGCCGATGCCCTCCCCTTTGTCAGGCCTGCTCGGCTCGGCGAACCAGCCGGCCATGCCCGAGTCCGGGCTCGACGGGGTCGGCGCCTCGGCGCACTCGACCTCGGGGGAGTCGGCGACCTCGTCGAGGCACCTCTCCCACTCGTTGTGCCACTCCCAATCCGAGCATCCGCTGCTGTCCTGCGCGCTCGCGCCGCCCGGAGAGAGCACCAACGCGCCGCAAGCCGCCACCAAGACCAGGAGGAACCGGGCGAAGCGACCCGCGATCGGCCGCAGCTGAGGGCGTCCCGCCCGAGGAGAGGCGGTGCTCGAGGGGTCGGTCACTATTTGTCCTCCCCTGGCGTGGTGTTCAGGTAGTCGAGCAGGCCGCGCACCCAGCCGAAGTCGGCCCGGATGCGCTGCACGCGTCCGTCGACGTCGCGCATCACGAACTCGCGGTACGGCAGCCGCGTCGTCTCCGCCGCGTCCACTGCGCTCAGTGAGGCGAGCACGCCTTCGTAGCCGACGTCGGTGGGCACGCCCAGCAGCTTGAGGGCGTCGGAGGCCACGTCGGTGTCCTCGGCGATGCGGCCGACGAAGACGGTGCTGACCAGGTTCTGGACATCGAGTCCGAGGATGTCCTTGGGGTTCTGGCTGGCCACGAGGGCCGCGAGGTTCCACTTGCGGGAGTCGCGGGCGAGGCGCACCAGGAAGCTGCGGCCGGACTTCCAGCCCTCCATGAAGTGGGCCTCGTCCAGGCCGACGAGCTTGCGGCGGTTCATGTCCCCGCCGTAGGCGCGCCGGACGGCGAGGCGGTGCGCGGTGTGCAGCATCGGCAGCGCCAAGGCCTCCTCGGCGCTCCAGTATTCGCGCTCGATGCTCAAATCGGGCAGCCGCAGTCCGGACATGGTGATCACCGTCAGCGCGGTGTCGTCTTCGAGCACGCCCTTGTCGGCGTTGCCGAAGAACAGCTTCGCCAGCGGCATCTCCGCCGCGTCCAGCAGCAGCGCGGCCAGTTCGGCGCCGTCGCCGGAGACGTGGTCCTCGGCGTCCTGGAGGCTCTCGATGATGTCCTCCAGGGCCGCGTCCTCCTCGGCGGGGACGTGGCGTGCCGCGTGGCGCAGCAGGCGTGCGGACGAGGCCTCGCGCTGGACCTGCGGGGGCAGCAGCATCGCGCAGATGTCCTGCACGAGCATGCGCCGCTCCGAGCGCGCGTTCGAGACGGCGATGTCGTACTCGCGCTGGCCCTCGGGGGTGTCGTCGTAATGCTCGCGCCGCGGCGAGGGGATCAGCGCGTAGGGCGCGAGCGTGCCGTACTCGGAGCCGGTCAGGTTGAGCACGCGCGAGAACGGCTTGAGCTCCGGCATCTCGCACAGCCGCGCCAGGGGACCGGACGGGTCGAGCAGCGTCACCTGGACGCCGCGCCTGGCCGCCAGGTAGCCGAGGGCGCCCATGAGCGTGGACTTGCCGCCGCCGGGTTCGGCGACGAACACGCTCAGGCCCGAGCGCTCCCGCACCTCGGTGGCGAAGTGCAGGTCGAGGAAGACCGGCCTGCGGCAGGTGCCCGCGGTGCGTCCGATGAGGTCGCCGCGCCGGTCGCCGACGGTCGAGGCCGCCTGCGGCAGCGCCGCCGCGAAGAGCTTGACGGGCATCCGGCGCACGTAGCCGGTGGAGGCCACGGGCTCGCCGGGGACGAACTCGCGCGCGAGCCAGTCCTGGTTCTTCGGGTGCTGCAGGCTGATGCGCATCTCGCGCTGGTACATCTGCATGAGCACGCGGGCCCGCTCGAGGCACTCCTCCTTGGTGTCGGCGGTGACCGCGATCCGGTGCCAGCCGTGGGCGCGCGCGGCGTCGATCGGCAGGCCGGTGGTCATCTCGTCGCCGACGTTGAGCGCCCGCTCGGCGAGGCGCTGGAGCTCGGGCGGGGCGTCCATGGCGTGCTCGTCGTAGTCGCGCTGCTGGCTGCGGATCATCCGCAGCCGGTGGTCGAGGTCGCGGAACGCCTCGCCGGCGCCGAGGATGTCGACGCGGCTGGAGATCTCCAGCGGCCAGGGGCAGCGCTCGTGGAAGTGCAGCCACGGCTCGTGGCGCTGGGGGATCTCGAGTTCCTCCATGCGTCCGACGGTGAGCACCGCCGTGTGCTTCTCCTCGCCGGTGAGCCGGTTGACGAGCTTGACGGTGGACCCGTACGGGCTCCGGTAGCGCTCGATCGATTCGGAGAGCGCCAGGATGTCGCCGGAGTCCCATTCGCCGTTCGAGCCCGACAGCAGGCGCGGCGGCTCCATGCCGAGCGCCACGGAACGGTAGACGAGCCATTCGAGCTCGGGGGTCGTGGCGCGGCGGGCTCTGACGCCGAAGGAGCCGAGGACCTCGTCGAATTGGAGGCTGCGCTTCTCGATGCGTTCGCGCTCGGACAGTTTCGTGCCGCGCCCGAACACGCGCCCGACGCGTTCGCCCAGGTTGTCGAAGAGGGAGCGGCGCGCGAAGGTGATGCCGAGGTAGGTCTCGCCCTCGGCGTGGGAGAGCGAGTGCAGGTGGCGCTGGGCGGCCACGAGATGCTCGGCCCAGCTGGTGCCGCCCGGGACGGTGCGCAGCGGGTGCGCGGTGTTCTGGTCGACCGCGCGCGCCCACTGGTCGGCCGGGAACGGCTTGGTGGTGCGCCGCAGGTGGAGGCGCATCCCGGCCAGGCCGGCGAACTGCTCGGCGATGGCGGTGATGAGCGCCTCGCGCTCGAGGTCGGGGCGGAAGGACCAGCGCACGCCCGGGAGCGCGTACCAGGCGGTGACCATGGTGGGCGTGAAGGTGACGTGGCCGGCGATCTCGGTCAGCGCGAGCTCGCGGAGCGGCTGGCGTTCCTTCTCCTGCTTGGCCGGCCTGGGGACGCGGGTGGGCTTGTCCTCGGTCGTCTTGACGACGGCCTCGGCGCTCGCCTGGCGGATGGGGACGAGGTCCTGCGAGGGCGCGCGCCGCCCGTCCGGATAGCCCTGTTTGGGCGCTCGCGATTGACCTGTGGAAACGCCTCCGCGCCGCTGGTCAGTGCCCTGTGGATAACTCTGGGCGTTCTGTGGATAACCCGCTGCTTGCTGTGGATGACTCTGTGGATTCCCGCTGGTCGGAGGCTGTGGGTAGCGCTGTGGACGAGCCTGTGGATAACTCGGCCGTTCCTGTGGATAACCCTGTGGAGAACTTGTGGACGGCGGCGCAGTCGGCGCAGGTGGTGACGCGTGTCGGGCCGCTTGGGGAGGCGTGGGCTCGGTGGGCGGGCCGGGCCGGTGGGCCGGCTCCGACTGCCGGTGCTCCTTGGCGGGCTCGGCCCGGAAGACCGCATCGGCTAGAGCGGTCGCGTCGTCGTCGAGGTCTCCCGCGCGTTCGCGGTCGCGCACCGGGGCGGGTGGGCGTGGGGCGGAGAACTTGGCGACGGGCTGTCGGCGATCCTCGCCGCTCATAGGCGCTCCTCTTGTCGGACGGTCTCCACGAGTGTGGGACGCAGCCTGATCGATCGGGTCGTGAACGCCGGGATCTGCTTCTCGGCGCCGGCGTCCCGGGTGTGCTTCCAGTCGGTGAGCAGCGTGCGGACCACGGACGTGGCGGGGCGGTCGGCGTCGACGTAGCGGAAGATCAGCGAGGTGGCGACGAGGGCGAGGGAGATCTCGATCGAGGGGAAGAGCTCGACCTCGCGCGTGAAGAGCCAGTGGATGAACATGAACAGCGCGAGGAGCGCGGCGAATGCGCCGTACTGCGCGTACGGCAGGTGGATGGGCAGCGTGTACCCGGGCGGGCCGAGGTAGAGCAGCCGGGCACGGTAGATGTCGTCGTCAGTGCGCAAGCGCATGGGCGTCCTCCATCCGGGCTGGCTCGATTGCGGGGGAGTCGGTCACTCGCCTTCGCTGAAGAGCACGTCGACGAGTCCGCCGCCGACGGCGACGAGGACGACGGCTCCGGCGATGAAGGCGATCCCGAGGATCGCGATGGTGGACGAGGTCAGCACGCGGCTGACTTCGCCCTTGTTGGCGCGGGCGATGAAGATGAGGCCGAGGATGGCGAGCAGGATGGGGGCGATCCGGCTCAGGAAGAAGCTGATGATGCCCTGAGTGTTGATCTCGGCATCCTGCGCCTGGACCTGCGCTGCTACTGTCCAGAGTGTCTCTCGAAGCATCTCGTCAATCCCATCTCGTCCCAGAGGTCACACTGACCTCAAGTTACGCAAAATTCCCTCATGTATCTTGTCTCCCAACCCGTCATGGGGTCTGCCTTCATCATATGCCGGGCAGCTGACAGAGCGCACCGTCGTCGGCTCGATGCGCAACCGCTGAACGTGACACCCCAAGTGAACCGCGATCGCGCATTTGTTTCAACGCTCCGGGTCCGATCACTCAGTGTCGGTAATCCGACACTAAACTGGGCCTCCTCGGTGTCCTACGCTCAATACCGACGAGGAACCGCAGAATAGAGCCGCAAGTTCATCGCTGGTGAGGAGGCGGCGCCTACGCTGCGTCATGACCGATCATACCGACCAACACCCGTATTCAGTCACGCCGAGGCACGGAGTAGCCACCATGGACAACCTCGATGACATCGCCGGACGGCTCACCGCCGCGGCGATCGCCTTCGCTGTAGCGGGCCTCGCTCTGGCCGCGCTGTCGGCGGTGGCCCTGGGGGGCGTGCGGGCCGCGGAGAAGTGGCCCTCGGCACCCCGGCCCCGAGTGAACCGGCCCGTGGCCCTGGCCGGCGCCATGCTCGGCCTCGTCGTCTTCGCCCTCGCCGCCGGGCTGTTCTCGCTGGTGCGCATCGGCACCGACCTCGGCCCGAACGTCCGGGTGCTGCTCGCCGTCGGCGTCGACCTGCTCGCCCTGGCCATCGGCGTCGTCGGCGTCAACCGCCTCGCCGGCGAAGTCGAGGTGCGCGCGCTCATCGCCGTCCCCGAACAGCCCGTGACGCCCCCGCCGATCCCGGTCTCCGGCGACCCCACCCGCTACCAGGTCCCGGACGTCACCGAGGTTCCCGCCGATCCGGGCGGCGCCCTCCACGCGCCCGAACCGAGGCGTCCGATACCGCCGTTCGCACCCGACACCGCCGCCACCGCGAACCTGCGCGGCACCCAGCGCTCCGGCGTCCCGACCATCCCCACCGACACCCGGCCCGGCTGGGTCTTCCAGGACCGCGGCACCGGCGCGTATTACGCGGCCGTGGCCCAGAGCCGAGGAGGCATCAGCCTGCTCGCCCTCGACGACTTCACCGTCGCCCGGACGGCCTCCCTGGTGGGCCCCCTCGAACTCGTCGGTTCCGTGGAGGCCACCGTGTGGCCGCTCGAGAGCGGCGAGAACGGGAAAGCCGAGACCGGCGCCGAATCATCGGGCTGAAGCGCGGCTCCGAGCGCTACGCCGAACCGCTCTGATCCTTGAAGGACCCCGCATAGCGTTCGAGCTCCCAGCCGTCGTGGCCGGGGGCCATCTCGATCACCGCCGCCGCCTCGAGCGCTACCGTCGACGACGTATCGAGCACCACCTCGTGATGTCGACCGGCCTCGGTGGACATCGTTATCCGGGTCGCCTCGCCGACGAGCACCTCCGGCGGCGGCGGCACCTCGACGCGGAGCCGGTGGCGGCCGGCGGCGAGCCGGTATTCGTTGACGCCCCAGATCGCCGGGGCCGGCTCGTCGTCCACCGTGACCAGCGGCGGTTCCACCCACGGCCGCGCCTGCGGCGGATAGTCCTCGCCGAACCGGCGGTGCCGCCTCGACGCCGCGCGCACCGCCCGCTCGTCGAGCACCTCGCCGACCTCGGCGGCGGGAACGGGCGCCTGCTCGTACGTCAGCGTCAGCCGCAGCACTCCGGTTCCGCGCTCGGCCTCGGGTTCGGCGCCGTCGCGCGGATCGACCGGACGCCACGTGCCACCCCGGATCGGCGCAGGTCGATGCCGCGCCACCGGAAGGCTGCCCGAGAGCCGCAGTTCGGCCAGCGCCGAGGCCGCGGACTCGATGAGCCGCGCGAGCCAATAGAACAGCACCCCGCCGGCGGTCATCATCGCCGCCGCGATCAGCAGGCCGAGCACCTTGCCGATGCCGTCCTCGTCGAACACCGCGGTGGAGAACAGCCCCACCGCCGCACCGACGCACGGCATCGCCATCGCGAACCACCGGCCCGGCCGCGGCGGCACGATCCGCGTCGGGACCAGCGCGAAGCGGCGCAGGCGCGCCGCGCCGGTGCCGAGCCGCTGCGGCACGAACGACGAGAGCCTCGCGGACGCCCCGGCCTCGATGTCGACCGGAGCGTAGGCACCCGAGGCGCCGCTCTGGACCTCCACGAGGTGTCGGCCCGGTTCGAGCTCGATGTCCGCCCGCCCGAAGCCGGTCGCCACCGGCTCGCCGTCGATGAGCACCACCGGCGTGAACGGGCGGGCGTCGTCGATCTCGGCGATACCGCCGCGCAGATCGGATTCGAGCACCAGGACGCCCTTGCCGGCGGACGGCAGGCCCCGCTCGGCGGCCGAGCGGCGGACGCGCACCGAGTACAGCTCGTGCGCGGACACCGGGAGCCGCCCGAGCGGATGCGCCGCCAGCTCATACGGCGCGGCGTTCTCGTCTCCGAGCGCTCGGATCCACCTGAGGTTCACTGGACGACCTGTTGCGCCACTCTCGCGGTGTTGGTGATCGCGGTCTTGTGATCGCGCAGGAACTCCAGCACCGGCTTGATCTTCGTGATGATCTCGCTGATCGTCGAGACGACCTTCGCGGCCTGCTCGGAGATCTTCAAGACCTTCGCGACCGAGTCGAGAGCCTTCATGACCAGGGACGCGACCTTCGCGATGCCGCTGGCGACCGCCGTGGCCGCCGTCGCGCCGAAGGTCGCGACGCTCGCCGCCACCTGCGGGAGCACGCGCGTG
Organism: Glycomyces tarimensis; assembly: GCF_054776215.1. Lineage (NCBI taxonomy): Bacteria > Bacillati > Actinomycetota > Actinomycetes > Glycomycetales > Glycomycetaceae > Glycomyces > Glycomyces tarimensis. The sequence continues at coordinate 226,340 of NZ_BAAHCB010000020.1, forward strand.
AGCAGCCACGAGACGCCCTTGGCGATCAGGTCGACGATGTCCTGGCGCAGCAGCTTCGCGAGGTCGGCCATGCGCAGCAGGAGCGCGTTCATGCCGATCGCGAGGAAGCCCATCGTGGACACCGCCTGGCCGGCCTCGCCGACGCGGGCCCGCGCGGCGTCGCCGTCCTGGCCCACCCAGTCCGCGAGCGCCTCCTCGCCGGTCGCCGTGATGAACTCGCCGACCTGCTGCGCGCCCTCGGAGACCTTCACCCACATGTCGGCCGACTTGCGCATGCGCGACTCGTTGCCCGACACCAGGCCGACCAGGTCCTCCAAGGGCTGGAACAGCTGAATGAGGAAGTCGATGAGCGTGCCCGCGAGCCACTGCACCGGGTCGAACTTGGGGTCGGTGATGCCTTCGACGAAGTTCCAGTACTCCTCGACCATGCCATGGACGGCCGCGACGTCCCCGGCCAGGCCGGTCACCGCGTGCGCGATGCCGTCCCAGTCGCTGAGGCCCTCGATCTTGCTGAAGTTCTGGTAGGTGTTGACGCCGGCGGTGACCGGCGCGGTGGCGCTGTGCAGCATGTTCATGCCGCTGTTGGAGTTGCTCGCGCGGGCGTTGTAGGCGGGGTTGCCGTCGGCATCGGTCCCGCTGACGCGCACGCCGGTCTGATGGTCCTCGTCGTTCAGCCGCGACTGCGCCCAGTCGTGCAGCCCCGAGTGCCCGCCCTCGTAGGCGGTGCCGCGGGAACCCTTGCCGCGCAGCGCGTCATAGGCGTTCTGCGCATTCGAGGACCAGGCACCGTCCTCGCCGACCGACGGGGCCTGCTCGGGGAGCTTGCCGTCGTTCCAGGTCGGCTCTTCGACCGTGTCGGACATCATTCGCCCCCGTCGAGTTCGCCGGCGAGCTTGTCGAGCGACTTGGCGATCTCCGCGTCGTTGCCCTCGTGGTCGTCGGCGCAGGCCTCGAGCCTGCCGCACAGGCCCTCGACCGCCTCCTGGGCGTCCTCGAGCGCCGGGTGGAAGAAGCCCTCGGTGACCCCGAAGTACAGGGCGGCGAACGGGATGCCGCCCAGGCCCCACATCCACCAGTCCGGATCTGACTCGTGGGCGTAGTCGGCGAGCTGCTGCACCTCGCCTTTGGTCGCTCGGAGGGTCGAAGCCGCTGCGCGCAGCTTCTCGGCGTCGACGTCTATCCAGGTCATTGAACATCGCTCCAGGGTCCGCGGACGGCCTCGATCCGGCCGCGGTACTCGGCCAGAGCAGTGCCGTCCTCGTTCATTCGCGTCGTGACTCGGGCACGCGCCTCGATCGTGGTGGCGGTGCCGGGTTGCAGATCGAGCTCGTATAGGAGCGTAGCGTCGCCGCGCAACTCCACGGCCGTGCCCGCGTCCACGAGTCCCGCCGGGGCCGGCACGGCGATCTCGACCAGTCCCGACCCGGCCGGGAGCCGGAACTCGTTGAGGCCCCATGCCGCGGGCAGCTCACGGTCCTCGAGCGTGACGCGGGGCGGGGCGATCCACGGTCGCCGCTCGCGGCGCGGTTCGGCTTTGGGGGCGCGACCCAAGGCGCGCAGCATGGCGCCCCATTCCCAGCGCAGCCAGCGCGCGAAGCCCTCCAGTTCCTCAGCGAAGCTCCGCTCGCCCGAGCCGGGAAGCGGCCGCGCGCCGACCGGCACGCGACCCGGACTCGACACCGGCGCCTCCGGTTCGAGCGACTCGTGTTCGAGCTCCACCCTCACTCGGAGTGTCGCCGTGCTGCTCTCCTGCGGCAATGATCCTCCCGGCGCCGACCGTCCCGGCCGCGATCAGCGTAACCGCCGGACACACCACTCACCACGTGCGTCTCCGCGGCTCGGCTATGGTCGAATGCACTGTCCGACTACGCGGAGGAGCAGCGGTGGACCGGACCTCCGAGCAAAGCCTGACCGACATCGACGAGTACGTGACTCTCCGGCTCGCCGGCGACGGGTCCGTGACCGTCGAGGTCTCGAGCGCCGGGTGCCGACTGCCGCCGAACGAGCTCGCCCGCATCGTCGTCGAGATCGGCGAACGCCTCCCGCACCCGACCGAGGACGGCAGGCGTGCGCTCGAATCGAGCATCGACGCGATCGGGCAGCTTCAGCAGGCCATGGTCGCCGGCGGTTACGAGCCCTTCGCCGACATGATCCGCCGCCTCGGCATCGAAGGCCCCGCGGCCACCCTCGGCCGCAGCCCCGAACGCGACCAGGCGCTCGCCGCCCATCTCGGCGGCGTCCTCGACCACATGCGCGGGGCCGCCTCGCCCGAGCAGCCCGAACCGACCGAGGTGTTCACCGCCGAGGCCGTCACCGAAGAGGGGGACGTCGGGGTCGTCACCAGTTCGGAGCGGACCATCGCCGAAGTCCGGATCGGGCCGGACGCCCGCGCCCGCGGCGTCGAAGGCCTCGGCGAGGCTTTGACGGCCCTGGTCTCGCAGGCCCGCAATACACTGCGGGAGCAGTCCACCGAGCAGCTCCGCCAAGATCTGCCCGAGGATGTGGTCGCGACCATGGACAGCGCGCCGGAGGAGGGCGAGAAGGCCGGCCAGACCACCGGCCGGATGATCGACGAGGTCGTCCGCATCTCCGCATCACTGCGACGAAAGGCAGGCGGCGTCCGAAGCCTCGGCGCCCCGCACGACCGGAACCTTGCCGACACCGGCGAGATCGCCCCGATCCGGCATCGCTTCGCCGTGCCCGCTCCGCGGATCGCGATCGACACATCGCCGCGGCTTGGACGCGCATGTGGACGGAGCTGAGCCCCGGCGACCACGTCATTGAGGTGACCGCACCGCACTCGCCGATGCCCGTCGCCGACGAGGCCCCGGCCGAAACGAGGCGGACCGCCTTCAGCGTGCAGCATGGGCGCAGGACCGCGCTGGCCTTCAGGGTCGACGTCTACGCCGCGCCCGACCCGACCGATCGGTGCCTGCACGCCTGGCGGTGCGTCATCGAGGAGGCGTCGGTCACCGGATCCGAGGCGGGGCTGGACCAGGGTTGCTACCGTGTACGGGAAGACAGCCCCCAGCCCCGTCGAGGTGAGCGCACCCATGAGTGACGACCAGACCCAGTCGGATCAGTACGAGGGGCTCGTCGCCGCGTCGCCCTCGGCCGCCGCCCCGGCGTTCGGCGACGTCACCACCCAGCCGGACACCGCCGAACTCCCCGACGACATCGGTTTCGCGCCACCGGCGATGCGAGCCTGCTCGACCGCCGAATGCGGCAACCCCACCGCACACCCGGCCGAGGTTCCCTGGCAGCAGCTCGTCTCGGCCGTGCCCGTCGAGGACCAGCTCTACCGGCTGCGGCCGCGCGTCGAGGGCATGTCCTATCCGACCGAAGAGGACTTCCGGGCGGCCGTGGCGGCGGTGCGGCCCGAGCACGCCGACGAGCACTCGCTGGCGCGGCTGCGGAACGGCTGGACCGAGGAGGTCGCCGGGAAGCTCGCCGACTGGTCCGAGCGCATCAGGGGCAACCTCACCGGCCTGTCCGAGGGCTGGTCCGGTACCGACTTCGAAGCGTTCGAGCGGGTCTGCACCGAGACGCGCGAGCTCGTCGACGACATCCTCGACGACGTCGACACCACCGTCGCCCAGCTCCAGGCTACCGAGGAGCAGATCTACACGCTCCAAGGCGGTGACTCGGGCGAGATCCCCTACCCGGCGCCGCAGTTCTGGATCGAGGGCGACTGGCACAGCTGGGTGTCCGTCCACATCCGACCCGCTTGGTGGCACGGCGACTGCATCCGGCACACCTGCCAGGACGCCGAGCAGGTGCTCGCCCTCGCGGGAGCCGACCCCGAGCTCGCCACCGAGATCATCGACTTCATCGACGAGAAGGTCGAGCACTACATCGAGTACTACGAGAGCCCGGTCAACATCGAGCGCGACGGCCTCGACCCCAAGGGGATCACCGTCGACGAGGCCAAGGAGCTCGCGGTGGCCGATGCGGTGGAGTCATACGGGGCCGTCGTCGAGCAGCACTGGTCGGACTACGACTCGCGGCACGCGGGCGTCGACGATGACATCAACCAGCGCAGCGCCGACAACGACGCCGAGCAGCAGTCGATGCGGACCACCTCCAGCGACAAGCCGTACCCGACCGCCGCTGACACCGCGTACATGGACCTCGAACCCCCGTCGATGCAGCAGCCGAGCGGCACCGCCTCGCCCGAGACGACGCAGGACCCGTCGCTCGAGCCGCCCTCGGGGGAGCCGCCCGGCCAGGACCGGCCGTGGCAGGAGCCCGAAGCGGACGACGAAGACGAAGCGAGCACCGGCGGCCTGGCCGGCGGTGGTGGCGGCGGCGCGTTCGGCGGCTCCCCGCTCGGCTCGGGAGCGGGCGCCGCGGTCACGACCGCCGGGGCGAACCCGTCGACGGGCTCGCTCAGCGCCGGAAACACCGCGGGCGCCGGCGGCGCCGCGACTGCGGCCGGAGCGGCCAAGGGCGGCATGACCGGCATGATGGGCGGCGCCGGGGGCGGCCGCAGCATGCCCATGGACGACCAGGAACGCGACCCCGACGTCGACCTCGTCGAGCACGAGAACATGTGGGGCTTCGTCAACGAAGACGACGACCCGTACGCCTAGAAGGAGGAACGCGAGATGGCGACGCAGCGGACGCGCACGTTCGACCCGGCCGCACTGGAGCGCTACCAGCAGTTCCTGGGCGAGCTGCTCGACGAGCTCGAGAACGAGATCATCCCGTCCCTGCGCGACGGCACCCTGAACAAGGCGCCCGCCTTCGGCTCGGCGCCCGGGGCGCACGAGAACGCGGCGGTGCAGTACGCCGAGTTCCACGCCACCACGTGGCGCAACCTCCAATACCTCCGCGGCACGCTGCATGGCATGATCTCCGGGCTCCAGACCGCGATCGAGAACGGTGGGGCCGTGGACGACTGGGTCGTCGCGCACATGCCGAAGCTGCCCGGCGACGAGATCTACACCTGAGACCGGCGCGTTCGGGCAACGCGATGTGAGACCTGCGGCGGGAGCGGCGAGAACCGCCCGTCCGATGGGTCCCATACGCGGAAGACCCGTACCGGGACGTGGATCTCGGCGACGTCGGCGACCGCGAACTCGAAGTCGTGAACGGCCGAATCCCCCTCGGCATCGGGGCCGTACTCGATGCCGAACTCGTGCGGCCCCGGAGCCAGCGGATAGAACCAGGTGGACCAATCGGCGGGTACTTCGACGCCGTCGATCCAGAGCCGCACCCGGTCCGCATGGGCGAGCGCGAGCCGCTCACCGGTCCCCGAATACGAGACCGACCCGTCCTCCTCCCGGGTGACCCGGTACAAGAGCAGGTCGAACGCCACGGCGACACCCGTCGTCCCGCCCCACCACCGGTGCAGGTCCTGCGTCGAGGGGAAGGCGACGGCCTCCCCGGCGAGGCAGCTGGGCCGCGTGCGGGCATGCCGCCGAGTGTCGATGCGTGCGGCGGCGATCTGCCGCCGCACCCGCTGCGCGGTCGTGGCGCCCATGACGACGCCCGCGACCAGCCCGCCCGCGGCCACGAGGACCGCTATCGCGGCGACGGTCTCAGCGATCCTGCCTCCGCCCACGGCGGCCCAGGTGGCAGCGCCGATGACGACGAGGAGCCCGATCACAGTCAACAGGCACCCGAAGCTGGCGCTCATGGCCGCGGACCGGTTCACCAGCGGATAGAAACGCGACTCGTCCTTCACTCGGTACAGCCACGTGCGGTAGCCGGGCCGCTGGTAGTGGGCGACGCCGTGCCCGCTGGTGAAGCACACCCGCTCGCCCGCGGCGACCGAGAACTCCCAGCTCGCGCCCTCGGCTCCCTGCACCTCCACCTGATGCGTCCCGGGCGGCAGTTGCACCTGGTAGCGGCCGTCGCCGGCGCCGATGACCTGCCCGTCGATCAACAGCACGCCGGTGGCACTGGCGGAAACGTTGGTGCACACGAAGACATCGAGCACGCCAAGCCCTTCGCCGGGATTCACCCGCACCGACTCACCGAGCCGGAACGCCTCCGCTGCATCGAAGTGCACCGGGAACGGACCCGTGCCGAGATACCGCTGCCCGTCCTCGTCCCGGTAGGCCGACTTCGGCTCCAGGTCGACGTCCTCGGCGGAAGCGAACCCGAATCGTGAAATCCCGTGTGGCGACATCTAGACCACATACCCGCACGCGACGGCACCGACACCCGCAGAACGAACCGTTGTCGCAGAACCCCAACCATTCCAGCCATGCCCGCCGGATCGCGTCGGGCAGATTCCGTCATAAATGGCGGCCCTGTCTGGGAAGCCCGCGAACGTTGAGGGCCGCTACTAGCTGCGTCTTTGATGAATATAACGATACGATATCGATTGGTGACAGTGATTGCGGCCGTCCCCGCGCTCCTATGAGGAGAACACCTCGACAATCTGTCTGGAACAGCACCGTCCGGCGGTCGGGACGCCTGTCAGGGGGCGGTCGCTGTCCGACACGGGTTGCATGCTCCTGCTAGCCTCGAATCCGGTATGCACCCACCCAGACCAGCCGTATTCCCCGGAGGACTTCATGCCCGATCGTGAGTTCGATCGCGAGCCCTTTGCGGCGCTCGGCAGCGTCCCTCGGCGGCATTGCGGCACTCTGCTGCAGTGGAGGCGCTCGCGGACGTCGTGGGAGCAGACGGTTCTTATCAGGCTCACAGATAGGGAACTCCATGGCTGAGAGAGTAGTCGACGCTCAAGCCCTCGAAGATTATCGGAACATCGTTCGTGCTCAGCTGGAGCACTTGGAGTCCATCATTCCTGTACTCCAGAACGGAGAGCCCCTCGGGCGGATGCCGGCCTTTGGGCAAATGCAAGGGTCGGACACCGCCAGGGATAACTACACGCAGTTCCATGAGACGACCTGGAACAATCTGCAGGACCTTCGTGAAGCGATGTACGGCATGATCAGGACGCTCAACGAGTCGGCCGAACTGTCCGAGGAATCTGATGTGGCCGCTTCTGAAGATATGCAGGCCAACTATGACGATCTGCTCGGCGACACCAGCGGTGCCGACCAGCAAGAGAATTGAGGGTACGGATCATGATTCGGAAGGCGACCGTCGTCAAGACCGTTTCAACTCTGGGGATCGCCGGTATGCTGCTGGCCGGCTGCGGCGGGAGCGGTTCCGACCTGCCGCCCGACGGCGCGACGGGCGACAGCGACGGTGGAGATTCCGCGGACCTCTCCACAGCCAAGATGATGGACTGGAAAGGCTGCGACGCGCTCGACGACCTCAACCCCGTCCGGGAATACATGGGAGTCACCGCACTCGACAGCGAGCTGATAAACGCTGCCATCGGAGAAGGGCTGGATGCCGAAGCCGCAACGTGCTCGGGCCTGTTCGACCTGGCGACGTATTCGAAATCCGTGGGTTCGGTCGATTCGGCGATCACCGGCGACGCTTCGATCATGGCCGGTGTAGTCCCTTGGTCGACAGAGGAAGATGCGTCCCAGAACTTCCAGGACCGTCTGGCCGACCGCGAAGAGAACCTGTCGGGTATCGGCTACAGCAACGAGCAGGAAGGCGAGCTCGGTGGTGAGTGGGATGAGAGCTACTACATTGGTGCGGATGGCGGGAGTAACCGCTACTACATCAACGCATACGGCCGATATGGTTCATGGATTCTCTACATCTCCGTAGATTTCCTGCATGATCCGGCCGTCCGCGATGGTGCGGACCCGGTCTACCCCTTCACCGAAGAGGAGATCCTCGACTGGATCGCCAATGAGTACATGCCCCAAACTCAGGCTGACATCCTCGAGAAGATCGAGAGCGAGTAGCGAGAATGGCTGAAGAAGACGAATTCGAGCGCACCCCATACGAAGAGGTTCAAGGGGGCCAGAGCGGCTCGGAGTTCCAGAACGCCGAGAATGACCTGAGGGTCAACCCCTACTGCGGTACGGGCGAATGCACCAACGATGCGGAAGACCCTGCCGAAGAGGCATGGATCAGGCTCATGTCGGCGGTTCCTCAGGCGAACCAGATCACGTCGATCCGCGCTGCCCGTGAGGGGACGATGCTCCTCCCCCCTGGAGAGACGATCCAGAGCATGGTCGCGTCGCTCAGGCCCCAACCGGAAGCCGATTATGCCCTCGATACGATCCGGGACAAGTGGACGGAATTCTACGGTCTGTTCGAGAGTATCCCCGGGATCCTTGAAACGAGCCTGAGCACTCTCGCCGACGGTTGGAAGGGCGACGACTACGACGGCTTCGAAGAGCAGGCGCAGATCGTCGTCAGGAACTGCAAGACCATCATGAAAGACATCGCCGGCGAAGACGGCAACGGTGGCATCGTCAAAATCCTTGACGACAAGCAGAGTGAGATCTTCGACCAGCAGGGGGGCACGGCAATCGTGTATCCGGCCCCGAAGTTCTTCCTGGAGAACACCGGATGCGGGTCTCAGGCCATCCACATCCGTCCCCCGTTCTACCAAACCTGCGAGATCAAGGCGGACGAGGAGACCAAGGAAGCCGTTGAACTCGCGGGATTCGATCCCGGCATTGTCGATGAGGTCCATGAGGAGCGCGAAGCGGAATACAACCGCTGGATGGAATACCTCAACAACAATCCGGACTATGAAGAAGACGGACGCAAGGGCCACGACCTCGCCCAATACAAGGCAGATCAGCTCGCGGACGAGCGGCTAGAAGCCATGGGCAACGACGGCCAGGAAATACTCCAGGCCGAGGCGGCCGAAGTCAACGAAGAGGTCACCGACCGGCACAGCACTGCCGATATGCAGGTGACCGAGATCGAGCCCGACCACGAACCCGGTGAGAAGACCGCCTTCAACGACGGTCAAACCGACAAGCCGGGAAGCGGTGGTCTCGACACCGGTGGTGGTGGCGGTGGCATGCCGGGCATGGGCGGCGGTGCCGGTGGCGGTGGTCTCGGCGACATGCAAAAGCCCAGTGAGCTCTCAAGCCTCGGCGGTGGCAGTGGCGGCGGCGGCCTCGGGGGCGGCACGGGCGGCGGCGGTGGCCTCGGAGACTACGAAGGAGGCGGCGGCCTTGGCGACGACAACCCGTGGAGTTCTGGGCTTACCGATCCTGACGACATCTCCGGTGGTCTGGCCGGCGGCGGTGGCGGTCTGGGCGGCGGCATCGGCGGTGGCGTCGGCGGCGGGGGCCTCGGTGGCGGTGCCGGTGGCGGTCTGGGCGGCGGTGTCGGCGGTGGTGCGGGCGGCGGCATGCCCGGCGGCATGGTGGCCAGTGGCGGCGGCATGGGCCGCGGCGCCGGTGGCGGTGCCGGCGGTGGCAGGGGCGGCATGAAAGGCGGCGGCATGGGCGCGGGTGCTGGCAAGGGCTCCGGCGCCGGCGCCGGCGGCGGTCGCGGCGGCGGCATGGGCGGCATGATGGGCGGCGGCGGCCGCGGCATGGGTGGCGCGGGAGAGAACGAAGACGGCAAGGACACCTGGCTCGTCGAGGAAGACGATGTGTGGGGCATCGGCAACGCGGAAGAAGACCCGTACGCGTAGACCTCCTGGGGTTCCGGGGCAGTGCGAACACTCGCCTGCCCTGGACCCCTGCCTCCACCGTCGAGAACCATGAAACATGGATGACCGAGAACCTGAACCGAAGGTCGCCGTCAGCGAATGCGGACGTGTGAGCGTCGAATCGCGCCCCGGCGAACGGCTGCCCCTCGTCCTGCTCGCGGCCGCCGGGCACGCGAGCCCGGTCTTCCCCGCCGCGATGACCCACCGCCGCGTCAGCGCCGAGGCCACCTGGCGATCGCCGCAGCCGCGTCCCTACCCATCGGCGCGTCCGCTGCGGCGCCCGGACGGTGAGGAGCGCGAGCACCGCGCCTATAGCATCGCAGGGAGCAGCGGCTAGCCCGAACGGCCGCGTCCACAGAAAGGGGGGCCCATGCCCGCGGACGAGACCGACGACATGCGGCGAAGGGCCATGGAGGTGCAGCGGATCGCCACCGAGGCCCAGGCGGAGGCGGTCAGCGAGCACGGCGAGGTCCTCGTCGTCGCCAGCCCCGGAGGCCGCATCAAGGAACTGGACCTGCGCCAGAGCGCGTTCCAGATGAGCGGCGTCGAGCTCGGCGAGATGATCGTCGAGACGATCAGAACCGCCAACCACAAGCTCGAGACCGAACTGACGGCCACGATCAGCGGCATCCTCGGCGCCGGCCTGACGAACCCGACCGGAGACGAGGAGCCCCAGCGATGAGTGACCGCGACCCGCGCCCCGATCCCGAAGCGATGCTCGCCAAACTCGAGGCGATGCAGCGCGACGCCGAGCAGACTCTCCGTAAATACGAGGAGATGCGCGCCGAACTGGACGCGAACGCCGTCGAAGCGTTCTCCGAGGACGGCCTCGTCCGAGTCAAGCTCGACGCCGACGGCCGCGTCGCCGAGATCGGCATCGACGAGATGGCCATGCGCCGCCACCAGACCCTCAGCGGCACCATCCGGTCGACCGTCGACGAGGCCCTCGCTGGGTACGCGATCCAGTCCGCCGAGATGGCCCAGCAGTTCGTCGGCGACAAGTTCGACTTCTCCGCGATGCTCGACAGCTACATGCCTCCCCAGATGCGCGACCGTGCCCGGCGCAACCTCGACCAGCGCTGACATCGGCGGCACGCCGGCCTCAGTGGACGGGACGTGAGCGGCCCGTTGCGGGGGTTCTGTAGATTGCCCGCATGAGTTTGAAGGATCGGTTCGAGCGAGTCGCTCAGCAGGCCAAGGACGTCGGCACCCAGGTCAAGTAGGAGGCCGTCGGGGTCAAAGACGAGGCGACCGCCGCCGCGCAGGCACGGGTCAACGCCGCGAAGGACGCCGCCGCGGTCAAGACCGGCGCCGTCGTCGACCGCGCCTCGGCCACCAAGGGCAAGGCCGTCGACCTGGTGGGAAGCCTGACGTCGGGGTTCGACGAGGACGACATCGCGAGATTCATCGCGCGGCTGCCCGTCCCGCCCGCGCCGGTCCAGGAGCCGTGGCGGTTCAGCCTCTCCACGATCATCACCTCCGGCGAGAAGCCGCCGAAGGGCACCGGCCTGCTGATCAGTCAGCTCGACCGCCTCGGCGCCATCGACATCGGTCCCGAAGAAGTCGGTTTCGACGACGCCACCGCGAAGTGGCCCAAGGTGCGGACGATCCGCACCCGCACCCTCGACGGCATCATCGAGATGCTCGCCACCGACACCGTCTCCGAGACCATCGGCAACTTCCTGCCGCCGGTCCCGGGTTCCGGCTGGGTCGGCGAGAAGGCCGCCGCCGTCGTCTTCACGCTGTACGCGATGGCCTCCGAACTGGCGCTGCGCGACCCGGAGGCCGGCCGGCGCCAGTACGTGTGCGAGATCGAGTACAAGGGCTGGGTCCGCACCAAGGAAGCGCAGACCGGCTTCTTCACCGGGCCGTGCATGGCGCTCGTGCCGGGCCTGGACGAGCTGTTCCGCAGCGAGGCCGCCCGCCACGGCGTCACCGTGGAGGAGGCCGAGCAGGCCACGTTCGAGAGCGCCGAGAAGCGCGCGGTCTGGCTCCGTGAGAAGCGGGCCGCGATCCTCGCTCGGCGGGAACGGGCTCGCACGCAGATCGACTGTTAGGTGCGATGTTCAGGGGAATAGCGTCGGACGTATGGCGTGTCCGCAGCCGGACAGCGTCAGCGCGAGCAAAAGGCAGGTGGCATCACGGCCGTGCGACCGTCCTGCCCTACATGTCCATAATAGAATCAGCGGCCATGCGGAGTGCGACCATGCGGTGTGGGAGACGATGTGCCCGCAAGACGTGTGCGCGCCTCGTGCCCGAGTCCCACACCCGATGCTGAGCGCGCGCACGGAGCAAGCCTGATGACAGCGCGAAACCGTAAGCGGTCGGTGTGCCGCCCGGATCCGATGGGGCCCGGCACCGTGGCGCCGGCGGGCGATGCGCGTCAGCTCGCCTGCTGCTGCTCGACGTCCCGCGTCGGTTCGCCGGCCTGACCGCTCCGGACGCGGTCGAGGTAGTCGGCGATCGCGTCGCGGTTGCCCAAGATGCATTCGGCCTTGCGGGTCATGCGCTCCAACTGCTCTTCGAGCAGGGCGAGCATCTCCGGCTCGGGATCGGGGAAGTAGATGTCGTGCGGTCCGCCCAGGCAGGGCAAGATCTGCTCGATGATCTTGACCGGGATACCGGCGTCGATGAGCCCGCGGATCTGGCCGACTCGATCGACGTTGTGTTCGCCGAAGTCCCGGTAGCCGTTGGGCAGGCGCTCGGCGGCGATCAGACCGTGCTGCTCGTAGTAGCGCAAGACCCGCGTCGATGTCCCGGTGCGCTGCGCCAGCTCCCCGATTCTCATGTGCGCCACCTCATACCATATCCAGTAGACCTTGACATTAGCGTCAACGTTCGACACTACACTCCATGAGCGAAACGATCATTCCGACCGCCTCGGAACCGGCCGACGGTCCATCGGCCCGCACCGCTGAGCGGCTTCCCGTCTTCGGGCTGCTCGCCCTGTCCACCGCCGTGTTCATCACCGTCATCACCGAGGCCCTGCCCGCCGGACTGCTGCCGGGCATGCGCGCCGACCTCGGCGTCAGCGAGTCGGCCATGGGCCAGGCGGTCACGGTCTACGCCATCGGCACCGCCCTCACGGTGATCCCGCTGTCGACCGTCACCTCCGGATGGGGACGCAAGCCGGTGCTGCTGGCCGCGATGGCCGGGTTCGTCGCCGCGAACACCGTCACCGCCGTCTCCTCCGACTACGTGCTGACGATGGGCGCCCGATTCGTGGCCGGCATGGCCGCGGGCCTGTCGTGGGCGCTCATGGTCGGCTACGCCCGCCGCATGGCCCCGCCCGGTCTCCAAGGCAAGGCCATCGCGATCGTCATGGCGGGCATCCCGCTCGCACTCGCACTCGGCGTCCCGGTCGGGACCTTCATCGGCGGCACGCTCGGCTGGCGCGAAGCGTTCGGCGTCATGTCGGCCCTTGCGGTCGCGGCGATCGTGTGGATCGTCGCCATCGTTCCGAACTTCCCGGGTCAGCGCGCGGAGCACCGCGTCCCGGTCCTGCGGGCGGTCGTCATTCCCGGCATTCCGGCGATCCTGGCGATCACCGCGGCGTACGTGGTGGCCTACAACGTGCTCTACACCTATATCGCGATCTACCTTGAACGATTCGGCATGGGCGAGGCGATCGACACGGTCCTGCTGGTGTTCGGCATCGCCTCCATCGCGGGCATCTGGATCGTGGGCGCGCACATCGACCGGCGCCTGCGGGCGCTGACGGTGTGGGCCATGGCGGCGACCGCGTTGGCCGCCGCGGGGCTGGCGGTCCTGGCCGAGAACCCCGCGCTGGTCTATGTCGCCGTGGCGTTGTGGGGCCTGGGCCACGGAGGTGTGCCGACGCTGCTGCAGACGGCGGCGGGTCAGGCCGGTGCGAAAGCGGCGGACACGGTGCAGGCGCTGATCGTGACGCTGTGGAACGCGGCCACTGCGGTCGGCGGTGCGGTCGGCGGCCTGCTGTTGGTGTGGTTCGGGCCGCTCTCGCTGCCGTGGAGCGTCGTCGTGCTCGGGGTTCCGGTGCTGTTGGCGGTGATCGCCGCTCGCCGACACGCGTTTCCCGCTTCGCGCCCGGCCGATTGAGTGGTTCTCATCGGCCCTAGCTTGATTTTCAAGCCTCGGTGCTGGTGAGGCGACCCCGAACGCACACGAGCGAAGCCCCTGCTTGAGATTCTCATTGCTACACAAAGAGAATCTCGAACAGCAAGGGCTTCGCTCGTTTATGGCTCCTGAAGCCGGCACCGGAGCGGCTTGCCAGGGCGCGCCTGTACTGCCACGTGGACGGTCATGTGCGCGGCCACACCGCGAGCAACGCAAGCAGCCCCTCACCAGTACAAAGGCTTGACGACCAAGCTAGAGCGGGCGGGTCTCGCCCGGGTAGTGCAGTCCGATCTGCTTGCGCACCTCGTCCATGATCTCCATGACCTCGATGGTGCTCGTCGGGGGGACCAACATGGACTCGAGCCGGCCCTGCCGCAGTGCTCTGTGCACCTCGAGCGCCTCGTGGACGTATCCGTGCCCGACGTACGGCGCCTCGAAGACCCGTGGCGCCTCGCCGTAGCGGATCAGCGTGTAGCCGCTGGGCCGGTAGGCGTAGTCGTACAGCTCGATGCGCCCCTCGGAACCGGAGATGGTGACGGCGTTCGACGCCCCGCCGATGAACGAGCACGACAGCTGGGCGATCGCGTTCGGGTACCGCAAGGTCATCGCCGTGTACGAATCCACGCCCTCGGGCGTCATGATGGATTCGGCTCGGACCGTGTCGGGAACGCCGAGCACCAAGTGCGCCAGAGTGATCGGGTAGACGCCGAGGTCGAGCAGCGCGCCCCCGGCCAGGTCCGGGTTGCGCAGGCGGTGTGTCGGCGGGATGTCGCCGGTGATCGCGAAGTTGGCGTGCACGGCGATGACCTCGCCGATCATGCCGTCCTTGATGGCGCGGCGCATCTCCCGGATCGCCGGATTGCAGCGGGTCCACATGGCCTCCATGAGGAACCGCTGGTGCTCGCGGGCGACGTTGAACATGGTCTTCGCCTGGCCGGCGTTGTAGGCGAACGCTTTCTCGCACAGCACGTGCTTGCCGGCCTCGAGCAATTGGATGGTCGGAATGTAGTGGTGGGAATGAGGAGTGGCGACGTAGACGATGTCCACATCGGGGTCTTTGGCAAGCGCTTGGACGGAATCCCAAGCGTGGGGAATGTCGTACTTCTTGGCAAACGCGGCTGCACGATCCGACGACCTCGAGGCCACGGCGGTGACTTGGCAGTCGTCGAGCAGGGCAAGATCTTCTACATAGGTCGATGCAATGTTGCCGGTCGCCAGGATTCCCCATCGGATCGGTTCAACCATGGACGTAAGCACACCACAACTTCCGGCGATCGTCAACACGCGGGTTACGCGGACTATCCGCACCAAGCGCGCAATTCAAGACAGGTTTCGTGCACGCATGGTAACCGGATGGCTGTGACCTGCGACGGCATGTGACTCGTCGCGCAGTCGGGAACCGTGACGACTGTGGCACTATGGCCCGATGTCGCAAGGTTCTCTCAAACTCGCCGTGAAGGTCCTCCTCGCCGCCGGCTGCGGCGCGATCCTCGCCGTCGCGAACGCCTCGGCCGCCTCGGCGCACGCCGCCCTGGTCGGTGCCGACCCCGAAGACGGCGCGTCCCTGGAGACCGCCCCGGACTCGGTCTCCGCCACGTTCTCCGAGCCCCTCGACGGCCCCTCCACGGTCGTCGCCGTCACCGACCCGACCGGCGAGATGCTCGATGTCGACGAGCCGAGCTTCGACGGCGACACCTTCACCCAGCCGATGCGCTACACCATCCCCGGCGATTACACCGTCGCGTTCCGCGTGATCTCCGAGGACGGCCACCGCGTCGACGACGCGCTGACCTTCACCGTCGAGACGATCCCCGACGAACTGCTCGTCGAGGACGCCGTCCCCGAGGCGACCGGCGAAGCGGCCCCGAGCGAATCCGCCGCCGAGCACACCGACGCGCCCACGCAAGACGAGGCCGCGGGCGAAGCCGAGGAGTCGAACACCGGCGCGGCGCTGGCGATGATCCTGCTCGGCGCCCTGGTAGTCGTGGTCGGCGGCGTCCTCCTGGTGAAGTTCGTCGGTCGAAAGTCCACTAAGGAAGATTGACCCATTCGTCGCCGCCGTCGGTGAAGAACTGGTGCTTCCAGATCGGCAGCCGCGCCTTCACTTCGTCGACCAGGTCCGCACAGGCCGCGAAGGCCTCCCCGCGGTGCTCGGCCGAGACGGCCGCGACCAGGGCCGCGTCCCCGATGGCCAGGTCCCCGATCCGGTGCGACACGGCGACGCCGTGCACGCCCGGCC
The DNA here is from genome assembly GCF_054776215.1 of Glycomyces tarimensis. Classification (NCBI taxonomy): domain Bacteria; kingdom Bacillati; phylum Actinomycetota; class Actinomycetes; order Glycomycetales; family Glycomycetaceae; genus Glycomyces; species Glycomyces tarimensis. The sequence goes on from NZ_BAAHCB010000020.1 coordinate 242,176, forward strand.
GGCCCGCGATCTCCTCGGCGATCTCGCTCAGGATCGGCTCCGCCGACGGGTGGCCCTCGTAGCTCAGGGCCTTGACACCGCGGCCGTGGTCGTGGTCCCTGACGTTCCCCGAGAAGGTCACGACCGCGCCGGTGACGTCCTGTGAGACGGCCCGTTCATGCTCGGCCACATCGAGCTTGGACGACGAGATCTGCGCGCGGATCATGCCGACACCCCCGGGACCGTGGCGAGGGGCACGGTCTGACCGGCCTCGGCCTCGCCCGCCGGCGGGACGACCGCGAAGCCGGCGGCGTTCGCCAGGCCGCGCAGCATCGCCGAGCCGTGGTGGCCCAGGCGGTTCCCCACCCGGTCGACCAGCGCCAGGTGCGTCGACTCCCCGCGGCCGGGGAGGTCCTCGGCGAGCGTGATCGAGCGCAGCTCGGGCAGCGGCAGCCCGCGCAGGCCCGCCACGAGCGGGGCCACGAGCGTCACCACCGCGATGACCGCCGACTGCGGATTCCCGGGCAGTCCGGCGATGAATTTGCCCTCTTCGGTGCGGGCCAGCAGCATCGGAAAGCCCGGGCGGACGGCGACGGTGTTGATCACATAGCTCGCGCCCACCTCCCGCAGCGCGGCGTGGAGGTGGTCGACCGGGCCGACCATCGTCCCGCCGGTGGTGCAGACGAGGTCGGCTTCGGCGGTGGCGGCGCGGAGGGCCGCCACGTGGTCGTCGAGCGTGTCGGCGACCGGACCGATCGCGGGCCCGCCGACACCCGCGCCCGCGGCGTCGAGCATGTGGGGGATCATCGGGCCGAGCGAGTCGCGCACGCGGCCCGCGCGTGAGGCGCCGCTGGTGAGCAGCTCGTCGCCGAAGACCACCATGTGCGCGATGGGGCGCTGATGCGCCGGCAGACCGATGTGCCCGGCGGCGGCCGCGAGCCCGAGGACCGGCGGCGTGATGCGCGTGCCGACCGGCAGCAGCACCTCCCCGCCCTTGGCCTCCTCACCGGTCTCGCGCCATTCGCGCGACGGCGAACCGGCGACGGTGTCGCCCGTGACCTCGGCGTTCTCGATCCTGATCAGGCCGTCGGCGCCCGCGGGAACCTGCGCGCCCGTGGCGATCTTGACGGCATCGCCCGGCTGAATGGGGCCAGGGACCGACCCGGCCAGCACCTCGGCGCCGGTGATGCGCCAGGGGCCATCGCCCGCGACCGCCCACGCGTCCACCGCGGAGGTGGGGAACGCCGGCAGCTCGGAGGCGGCCGTCAGCGGGGCCGCCAGCGCCGAGCCGATCGATTCGCCGAACGGCAGCACCGCCGCGGGCCTGCGGGACTCATAGCCGGCCCGCCAGGCGGCCTCGCGCGCCTCGGCCCAGTCCATGGGCTTCGAAGGGCCGTCCATTCACTCGCTCCTGTCGTGGTCGCCGCCGTGCAGTTGCGACACCGCGTGTTCGAGCAGCTGCGTGCTGAGCACCTCGAGTGCGTCCTTGGCGGCGCCGGACGAACCGGCGATGTTGACGATGAGCGTCTTGCCCGCGACACCGCAGATGCCGCGCGACAGGGCCGCGTGCGGGGTCTTGGCGCGCCCGGCGGCGCGGAGGGCCTCGGCGATGCCGGGCACTTCGAAGTCGATGACGCGGTCGGTCATCTCCGGCGTGAGGTCGTTCGAGGTCAGTCCCGTGCCGCCGGAGGTGATGACCAGGTCGTACCCGTCGTCGACCGCGTCGCGCAGGGCCTGCTCGACCTCGTCGCCGTCATGGACGACGACCGGCCCGGCCACGTTGAAGCCGCGTTGGGCCAGTTCCTCGACCAGGACCGGCCCGGAAGTGTCTTCGTAGACGCCGTCGGCGGCCCTGTTCGAGGCCACCACGACGACAGCGCTTATCGATGCCATTGACCCTCACCCGTCTCCCCGCCCAGCCGCTCGCTGCGCTCGCTTCCCCGATCAGGTGGCGCTTCGCGCCGCCATTCGCCTGTCTTCCCTCCGACCTTCTCTGCTACCCGGACATCGGTGATCTGAGCGGCGGGGTCCAGTGCCTTGACCATGTCCACCAAGGTAAGACCGGCCACCGACACCGCCGTGAGGGCCTCCATCTCGACCCCGGTGCGGTCCGCGGTCTTGACCCGCGCGGCGATGTCGACGCCGTCGTCGGTCACGGACAGCTCGACCTTCACGCCGGTGATGGCGATCGGGTGGCACAGCGGCACCAGCTCCGAGGTGCGTTTCGCCGCCATGATCCCCGCGATCCGGGCCGTCGCCAGCGCGTCGCCCTTCGCCAGGGAGTTCTCGCGCAGCGCCGCCACTACTGCCGGCGTGGTGCGCAGTCGGCCCGTGGCCCATGCGATGCGAGCGGAGACGTCCTTGTCCGAGACGTCGACCATGCGGGCCGCGCCCGTGGAGTCGACGTGCGTGAGGTCAGCCATGCCCCGAAGTCTAGCCGCGAGGGCCGATGAAGCCTGGGTTAGCGTTTGGAGCGTGATCGAATGGCTCTACCTCGCGGTGCAGGCCGCCGCGCTGGCGCTGGCCGCGTGGTTCTTCGTCGACACCGCGCGGTCCAAGCGGCTCGGACTCGTGAACGTCGTGGGCATCGGCGTGCTCGAGGTGCTGCTGCTCGCGCAGCTGATCGCCTCGATCGTCCTGGTCCCGGGCGCGGCGGGCGAGGGGAAGGCGCTGTTCTTCTCCTACCTCGTCACCACGATGCTCGTACCGGTCGCCGCCCTGTTGTGGGGCGCGATCGACCGCAGCCGCTGGGGCATGGGCACGGTCGCCGTCTCGTGCCTCATCGTCGCCGCGCTCATGCTGCGGATCCACCAGATTTGGGAGTTCCAGATCGATGTCGTCGCCTGAGGCCCCGCCCGCGAACCGGGCCCTGTCCGCCGGCTTCGGCCGGCTCGTCGTCCTCGTCTACGTCGTCTTCGCGCTCTCGGCGGGGGTCAGGGCCGCCTACCAGGTGGCGACGAAATTCGACCGGGCGCCGCTCAGCTACTCGCTCAGCGCGATCGCCGCGATCATCTACCTGGTGGCCGCGATCGCGATCGTGCGCGGCGCGTCCGGGCTCGCGCTGGCGGCCGTCGGCGTGGAGCTGCTCGGGGTCGTGGGCGTGGGCGCCTTGAGCTTCGTAGTGCCGGACTGGTTCCCCGAGGCGTCGGTGTGGTCGCACTTCGGCTCGGGCTACGGTTTCGTGCCGCTCGTCTTGCCGATCGCCGGGCTGGTCTACCTGCTGCGGCGCCGGGTCAGCTGAAGAAGCCGAAGCACGACACCACGAGGGTCGACCCGCACAGCACGAGGCCGAGGCGGAAATTGCGTTCGAGCTTCTTCTCCTCGTCGGTGATGCGCGGGCGCGCGGCGACGCCGATCGTCAACCAGCCCAGCGAGAATGCCACGAGCGGGCAGGCGACGATCAACGCCGCGAGGACGATCGCCCCGGTCAGGTCGTCGGCGCCCACCAGGCGCAGGACCAGCAGCTGCACGAGCAGCGAGGCGAGCGCGAACAGGCCGTAGATCAGCCCGTTGCGTTCGTCGGTGCGCCAGCGCGGCAGCCACGGTGGCCGGTGGGCCAGGTATCGCGCCTCTTCGAGTTCCACTGCGGCGGTTTGGATATCGGCCTCGGCGGCCCCGATCTCGACGGCGGCGTCGCCCCCGAGCGGCTGGGCCGCGACGCGCGGCGGCGCCTCGACGCGGGCGGCTCGCGCGAGCTCGTCGACGGCGCTGCGCTGGGCGGCGGCCTGCTCGGCGAGCCGGGCGGTCTTCTGCCCCAGCGACTCGGTTCTGGAGGCGGTGCGCGCGGCGGCCTCGTCGGCGCCCCGGCGCACCTCGTCGAGGCGGCGCAGCTGCGCGAGGTAGTCGTCGAAGGCGCTCACGCGTGCTCCTTTCTACTGAAGGGCACGAGCAGGCGCCCCGAGGCGGTGTCGGCGTGGCGGTCGATGAGCAGCGCGCGGCCGGGGCGCGGGTTCCAATGCTGGAACTGCTGCCCGAAGTGGCCGAGGATCTCGGTGCCGGGGAGGTTGAGGATGAGCGAGCACGCGATGTCCTCGCGTCCGGCGCTGCCGCCGATGTCGTCGAGGAACCTGCGGTAGGTGCGCCACCACGCCAGGAGGTGGACGCCGCGGGCCGGGCCGGTGCGCAGCAGGCTGCGCAGGGACTGCTGGCCCTTCAAGTCGAGCGCCGCCGCTTCGAGGCCCCAGGCGAGGATGACCGTGTTGTCGGGGACCTCGCCGAGCTTCGCCGCGAACGCCGTAGGCGGTATACGGTACGCCGTACTTTGTACGTTGTACGATCCCGTGTAGTCCACGGCCCACAGCTGCCGCTTCGGCGGCGCGTGGTACGCCAGATTCTCGGCCGCCGCCTCCAGCACCTCCCCGCCGACCGGGTCGGAGCCGAGGATCGCGAGGTGGCGACCGGGCCGCTGATCGAGGTCGACGCCGACGGCGTCGAGCCGCAGCGAGACCTCGCGGCCGAGCAGCACCCGGCCGGGCTTGCGCTCGCCGGGCATCGTCTCGGCGAAGTGGACGGGCCGGTAGCCGAAGAACACGCGCGGCGCCCCGTGCTCGGCGTGCGCGGCGCGCAGCTGCTCACGCAGCCGCAGCATCACCTCGGCGTCGGTGTCGGGGAAGCGCGCCACCCGGTCGGCTCCGGCGGCGCCGCCCTCCGTGTTGACCACGACCTGCCCCAGGGAGATCCGCGAGGCCGCGTCGTTGTTCGGCTCCAGGATCGACCGCGCCCCCGGCAGCGCCACCCGCATCGGGAACTGCCCGAAGATCGAGTCCTTCTTGGCCCAGAGCGCCTCGATGCCCGAGATGGTCTGCGACGCCAGCACGAGGTGGACGCCGTACGACCGGCCCTTGCGCGCGAGGTTCTCCAGCAGCGCCACGGCCTCGGTGGCGACCCGGTCGTTCCCGGCCAGCAACACCTGGAACTCGTCGGCGACGCACACGATCCGCGGATACGACTCGTGTCGGCGCAGCGCGGCGAACGAGGCCACGCCGTGGCGCTTCATCACCGTCGACCGGTTCGTCATCTCCTCGTTCAAGGCGCGCAGCACGGCCAGGCCGTACTCGCGGTCGGATTCGACGCCGACGGCGCGCGCGTGGGGGATGAAGGTGTCGTCCCGGTCGGTCGGGATGAACTCGGTGAAGGAGACGCCCTCCTTGAAGTCGAGCAGGAACAGCGCCAGGTCCGAAGGGGAGTAGCGCGAGGCCAGCCCGTAGAGCACGTCGAGCAGGAACACGGTCTTGCCCCCGCCGGTGCGCCCGCCGACGAGCCAGTGCGGCGTCGCGTCGTCGAAGCGCATCCGCACCTCCCCGGCGGCGTCGCGCCCGATGAGCACCTCGAGGCCGGTCGCGGGGTCGCCGCTGAGCGGCGCGTCGGGGATGAGGTCGTCGAACGTCAGTGTCGCCGCGGCCCTCGCCCGCTCGGCCAAGCGCGCCGCCTCCCCCGCGAGGAACGTGGGGTCGGCGCTCTCGGGCCAGGCCACGGGCGCGGCCAGGCGTTCGCCGCGCGAGATCGGCGCCGCCGGCGGATTGGCGACCTCGACATGGCCGTCCTCCTGATGCAGCACCGTCGCCTGCGGCAGTTCGGACAGACCGCAGCCGAGCACGGTGACGCCGTGCGCGAGCCCCGAGCGGGCCAGCGCGTAGATACGCTCGATCAGCGTCCTCGGCGCCTCGCCGAGCGAGGCGATCGCGAGCAGGAGCCGGTCGGTGCGGCGGCCCGCGATGCTCTCGGAGACTTGTGACTCGGCCATCGCGACGGCCGCGGCCGCGGCGCGGGCGTCCGTGGCGACCGTCTCGATGACCCCGGCGTCGGCCAGGGGCCGCAGCGGCGCGAAGGTCGCGCCGAGCGTGGCGGTGTCGATGCCGACCACCCGGAGCTTGCCGGGGTCGTGGTGCGCGAGCGTGTGCAGGACGGCGGTCCGGACCAGGGCCGCGACGCCGTCGACGCGGGCGTCGACGCTGGTCGCCAGGTGCCCGCGCTCGCCGAACGGCACCAGCAGCGGGAGGTGCCGTCCTTCGTGGAGCATCACCCGACCGGCGTGCAGGAGCTCGGGATCGGTGCGCAAGTGCGCGGCGGAGGCGGCGGCCGCGTCGGATATCTGACGTTCGGCCTCCACCAGCGCGGGGTCCACTGGGGTCTGGAAGGCGGCCTCGCCGAGCTGCCGCCGTGCCGCGTCGAGCCGGGCCGCGGCGATGTCGCAGCCAGCGGCCGCTTTCGCCAGCGTGGAGCGGAAACCGGGCACCGGACCTCCTCTTGGATCGCCTCCGGCTTGCGAAGGCTGTTCAACCGGTCACAGGATAGTCCGGGGCGAGCGACCTACCGCCGCCCGCCCGCGTGCATTAATCTGGGTGCAGACCCGAAACTTGTTGGCCCGGATGTGCCGCCCGCCCGTCGCACACCGCTCGCAAACGCGCCCGCGCGAGCGGTAGACAAGGACCCGAAGACCCATGACCGAGTTCCTGGACATAGCCCTGTCGTTCCCCCCGATCTTGTTCACCTTCGGTCTCGTCCTGGTCGTGCTGTACTGGATCACCGTCATCGTCGGCGCGCTCGACGTCGACATCGTCGATTTCGGCACCGATGCGGACGTCGAGGTCGAGGCCGGCGGATCCTTCTGGTCGGCCTTCGGATTCGGCGCCGTTCCGCTCACTGTGGTGCTCTCGCTGTGGATCACGCTCGGCTGGATCGTGACCGTCCTCGGCACCACGTGGTTGCGCAGCACCCAGGAGATGGTGATCCCCGCGGCGGTCTCCGGCCTCGCCACGCTCATCGCCGGGATCGGCGTCGGCATGCTCGGCGCCAAGCTCCTGGCCAAACCCCTGTCGAAGGTCTTCGCCGACGCCCCCTCCACCGCGCACCGCGACCTGATCGGGAAGATGTGCGTGGTCAGGACGGGCACCGTGACGACCGAATCGGGCCAGGCCGAACTGGCCGAAGACGACGGCACGGTCCACCTCATCAATGTGCGCCGATCGCAGCACGAGCCCGAGGGCATCGACGACGAACTGTTCGCGCGCCATGCGAAGGTGGTCATCTTCGACTACGACGAGAACTCCAGGGTCTTCCTCGTCGTCCCGGTGGCGCTGCCGCCGGACGTCATGGTCTCCGAGGCCTAGGCGAGCATGTCCGCGCTTGCGCGCCGACGATACACTGACCGTGTCCGCGCGTCCCCACACTGGAGCGAAAATGGACCACGAGCAACAGCGCCAGCCCGGCCGGCCCTCGATCCTGACCGATCCCGAGGGCTACATGCGCGATTTCCGGCAGCGCATGGCCGCCATGAGCGGCCAGGCCGACCAGATGCGGGAGCGGATGGCCGAGGCCACCGCTCGCGCCGAATCCGACGAGGGCGAAGTCGCCGTCACCGTGAACGTCGGTGGCGCGCTCGCGGGCATCGAGTTCGCGCCCTCCGCGCGCCATATATCCGGCCCCACCCTCGCCGAGATGGTCATGGAGACCTACCGACGAGCCGCGGCCGAGGCGTCGGAGAAGGCCGTGGAGGCGATGTCCGACCTGTTCGGCTCCGACTCGGAGACCGCCAGATTCGTCAGGCAGTCCGTCGAGCAGCGTCTGCCCAGGGAGGAGTGATCATGGGAACCGGATTCGGTGTCGACCCCGATCAGGTCGTCCAGCACGCCGGCGATCTGCGTGCCGGCGTGTTCGCCAAGCTCGAGAACGCCATGGCCGCCGCCGAACAGGTCGGCATCGGCGACGAGGCGTACGGCATGTTCCTCAGCCACGTCATCCCTCCGACGCTCCGGCTGTTCCTCGAAGACGCCGGCACCGCGATCGAGAAGACCGTGGCATTCGGCGAGGCCATCGAAGGAGCGCTGACCGGCACCGCGATGGACTACTACGCGGCCGACGCGGAAGCGGCCGCCGAGTTGGAGAAAATGGCGGAGGCGATGGAGGCATGAGCGACGGAACCCAGTTCAGCGCGCCCGCTCCGGGCTCGACCTTGATCGCGCAGGCCGGCGATCCCTCTTCCACCGCCGGCGCCCGCGCGCTCGACAGCTTCACCGCCGTCGGCAACGACCTCGCCGCCATCGGCTCGGACGAATTCAGCGCCACCGCGCTGGGCATGGACGGCCTCACCGCCGGGCTCGACATGCTCGCGTTCGTCGCCAACCCGTTCAAGGAATTCCTCATGGCCGGCGTCGGGTTCATCATCGAACACGTCGACTGGCTGCGCGAGCCGCTCGAGGACCTCACCGGCGACCCCGCCGAGATCAGCGCCCTCTCCAAGACCTGGGCGAACATCGCCCAGGAGATCAACGACGCGGCAGGGCAGTTCCAGTCGGAACTCGAGGGGACCGCCGACTGGGAGGGCGACGCCGCCGACGCCTACCGCTCGGTCGCCGGTGACTTCAGCCAGGCCCTCGGCGGCGCGGCCGCCGCCGCTCAGGGGACCTCGCAGGGCATCGCCTACGCCGGCGTCCTCGTGGCCACCGTCAAGGCGCTGGTGCTGGAACTGCTCTGCGACTTCACCGCGCGCGTCATCATGTATCTGCTCTCGGCGCTCGCCAGCTCCTGGTTCACCTTCGGCGGCTCGGTCGTCGCCGCGATCGGCACCGTAGTGGCCGACGCGGGCGCGGTCGCCGCCAGGATCGGCAAGAAGCTGTCCGAACTGCTGCAGAGCGCCGCCACGTTCGTCCGCAAGTTCGGCGACGCCGGCTCCGCGTTCGGCACGTTCGCCTCCAAGCTCGACGAGGCCGCCATCAAGATGTGGGGCAAGTCCGGCCGCCTGGATCTCGCGGCCTGGGGCAAGGGCTCCCGCATGGACATCAAGGGCTGGGGCATCGACAATCTGGCGCCCGGCCGCGAGTCCAGGCACAGCGCGCGCGATGCCTTCGACAACTTCAAGAGCAGCTACGACGACATGGCCGACTGGGGCAAGGACCCCCTCACCGGAGCGACGACCGGCCTGAGGAACATCGCCGACACCGCCGGGGGCTACCCGGCGACCGGTCTGCGCGGCTACATGGCCGGTGTGAAGGAAGAAGAGAACTCGACCACGCCCGAAGCGTAGGCGCCGCATAGAGGAGGACGGGCATGTCCGAGCTGTTCGCGATCCCGGGCTGGGGCGTGGTGTTCGCCGCCTGGGCGCTGTCGGCCGGTGTCGGCGTGCTCGTCATCGCGGTCGCGACCGCGATGTCGCTGCGCGGCAGGGCCAAGCGCAAGGGGCCGTCCGGCACCGGGCGGCCGTGATGTCCCCGGCAACCGCGCTGCTGGCCGGCCTGGCACTGGTGGCCGGATCGGTCTTCGTCGTCACCGCCGCGGTCCTCGCAGCCGCCGCCATCGCGGCCAGGATCAATCCCGAGCCCGACGTCCCCGTCGAGGACCGGATCGAGCGCGCCGAGGACGAGCATCGGCGGCGCGAGGCCCACGAGGAGCGGATGCGCCAGCTCGAACGTCGCAGCGGCCGCGAGTCCATCGACAGCACCCACCTGGTGTTCCCCACCTTCGGCATCGTCTTCGTGCTGTTCATGTGCTTCGGGGCGTGGTCGGCCGTGCTCGACCACGCCGACGCGGGCGGCGGTCCCGTGCCGGTGTCCGTCCTGCTGCGGCCGCTGTGGCTCCCGTGGATTCCCGCCCTGATCGCCGGACTCATCGCCGCCGCGGGCTACCGGCGCGCCTACGAGCGCTGGCCGCAATGGAAGAAGGACCTCGAAGCCGAGCGCCGCCGCGCCAAGCGCCACCGCGGTCACCGGTCGCGACTCGATGGCCTCCGCCGCTCCGCCTCCCGGCGGCGCTCGGACCGGTACTGAGATCATGGTGATCACCGAGCACGCCCGCGCTCGCTGTACCCCATTGTTTGACGCGCCTGAGTAAGGTGTGGTCACGCCCGTACCAAGTCCCCCCGAAGTCTCAATAAGGAACCGTCATGGACGCTGCCAACTCGACGGCACTGGTCACCATCGTGGTCGTCGCGGCCATCTTCCTGGGCCTGCTGCTCATGATCGTCCGGCTCTACCGGAAGGTCGCCCCCGGTCAGGCCCTGGTCGTCACCAAACTGCGCGCCCGCAAGGTGTCCTTCACCTCGGCGCTGGTCCTCCCGATCATCCACAAGGCCGAGTACATGGACATCTCGGTCAAGACGATCGAGATCAACCGCGCCGGCAAGGACGGCCTGATCTGCCAGGACAACATCCGCGCCGACATCTCCATCACGTTCTTCGTGCGCGTCAACGCCACGGCCGACGACGTCCGCAACGTCGCCAACTCGATCGGCACCAAGCGCGCCTCCGACCAGGACACGCTCCAGGAGCTGTTCAACGCCAAGTTCTCCGAGGCGCTCAAGACTGTCGGCAAGCAGCTCGAATTCACCGACCTGTACACCAACCGCGACGAGTTCCGCGACCGGATCATCCACGTCATCGGCACCGACCTCAACGGCTACAGCCTCGAGGACGCCGCGATCGACTATCTCGAGCAGACGCCGATGTCGTCGCTCGACCCGCAGAACATCCTGGACGCCCAGGGCATCCGCAAGATCACCGAGCTGACCGCCAAAGAGGCGATCACCACCAACGAGCACCGGCGCCACGAAGAGAAGGAGATCAAGCGCCAGGACGTCGACGCCCGCGAGACGGTGCTCGAGCTCGAGCGCCGCCAAGAAGAGGCCGAGATCCGCCAGCAGCGCGAGATCGAGACCCTGCGTGCCCGCGAGAACGCCGAGGTCCAGAAGGTCCAGTCGGAGGAGCGTCTCAAGTCCGAGACCGCGCGCATCCGCACCGAAGAGGCCACCGGCATCCAGCACGAGAACCGCCTGCGCGAGATCGCCGTCGCCGAGAAGAACCGCGAACGCGTCATCGCCGTCGAGACCGAGCGCATCGAGAAGGACCGCATCCTCGAAGTCGTCGCACGCGAGCGCGAAGAGGAACTGGCGCGCATCGCCGCCAACAAGGAGCTCGAGGCGCAGAAGCGCGACATCGCCGACGTCATCCGCGAGCGCATCGCCGTCGAGAAGACCGTCGCCGAGCAGGAAGAGGGCATCAAGCGCCTGCGCGCCACCGAAGAGGCCGAGCGCGAGCGCCAGAAGGTCATCATCCTCGCCGAGGCCGAGGCCCAGGAGGGCCTGGTCAAGGACATCAAGGCCGCCGAGGCCGCCGAGCAGGCCTCCAAGCACCTGGCCCGCCAGCGCCTGACGGAGGCCGAGGCCGCCCAGCAGGCCGCCGAGATGGAGTCGCGCGCCAAGATGCGTCTGGCCGAGGGCGAGCAGGCGCTCGCCGCCGCGCCGGGCCTGGCCGAGGTGCAGGTTCGCGAGGCCGAGGCCGACGCCATCGAGAAGGGCGGACTGGCCGAGGCCAAGGCCGCCGAGGCGAAGGGCCGAGCCGAAGCCGAGGCCTCCGCCGCGATCGGCAAGGCCGCCGCGACCGCCACCGCCGCGAAGGGCACGGCCGAAGCCGACGCCCTGCGCGAGCGGCTCCTCGCCGAGTCCGCCGGGCTCACCGAGAAGGCCGCCGCGATGGACGCCCTGTCCACCGCTTCGCAGGCGCACGAGGAGTACCGCCTGCGCCTGGAGATGGAGAAGGAGCTGCGCGGCGCCGAGATCGAGGCACGTCGCTCGATCGCCGAGCAGCAGGCGTCGATCATCGCCGCCGGGCTGTCGAAGGCCGACATCTCGCTCGTCGGCGGCGACACCCAGTTCTTCGACCGGGTCGTCGGCGCGATCGGCTACGGCAAGGCCGTCGACGGGTTCATGGAGCACTCGGACGTCGCCGCCGGCCTCGCCGCGTCGTGGTCGAACGGGAGCACCTCGTTCTCCGAGGACCTCAAGAGCGTCCTGGCCACGGTCGGTTCCGAGGAGGTCAAGAACCTCACCGTCTCGGCCGCACTGCTCAAGCTCATCCAGGGCGGCGGCGACCGCGACATGCTGGGCGGCCTGCTCTCCAAGGCCAAGGAGCTCGGCGTCGCCGAGCGGCCCGCCGTGGAGATGACCGCCAAATAGTCCTTCCCCGTGGGGCGGCGGACCGCCGCCCCACGGTCCTTGTCTGCTCGTGAGGGAACCCCATGGCCGAAGAGAAGCATGCCGCCGCCGCGCTCGACGCCGGCACGTACGAAGTCCTGTCCAAGCGCCTCGCGGACTTCGCCACCGAGCTGAGCGACCGGGCCGAGTCGCTCAACGCGGCCCGCACCGACGCGTTCGGCGGCAGTGAGCTGCGCCTGCTGGGCACCAGCCGCATCCGCACGGCCAACAACTGCGTGCCGCGCGACATGGTGCAGGTCGGCGGGCACCTCCTCTTCGGCTACAACGTCCACATGGGGCTCAAGTCGCACACGGACGTGGGCGACGTCTTCGCCCTGCACGACTTCGTGCGCCAGGACGGCAAGTTCTCCTTCACCGAGGTCGACCGGGCCGGCCACGTCCTGGACGATCCGCGCTTCGTCGCCGACTTCACCGAGATGTACCGCTACTACCGCTCGACCGAGCTGCTCCAGGTGCGCCAGGTCGAGACGCGGCTGCTCGCGGTCTTCCGGATCGGCGAGAACCTCGCCGACCAGCGGGTCCTGCGATGGCAGCTGGGTCCGGACGGCTCGGCCGAGTACATGGACGCCCGCGGCGACGGCGACAACGTCTGGCCCGAGCCGCACGACTTCGAGTGGATCGAGACGACCAGGAACGACCACGTCACCGGCCGCCACCCGCATGTGTCCATCGAGGACGAGATCTTCGTCGAGTGCCTGGGCGGCACGCTCACGATCAAGGTCGAGGACAACACCGACTCCGGCGAAGGCGTCTTCTCCGAGCCGGTGGCCGAGCCGCTCCAGTCGCTCGCGGACGCCTCGATCGCCTACGCCCGGGTCGGGCCGCTGCTCCTGCTCAAGATCCTGCCGTACAACGAGACCGTCACCCGTCACCTCATCTACAACACCCGCACCGGCGACGTCCAGCGCGCCGACGCGATCGGCGCGGCCTGCCGCCGCCTGCCCGAGGACCACGGCATCATCTTCCCAGGCGGCTACTACCTCAACGAGGGCAAGCTCAAGACCTTCGACCACGACACCGCGGAGCTGCGCTTCAAGCGCGTCATCCGCTCGCCCAACGGCGAGGACGTCTTCTTCATCTTCTACCACGAGGCCGAGGGACGCTCGCTGCTGTTGCCGTACAACGTCATCCAGAAGGAAGTCGCGGCGCCGATGAGCGTCCACGGCTACTCGATCTTCGACGACGGCACCCTGGTGGCCTTCCGCTTCACCGGCGACGAGGCCAGTCGCGTCCACCCGGTGCAGGTGTGGGCCACCCCGTTCGTCTCCGAGGCGCACGCCGCCGCGCACGAGTCCGGTGACACCCCGATCCACCGCATCGGCAACGCCGAGGCCGTCCGCGCCGTCTCCGACGCGCTCACCGTGGCCCGCATGGTCCGCGAGATGAAGCCCGGCCTCGCCGTGTTCGAGGCGCTCATCGCCACGGCCACGCGCTGCCTCGACGACTATCCGTGGCTCGGCGACGAGGGCCTGTTCGGCCTCGACGACACGCTGCGCAGCGTCCGCGACACCGCCGAGTCCGTCCTCGACGAGTACGCCACGGTCGCCGAGCTGACCGCCGAGGCCGGCAAGGCCCTGGAGCGGGCCGACGCCGACACGCTCAAGCTGCTGCGCCGCGCACGCGGCGAGGCCCCCAAATCCGCCGAGGACTGGGTCACGCTGCTGACCGAGCTGCGCGGCGCGCAAGGACATCTGGTCACCCTCCGCGATGTCCGCTACATCGACCTCGATCGCATCGCCGCGATCGAGGCCGAATTGACCGAGTGCCTCGACCAGACCGGCCGACGCGCCGTCGCCTTCCTCGAACGCGAGGACTCCTTCGCCCCGTACTTCGCCGAGATCGAGGGGCTCGAGCACAAGGCCGAGCGCATCGAGACCGTCGCCGAGTCGAAGCCGCTGGTCGAGGACCTCGACGCCCGCCAGCACGGCCTCGAGACCCTCACCGAGGTCGTCTCCACCCTGGAGATCGGCGACGCGACGGTCCGCACCGCGATCCTCGGCCGCGTCTCCGAGGTCCTCGCCGCCGTCAACCGCACCCGCGCCACGCTCGCCGCGCGCCGCCGCGAGCTGTCCGTCGGCGAGGGCCGCGCCGAGTTCGCCGCCGAGTACGCCCTGCTCGGGCAGGCCGTAACCGCCGCGCTCGCCGCCGCGAGCACCCCGGCCGCCTGCGACGAGCAGCTCGGCCGGCTGCTGCTCACCGTCGAGAACCTCGAGACCCGCTTCGCCGAGTTCGACGACTTCCTCGCCCAGCTCGCCGACAAGCGCACCGACGTCTACGAGGCGTTCTCCTCACGCAAGCAGAACCTGCTCGACGAGGCCGCCCGCCGAGCCGAGCGGCTGGTCGCCTCCGCCGACCGCATCCTCGAGGCGGTCGCCCGCCGCGGCACCTCGCTGTCCTCACTGGACGAGGTCAACACCTACTTCGCGACCGACCCGATGGTGGAGCGGCTCCGCCGCGTCGTGGCCGAGCTGCGCGAGCTCGACGACACCGTCCGCGCCGAGGAGATCGAGGGCCGCATCCAGGCCGCCCGGAGCGAGGCCGGCAGGGCCCTGCGGGACCAGCTCGACCTGTTCGACGGCGACGCGATCCGCTTCGGCGAGCACCGCATCCCGGTGAACACGCAGCCGCTGGATCTGACGCTCGTGCCCTCCGGCGGCTCGCTCGCGTTCTCGCTCACCGGCACCGACTACCGGCAGATCGTCGACGACCCGGGCTTCGCCGACACCAAGCCGTATTGGAGCCAGTTCCTCGCCTCGGAGAACCCCGAGGTCTACCGGGCCGAGCACCTGGCCGCCTCGCTGCTGGCCGAGCACGGTTCGGCGACGCTCTTCACCGAGGACCTGCCGCGCTTCGTCTCGGCCGCCGCCGCCGAACGCTACGACGAGGGCTACGAGCGCGGCGTCCACGACGCCGACGCCGCCGCGATCCTCACCGAGGTCCTGCGCCTCCACGCCGCCGCGGGGAATCTGCGCTACACGCCCGCCTGCCGGGCCGCCGCCCGCCTGTTCTGGGTGCACGGCGTCGCCAAGGACGAGCAGGAGCGATTCGCCGCCCAGGCCCGTTCCCTGGCGCGCGTCCGGGAGACCTTCGGCAGTCCCGACGCCATGGCCGGCCTCGTCTCCGAGCTCGAGAGCGAGCTGTCGTCGTTCCTGGACGAGTCGCGGCTCTCGCTCCACTTCGGCTTCAAGCTCGAACCGCCCACCGAGCTCGCCGCCGAGTACCTCGCCGAAGAACTCGCCGACTCCGGCGCGTTCGCCGCCTCCGCCCGCGCCCGCGAGCTGCTGGCCGCGTTCGAACGCCAGATCGGCCCGGCCGCGAAGGGCGCGTTCGCCGACGACCTGCGGTCGCTCGAGGGCGAGCTGTACTCGCAGTGGGGCCTCGCCTGGAACTGGCTCGACGCCTTCCTGCGCGGGTCCGACGACGAGCGGTTCGACGCCGCCGACCTGCCCGAGGCGCTCGCGATGGTCCTGGCCGAGGCCGACACCTACGACGTCGCCGCCGAGCTCACGGCCGAGGTGACCGGCCTGCTCGGCACCCACCCCCGCATCGAGCACCGCGTCCTGCGCCTGCGCCTCGACGAGTTCCTGGCCCGCACCAGCCGGTTCCGGCGCGTCACCCTCCCCGGCTACCGCGCCTACCAGGCCCGGAGGGGCGAGATCATCGAGGCGCACCGCCGGAAGCTGCGCGTCGACGAGTTCAAGCCGAAGGTGATGTCCGGCTTCGTGCGCAACCAGCTCATCGACGAGGTCTACCTGCCGCTCATCGGCTCCAACCTCGCCAAGCAGATCGGCGCGGGCACCGGCGACGCCCGCCGCACCGACCAATCCGGCATGCTCATGCTCATCTCCCCGCCCGGCTACGGCAAGACCACGCTCATGGAGTACGTCGCCGACCGGCTCGGGATGCTGCTGGTGAAGGTGAACGGGCCGGCGCTCGGCCACGACACCGTGTCGGTCGATCCCGAGGACGCGCCGAACGCGACCGCGCGCCAGGAGGTCGAGAAGATCAACTTCGCGCTCGAATGCGGCAACAACGTACTGCTTTATCTCGACGACATCCAGCACACCAACCCCGAGCTGCTCCAGAAGTTCATCTCGCTGTGCGACGCCCAGCGCAAGATGGAGGGCGTCTGGAACGGCCGCACCCGCACCTACGACCTGCGCGGGAAGCGGTTCGCCGTCTGCATGGCCGGCAACCCGTACACCGAGGCGGGGCAGCGGTTCCGCATTCCCGACATGCTCGCCAACCGCGCCGACGTGTGGAATCTCGGCGACGTCCTCTCGGGCCGCGACGAGGTCTTCGCCCAGTCCTACATCGAGAACGCGCTCACCTCGAACGCGGTGCTCGCCCCGCTGGCCGGGCGCGAGCGCTCGGACGTCCACCTGCTCATCCGCCTCGCCGCCGAGGACCCGACGGCGAATCCGGACGACCTCGCCCACTCCTACTCGGCCGGGGAGCTCGACCAGACCCTGTCGGTGCTGCGCAAGTTGATCCATGTCCAGAAGACCGTGCTGCGCAACAACCTCGCGTACATCTCCTCCGCGGCGACCGACGACGCCGCACGGACCGAGCCGCCGTTCCTGCTGCAAGGCTCCTACCGAAACATGAACCGACTCACCGAACGGGTGGTTCCGGTCATGAACGACGAGGAGCTGGAGGCGGTCATCGACGACCACTACGCCGGCGAGGCGCAGACGCTCGCCTCCGGCGCCGAGGCGAACCTGCTCAAGCTCGCCGAGCTCCGGGGCCGGCTGACGGAGGAGCAGCGGATCCGCTGGGAGGCCGTCAAGGAGGCGTTCCGCCGGGAGCAGACGCTCGGCGGCGGCGACGACGATCCAATGTCGAGGGCGGTCGGGGCGATCACCTTGCTGTCCGATCGCGTCGGCGGCATTGAAACGGCCCTGCAACAAAGGAACAGGTAGAAGCCGCGATCCACCCCTCTACGCTCGACAATCTCTGTCTGACCACCCGGTACGCTTTCAGGAGCGTGACACGAAAACCCGTTGTGCCCCTGAAGCCGCAAACCATCGAATAAGGGAGGTCCCCGTGCCGACGAAGACGGGAGCGAAGATCCGGATCATTGTCCTGGGCACAGGCCCAGAAGCCGAAGAGGCCCGCGAGATCGCCGCGGCCGACGCAGATGTCGCGATCGCCGCCAAGTTCACGAAGACGGTGACGCACCTGGTCATCGACGACACGGTCAAGTCGTCCGAGGCTCGAGTGAAGAAGGCCGAGGAGTCCGGCGTGCCCGTGCTGTCGCTCGCTGAGCTCAAGGCACTGCTCGTCGCCGCCGAGGAGCCCGAGGCCGCCGCCGAGGAGCCCGAGCCGGTCGCCGAGGCCGCTCCCGAAGCCGCCGTTGCAAGCGAGCCGGAGCCCGAGCCGGTCGCCGAGGCCGAGCCCGAACCTGAGCCGGCGCCCGAACCCGAGGTCGTCGAGGAGCCCGTGGCCGAGACCGAGACCGAGCCCGAGCCCGAGACCGAGTCGGAGGCAGCGAAGGCCGAGGCCGAGCAGTCCGTCCCCGCCCAGGCGGAGGCCCCGAAGGTCGAGAGCAAGACCGAGATCGACCGGATCGAGGAGCCCGCCGAGGAGGAGGCCGAGCAGGTCAAGGCCGACGAGACCGCATCGACGTCCCCGAAGCCGGGACTGGTGGCCAAGCTGAAGTCCATCTTCGGTGTGACCGGCGCCCGCAAGTAGCGCCACTCCGTCCAAAAGCCCCGGGCCGCGGCGGCCCGGGGCTTTACGCTGTGGGCATAACTGTCGAGTGGATCCAAAAACCTGAGTCCGCTAGACTCAACTCTGCGGTAATTGCGGCCGTCATGTTCGCTATCGCGCTGTACCCGGAATACGGCTCGCTCACTTCGCCGAGAGGAAGGCAGACAGACCTGTGGACGTCAATCGCTTGACCACCAAGAGCCGCGAAGTCATCTCCCAAGCCGCGCGCTCCGCCGCCGCCAACGGGAACGCGACCGTCGACCCCTGGCACCTGCTGGACGCGCTGCTCACCGTCGACGGCTCCACCGCCCCGGGGCTGCTCCAACTCGTCGGCGTCACACCGGGCACGGTCTCGGCCGAGACCGAGCGCCGCCTCGACGACATGCCCTCCGCCTCCGGTCCGTCCGTCTCCGAGCCCTCGATGGCCCGGGAGTCGCTGCGCGCCATCAACGCCGCCGACAAGATCGCCACCGACTACGGCGACGAATACGTCTCCACCGAGCACCTCCTCACCGGCCTCGTGCAGGCCGGCGGCGACGTCGGCACCTACCTCGCCGACCAGGGCGCCACCGAGAAGAAACTGCTCGGCGCCTTCCCCACGCTGCGCGGGGGCGACCGCAAGATCTCCAGCGCCGACCCCGAGCAGGGCTACAAGGCCCTGGAGAAGTACGGCGTCGACCTGACCGAGAACGCCCGCTCCGGCAAGGTCGACCCGGTCATCGGCCGCGACACCGAGATCCGCCGGGTCATCCAGGTCCTGTCCCGCCGCACCAAGAACAACCCGGTGCTCATCGGCGAGCCCGGCGTCGGCAAGACCGCCATCGTCGAGGGCCTGGCCCAGCGCATCGTCGCCGGGGACGTCCCCGAATCGCTGCGCGACCGGCGCGTCATCCTCCTCGACCTCGCCAGCATGATCGCCGGCGCCCAGTACCGGGGACAGTTCGAGGAGCGGTTCAAGTCCGTGCTCGACGAGATCAAGTCCTCCGACGGCGAGATCATCCCGTTCATGGACGAGCTCCACACCATGGTCGGCGCCGGCAAGACCGAGGGCTCCATGGACGCCGGGAACATGCTCAAGCCGGCCCTGGCGCGCGGCGAGCTCCACATGATCGGCGCGACCACGCTGAACGAGTACCGCGAGCACATCGAGAAGGACGCCGCTCTGGAGCGCCGCTTCCAGCAGGTGTACGTCGGCGAACCGTCCGTAGAGGACACTGTCGCGATCCTGCGCGGCCTCAAGGAACGCTACGAGGTCCACCACGGCGTGCGCATCACCGACTCCGCCCTGGTGGCGGCGTCGCAGTTGTCGGACCGCTACATCCCCGACCGCCAACTGCCCGACAAGGCCATCGACCTGATCGACGAGGCCGCCTCGCGCCTGCGCATCGAGATCGACTCGCGCCCCGAGGAGATCGACGAGGTCGAGCGGGCCGTCAGGCGCCTCGAGATCGAGGAGACCGCGCTGCAGAACGAGACCGACGACCCGGCCTCGGCCGAGCGGCTCTCCGCCCTCCAGCGCGAACTCGCCGACGCCCGCGAGCGCCTCTCGGTGCTCTCGCGCCAGTGGGAGTTCGAGAAGGACCGCATCTCCAAGGTCTCCGACCTCAAGGAGCAGCTCGACGACCTGCGCACACAGGCCGAGCGCGCCGAGCGCGAATACGACCTGGAGAAGGCCGCGCAGTTGCGCTACGGCAAGATCCCCGAGCTCGAACAGCGGCTCACCGTCGCCGAGGCCGAACTCGAACGCAGCGACGAACCCGACGCCAAGGCCCCGATGCTGAAAGAGGAGATCGACGCCGACGAGATCGCCGACGTCGTTGCCGCCTGGACCGGCATTCCCGCAGGGCGCCTGCAGGAATCGGAGAGCCAGAAGCTCCTGCACGCCGAGGACGCCCTCGGCCGGCGCGTCGTCGGCCAGGAGGAGGCCGTCACCGTCGTCGCCGACGCGCTGCGGCGCGCCCGCGCCGGCCTGTCGGACCCCAACCGGCCCACCGGCTCGTTCATCTTCGCCGGGCCGACGGGCGTCGGCAAGACCGAGCTGGCGAAGGCGCTGGCGGAGTTCATGTTCGACGACGACCGGGCGATGATCC
Source organism: Glycomyces tarimensis (assembly GCF_054776215.1). Classification (NCBI taxonomy): domain Bacteria; kingdom Bacillati; phylum Actinomycetota; class Actinomycetes; order Glycomycetales; family Glycomycetaceae; genus Glycomyces; species Glycomyces tarimensis. Next base: position 261,940 of record NZ_BAAHCB010000020.1, read on the forward strand.
GCATCGACATGGGCGAGTACACCGAGCAGCACTCGGTGGCGCGCCTCATCGGCGCCCCGCCCGGATACGTCGGTTACGAGGAGGGCGGCCAGCTCACCGAGCCGGTGCGGCGCCGTCCGTACTCCGTGGTACTGCTCGACGAGGTGGAGAAGGCGCACCAGCGGGTCTTCGACACGCTGCTCCAGGTGCTGGACGACGGACGCCTGACCGACGGCCAGGGCCGCACGGTCGACTTCCGCAACGTCATCCTCATCATGACCTCGAACCTTGGCTCGCAGGCGCTGATCGACCCCACCCTTGAAGGGGAGGCGAAGAAGGAGTCGGTGATGGGCGCGATCCGCGGCCACTTCAAGCCCGAGTTCCTGAACCGGCTCGACGACATCGTCATCTTCCACGCCCTGGAGCACGACGACCTCAAGTCGATCGTGGACGTGCAGCTGCGCGGTCTCCAGCGGCGCATGGACACGCGGCGGCTCAAGCTCGCCGTGGACGACTCGGCGAAGTCGTGGCTGGCCGATCGGGGCTTCGACCCGGTCTACGGTGCCAGGCCGCTGCGCCGGCTCATCCAGTCCTCGATCGGCGACCCGCTCTCGCGGCAGCTCCTCGAAGGCAAGATCATCGACGGCGACACCGTCCAGATCAGCACCAGCGAGATCGGCGACAAGCTCACCGTCGAGCGGGGCTGAGCACCGACCCACCAGGTGAGCAAACATCGCCTGGTGGGTTCCGCGCTCGGGGGACGTAGGCTGACGTGGCGCTCTCGGTGGCGAGGAGGTCGTCACCGGGGCGCTCATGGTCTCCTGGCGGGCCCGGCGCCCGGTCGACACCCGCGACCGTTTGGAAGCAGTTGCCTAGACTGCTGGCATGACACTTCGACTCATGGGCGCCAACCCCTGCGTGACCCTGTACGACGGCGACCGAGCGACCGCGTTCGCCTCGGTTTGGCGAGTGGACTGGTCGCAGCGCGGCAGTGGGCGTGCGCTCGTGCTCGGCACACCCGAGCGGATCCGGATCATCGCATCGGACACCGACCTGGGAGCCTGGCTCGGGACCGAGTTCAATCAGTATTTCGACGACGTGACCGACGGCATCGGCTGGCCCGATCCGGAGCTCACGGAAGCGCCGGTGGAGTTCCAACTCGATCACGCCAAGGGGCTCAGCGCCACGGGCGACGACGTGGCCGTGGAGATCAGCGGCCCGATCGAGCGCCATCTGACCCGCAACGAGGCGTACGACCTCGGCGGCACACCGAACATCCTTTCGACGGTATGGATTCCGTGCAGGGAAGGCTCCATTTCGGTCGGCGGCACGCGCCTGGCCGGTTCGCCACGGGTCGACCCGGCGAAACCCAGGTCGAGCGCGTTCATCGCCGATGCCGAGGTGTGGTGCACGGCCGATCATCTGGAACGGTGACCGAGGCCCTCTGTGCCAGGGAGGTCCGTCAGCCCTAGACCGCCGTCGACGGGCCGGCTCGCTTTCACTTCGGCGCGGCCGCTGAACACGGCGGTGGTGAAGGCAAGGAGCGCGCCGGTGTCGTCGGTGACCGGGAAGGGATCGATACCTGGTTGCGGACCCGGCGGAAGCCTGCTCTGATGGCGAGTGCACCGGTACGCGTCGGTGCGTCCTGGAAGGAGCCGCCTTGCCTCCTGACGACCCCCCGTACGCTGACGTCGTCCGTGAGGCCGCGCATGCAGCCGTGGCTCGCTACGACCTCCCTGGTCCCGTCTCGGTCCAGCCGATCCGGCTGCTCAATAATGCCGTCTTTGCCGTGACCGCCGGCGGAAACCGATTTGCGCTCCGCATCCACCGGCCGCGGTTCCGTCCCCGTGAACACAGCCTCGCCGAACTGGTCTTCTTGGACTCAGTGCACGAGCATCTGGACGATGTCGGTGTCCGCGTTCCCTCGCCTGTAACGGCCGAGAGCGCCCGCTGTGAACACCGCGCTCCGGCTGACAGGAGGGCGGCCTTCGGGTGACAATGGCGCGAGAACGGGAACAACGAGCATGGAGGGCAGTATGAGCTGGACACCGGTTCTGGTCAGGGGCGACCGTCGTATGTACGTCGGCCCCGCCGGCGACATCGTCGAACTACCCCAAGAAGCCGAGCAGTTCCCCACTCGGGAAGACGCCATACAGCGCGCCATCGAAGCGCGAGACGAAGAACAGTCGCGGGGCGCGAACGACGAGGGAATCGTCGACGTCGAGGCCGAGGAAGTCGAGTGACCGGACGGCACCGCAGCCGATGAGCCTCACTCGACCTGTGCGGGTCCTGACCACCGAAGCGCCGGGCGTCGCAATGTCCGACCAGAGCCGTCGCGCAGGCAGGTCTGCCGGACTGTTCGCGTACGAGCGGGCGTAAGGAGTCCATCAGGCAGAACTCGTTGCCCTCGGGGTCGGCCATCACGACCCACTCGGGCTCTCGCCCCACCACTGAAGCGCCCAGTGACAGCAGGCGCTCCAATTCGCCTTCGCCCGCGACGACATCCAGGTGCATGCGGTTCTTCGTGACCTTCGGTTCGGGCACGAGTTGGAAGAATATGGAGGGCGCCCCGTGGGGCCCTTCGACCAGCACCGCCGGATCGTCCTCGGGATCGAACACCCCCTGAGCGCGGAGCCGATCCAGCTCCTCCTGGTCGTACGGCGCAACGGCATAGCCGTCCAAAACCGCTGCCCAGAAACGCGCCAGTGAAGCGGGGTGCCGACAGTCGACGACGATGTCACGCAAGCGAGCCATGAGCGGACCCTACGGCCGCGCCCGACCCGCCGCAACCCGGTTGCGCACGGACACGTCTCCGGTTAGCTTCGGCGGGTGACGCAGACGCCCGAAGCCGAGCTCCCGCACTCCGCCGCGCCAGCAGATCTCGATGCGCTGACCGGCCTCTACCAGCTCGGCGACATCCACGAGATCCGCTACCTGCCCGACGGCAGAATGAACCGGAACTGGCGCATCGACTGCACCCGCGGTCACTTCGCGCTGAAGCATCTCACCGATCAGGACACGGTCCTGGTACGCCGCAACCTCGGACTGCTCGATCGCATTGCCGCCGCCGGTGTACCGATTGCCGGCCCCGTCGCCGCCACCACTGGCGAGCTGCTTCCCGAGGTCGGCGGCCGCCACTACTACCTGTGCGAATGGGTCGACGGCAGCCACCTCGGGCCGGAGATGACACTCGCGCAGGCAGCGCACATGGGCGCCGTGATCGGCCACGTCCACCGGGCCCTCGCCGATCCCGCCCTCGGCCTCCCCGTACCCCAGCCCAGGACCGCCGACGTCACCCACCCTGATGCCGCGCTGGCGGAGACCGAGCGGTTCCTCCAGCTCGCCGCTGGCCGCCCCGAAACCGATGACTTCGACCGCGCCGCCGTCCCGGTCCTGCGCCGCCGTCTCGGCCTCATCACCGCCCATGCGCACCTCCGCCCCGAGACGTCCGTCGTCGCAGGGCCGCAAGGGTGGACGCACGGCGACTGCCAAGACTGGAATCTGATCTGGACGGATGGCCGCATCGGTGCGGTGATCGACTGGGACCGCGTTCGTGTCCGTCCGTACGCCGAAGAGCTGGTACGGGCCGCGACCTGGCAGTTCTATGGGCCAGACGGCCGTATCGACCTCACCAGGGTCGCGGCGTTGCTGTCCGGGTATCGCTCGGTGTGCCGGATCGACCGCGAGGCGCTGGCCGATGCCGCACGCCGCCGCTGGTGGAAGATGCTGTCCCACTGCTGGCACTTGGACTTCCACTACGACCGCGGCGACCGCTCCTGCGACGACCTCTTCTTCAGCGACGAACGCATGGTCACCTGGTGGACGGCGAATCGGGAAGCCGTGGAAGCGACGTTCGCGACGCCCTGCTAGGCGGTCGAGGCGCTGGTGGCCCCGGACCTCTCGCGTCGGGAGGCCGTGGCCGCCCACCTGCACGAGCGCGCCGGGAACCGCACCGAGGCGGCACGCCTGAACGCGGCCGCGGCCCGGACCGCACTCAGCACGGCCGAACGGACCCATCTGCCCAAACAGGCCGCCCGGCTCGACCAGGCCCAATGAGTCATTCCCAGCACGTTGCCTGCCGCCGTCGGTGATGGTTGTGCAGGGGCGAAGGGGTGGCTTCGGGCGCGGTCTTGTTCAGTCGACTTTTCGAACGTGGAATGCCGCGGCTGTCAGCGGTCGGCCGTCCTGGCCGAGGGGGCGGAGTTCTGGTAGTTCCCGTCCTTGGCCGTCGACGAGCGTGGAGTGTGCCTCGTCGGGGGCGAAGGCATGCCGCTCACCCCATTGGCGGAGGGCGACGACTGCGGTGAAGAGGTCCTGCCCGGCTTCGGTGAGCCGGTAGGCGCGGCTCCGACCGTCGGCGGCGGCGCTTTTGTCGAGGATGCCGTGCTCAACGAGTTTCCGGAGCCGGTCGGTGAGGATGTTGCGGGCGATCCCCAGCCGCTGCCGGAAGTCGGTGAAGGTCGTCGCCCCGTCCATCGCGTCGCGGATGATCAGCAGGCTCCACCGGTCTCCGATGAGGTCGACGGTCCGTGCGACCGGGCATGCAGGATCGGTCCAGGCGCTTCCGGCGGTGAGTGTGACGTCCACTGGCCCTCCCCAAGTTGAGTTTCAATCTGAAACCATTATGCCTTATGCTCAGATGAGTTGCATTTTGAAACCAGCTGGAGGGTGATGTGGACTCGGGATTGAGCGGTAGGCAACGGTTGGTGTTGGCATTCGTCTGCGCGGTGGCAGTGTCGGCGATCTACGCGATCCAGCCGATCCTCGAAGGCGCCGGCGACGCACTGGGAATGGGCGCGAGCACGCTGGGGTGGCTGGTCGCCGCCGGACAGATCGGATATCTCGCCGGGCTGGTGCTGCTCGTCCCGCTCGGTGACATGTTCAGCAGGCCCCGGCTCATCACGGCGCACCTGCTGCTCGTAGCGCTCGGGACGGTGGTGACCGCCCTCGCGCCCAATAGCGGCGTCGCGATCACGGGACTGGCCCTGGCCGGGCTGTTCGCCGTGGTCGTTCAGATCACGGTCGCCTACGTCGCCGCCGCCTCCCCGCCCGAGGAGCGGGGCCGCAACATCGGAGCGGTCACCTCGGGCGTGGTCATCGGGATCCTCGGCGTCCGGGTCGTCGCGGGCGCACTTGCCGAACTGAGCGACTGGCGCGCGATCTACCTCCTGCTCACCGGCCTCTGCATGGCACTCGCGCTCGCGGTGTGGTTCCTCTTCGGAGCCGACCGCGACCGAACCCGAGTTCGATACGGACAGCTGGTGGTGTCCCTGGGTCGCCTTGTCGCCGGCGACCGGCTCTTGCTCAGCCGCGGAGTGGTCGCGTTCTTCGTCTTCGCCTCCTTCGGCACGCTCTGGAGCGGCCTGGCTCTCCCGCTCACCGGGGCGCCGTGGCACCTCGACACCGGTCAAATCGGCCTGTTCGGACTCGCCGGTCTGGCCGGGGCGCTCGGAGCGGGGCGGGCCGGCCGCTGGGCCGATCGGGGCCTGGCGCTCTCGGTCACCGTCTGGTCGCTGGCGCTGCTCACGGCTTCTTGGCTGCTCATCGCTCAAGTCGAATCCTCGCTGTGGCTGCTGGTCGTCGGCATCATCGCCCTGGACTTCGCCGTGCAAGCCGTTCATGTCAGCAACCAGCACCTGCTCACCACCGCCCACCCCGACCAGAGCAGTAGCGTCATCGGCGCCTACATGGCCTACTACTCCCTGGGCTCCGCGCTCGGCGCGATCACCACCGCCTGGGCCTACAGCACCGCGGGATGGCCGGGCGTGAGCCTGCTCGGCCTGGCCTACGCCGCGACCGGGCTCCTCACCGCCATCGTGACGAACCGCTTTGCCGCTCGAAACAGGGCGCTTCCAAGGCAGTGGATGCCAATGCCAGGTCGTGGGACGCTAGGGCACACGAGTCAGTCAAGACCATGTTCTGAAGAGGCCTTGCCGCCGAGAGCCCAATGTGATCGCCATACTTTTCAGCCAGCTTCGACACGTACGTGTCGTACTCAGCGACCCGCATGCGAAAGGCCTGAACCAGGAAGCACGGCCACGCCATTCGAGTGCGATCAGGCTACATAGTTGTAATGCTCAGGCCACCGTCCTGAACGGCGTCTTGCTCGGTGCACCACGTGGAATGCGCGCAGTTCGATTCCGGAGGGCTCGGTTCCATCGGCGGACTTACCGGTATCCTTCCGCAACGTGATCTGGCCTTCCAGCTCGTCCGGTCCGGAACCGTAGCCGTAGGTCACCGTGTCCGCCTCTTCGGAGAGCTTCTTGATGAAAAGTTGAATCGCCATATCGGGCAGGATAACGAATGAGTGCTGAACCGGTCGCTTCTCAATGCCACGGCGGAATGCGGACACGCCGGTTCGGCGGTCCGCGCCATCGAGGTCGCCTTCCTCCCCACCTCGCGGGTCACCACGGTATGGGTCCGTGCCGCCAACCAGCCGACGCACCTGCACTTTGTAATCCGCCACTTGCATATTAGCGCCGTCTATTCGTCGAGCTGGGAGGTGAAGTCTCTAAAGGACACGGCGAGTCGTTGTCGGACTCCTCGTAGGCTTCGACCGCGGCTCGGATACTCTCGGCGGCCTGAACAAGTACCAAAGGCTACCTTGCCGAGGCCCTGCGTTCGCAACCCAGGTTCACGCAGCATAGGTGTAGTGATGAGGCCAAGTACCGGTTCTTCGCATCTTGAACGGTACGAATCCGGCTACGATTCGTGCGCGATCAGAGTCGTCGGACTTGTTCACAGCCTCCCCGGAGTCGCGATCGAAATCGACAGTTCCCTCAATATGCTCACGATCTTCGCCGTACCCGTAAGTGATCGTACTTTCCGTCTCGGCCAGTTTCACGATGAGAAATGACGTCCGTGCCATCTAGGGTCTCCTTGGATTCGTGTAGTCAAGGGGTTCGTATGGAGCGCTATCCCTGTCGAAGGTCGCCTCCCAGTTTGACACTTCGTTGGCAGCGTCGTGGGCTTCTGAGTATACGGCGTCGGGATTGTTCTGCCAGTATTTGGCTTCGGCAATTTCATGTTCGAGAAGCGCGATGTCAGATTCGGTCGGCCTATTTTCTTGCATGCGAATCCATGCAGCCGCAATTTCGGGATCCGCGTCGAATCGCTTGAAATCTACCTGTCCTTCATCGTACTTATCGTCAATCGGATGCTCATTGCGCATGACATTGTCCTTCATGAGCGCAATTTCCTCAGGACTGAATCCTGTGGTACCGTCCTGCCTCGGAGTGTCGGCCAAGTTCAGCGCAATGAGGTCCACGTCTTCATCGCCATTGTTTCGCCAGTGGTCGTAGGCGTCCTCCGCCCACTCCCAATCTTGCGTCTCAGAACGGGGTCTCGTAGTGCCGCCAGTATATGCGGTATCGGGATTGTCGGGGTTCGAGTTCTCGGAGCTGCTCGTCGCGCGCCCTTGGTCGAATTCGGCTTGGACCGCTTCCTGGGCGCTTCCGGTGCCCTGGCCGGCGTTGATGTTGCCGTGGCTTTGCGACGGCCGGCCCGAGCCGGTGCCGTCGCCTCCGTCGCCTCCGTCGCGGGGGCGGTTGCTCGGGCCGTCGCCGCCGCCACTGCCGCCGCCGGATCGGCGCAGGGCGAACGCGACGCCGAGGACGAGGAAGAGTTTCAAGGTTCGTCTCATGCTGGCGGCCTTAGTCGTTGAGAAGCTTGCTGAGCGCTTCGATGCTCGTGAGCAGGGAGGTGACGAGCTGCAAGATGATGCCGGACCACTTGACCACCGCGCCGACGATCTGCGCGGCGATCGCCGGGATCGTCACCACGAAGATCGCCTCGACGGCCCACACCACCACGTGCGCCACGAGATCGGCGATCAGGTCGCGCACGAGGTCGCGGGTCATCTGCACCAGCGCCCCGGCGCCTTCGGTGGCCGCCCCGATCGCCGACGCCACCGCGCCGAGACCGCCGATGCCCTCGACGTTGTGCCCCATCATGTTGTAGTACGCGTCCGAGGCCGCGCCGGACCATTCGTCGATATCGCCGTTGACCATCGTCCCAAGGTCGGTGGACATCGCGAACAGCTCGTCGGCCATGTTGAACCAGGTCTGGGCGTGCGACATCACCACGTCCGGTTTGCCGGTCAGCCAGTCGAGCATCTCGCGCAGCGGCTCGAAGTACTCCATGGCCCAACCGAGCCCGTTGGCGAGCAGCGCCGAGAACGGGTCCATGGCGCTGCCGACGACCTCGAGCCCGAGCCCGACACCGGCCAGCGTGCCCTGGACCCAGCTGCCGCTGTCAATGGCCATGACCAGGCCCTCAATGCCGTCCGCGAGCCCGGCGCCGGTCCACGGCCGCCGGGTCGACTCCACATCGGCGACCAGAGAACTGTCAGACATTGCCGCCGCCTATCCGTCGAGTCGGGAGGTGAAGTCGTCGAATTCCAGCGCCGAGTCGTTGTCGGACGCTTCGTAGGCGTCGGCCGCGGCGCGGATGCTCTCGGCGGCGAGGGCGATGTTCTCCTCGACGAAGTCGACCAGTCCGTCCTGGCGCACGTGCCGCTCCTCCAGGATTCCGGCGATCCAGCCGCAGAGCTGGCCGTACGCCTCGTCGTCCTGCATGATGTGCGAACTGGCGCTCCTGATCGCCTCGAACCGTGCCCGGAACTGCTCCAGATTGCTCGCGTGGGCCCGCAACTGCTCGGGATCGACGATGTACCCGCCCGCCATCAGCGCCCGTCCCCCTGCTCCGGGTCCGGGCCGAACTGCCGCTTCAGGCCTCGCATCAATGCCTGGCCGGCCGGTGACTCCTCGCCGACCGTCGCCTCCACGACCTCCCGCGAACGCTCGGCGAGTTTCACCTTCGCGGCCTGGATCGCCAGCAGCACCGCTCGGGCCGACTCCTCCTCGGGCACCCGCCTGACCCTCGTGCTGAAGACGAGGTCCACGAGGCTTCCCGTGTGGTCCACGGTCGCTTCGGCGAGCTCCTCGGGGTCGGTGGCGGTGGCCCGCAGGGTCTGCACCTGCGCGGCGAGCGACTGGGTGTCGGCCGCCATCTTGTCGGTGCGATCCTTCCAGTTCGCGAGCCGCGCTCGCGCGGAAGCGGGATCGATCGCCGGGAAATCCATCAGACGCTCCAAAGTCTTGCTCGTCATCGTGGCCATCCGCGATCGCAGCGGGAGGCAGGTGCTCCGATCTGGCGGATCTCCTCAGTGGGGTGGATCGGCGACACTGCCGAAAGTGTGAGGTGCAGTCATGTTACAGGGCAGCTGCTCTCGGTGCGATATCCCGTTACATGACACCCGAAGAGTGAAAGTTGGGGATTCTGCACACTTGAGGGTTGACGTCTGGCCATAGTGCATGCATGGCCGTACCAGAGTCCTCGCACCTGACGCGACGGACGGTGCTGACCGGCGCGGCGGCTGTGCTCGCCGCCGGGATCACCGCCGCTCCGCCGCGGCCCCGCGCGCACGGTCGCGCCTCGACGATCCGCTCCGCCGCCTCCCGAGGAGGCGAACTCCTGGCGCTCACCGCCGACGAGGAGCCGGATGGCTTCTACGACATCCGGCACCTGAACGTCGGAGACGACCAGCGGGCCGTCCTCGGTGAGCGCGCCGGTATCGGCCTGCCCGTCGGCTTCCACCCGCATTCGATGGCGGCACGCGGCGAGACGCTCTGGGTCACCGGCGCGGTCGACGAACTCGTCAAGACCGTCACCGTCGACAATCGCCTCGATGCCCTGCCCGATCGCCTCCGGGCCCTGGTGGACCCCGACGACGCCGACCCCGCCCTGCCCGACGATCTCGTGGACATCGAGATCCACCGAGCCAGGCCGGCGCTCCTGCGCATCTCGGGCGGCCGGTCGAGCTATGCGGAACTGCCGGTTCCCGAGCTCGTTCAGTCCGGTGTCGCCTCCGGAATAGCCCTGCACGGCGAGCGCGGCATCGCCGTCGCGGTGGAAGGCTCCTCCGACCCCGAATTCGCGATCGTCAACCGCAGCCACCTCCTGCTCAGCTCCGACGACGGCCGCACCTGGCGGGACCACCCGGTCGCCGAGGCCCTCGGCGAGGGCTACGGGACCGTCCTCACCGCCGCGGGCGGTCGCCTCCTCGCCGTGACCGGCGACGCCGACGGCAACCAGACCCTCCACAGCACCCGGCCCGGCACCACGCCCGAACTCGTCGCCGCCCGCAGCGGCGCCGGACGTCCCATGGCCGCGATCCCCACCACCGAAGGCGACGTCAGCGTCTACAGCGACGTCGACGGCCAGGTGAGCGAGTCCCGATTCACCGCCGACGGCCGCGCCCTCGAGTCCGCGGGCACCGCCTGCGGCTGCGCCGGCGAGGTCATCGCCGTCCAAGGGCGCGCCGGCGCCTGGCTCGAAGCCGACGGCGACGCGGTCCGGGCACGAGGAGTCAGTTAGGAGGAGCGATGGCATTCCCCAGCGCCAGCAAGGCGTTCGCCTCATCGAAGTGCGCTATGGCCGACATCACCCGTGACTATCTGTCCAGCAGGGACTGGAAGATGCGGTATCGCGTCAAGCTCAACAAGGACGGATACGGCGTCCACCCGTCGGTCACGTCCTTCACGATGCACGAGGAGATTCACACCCAGGCCGGGAAGCTCGCACGGGCGCTGGATGAACTCGGCCAGTCCTATCCGCCCGACGACGATGAGCCGTGGTCCTATCGTTGGACCGGCGTGGCCGGAGCGAAGGTCTGCAAGGCCGGCTACCACCGCTACGGCGCCGCGATCGACTTCACGAAGTTCAACTGGGGCCCCGGTCAGTTCGTGGACCTTGCCGTGCACGGCAAGGACTCCCGGCGCCGAATGCGCCGCCGCTACCTCGCGGCCGTCGCGATGTGCCGCAAATACTTCGGCACCGTCCTCCACGTGCACAACGATCCCGACGGCAGCCACTGGAACCACATCCACGCCGACCGCGGCCGCCAGGCGGTCGCCTTCGACTGGGACTACGGCACCGACGTCACCATCATCCAGTGGGCCGCCCGGGATCTCGCCGGAATGACCGAGATGGCCGTCGACGGCGACTGGGGGCCGCAGACCAAGGAGGGCTTCGAGCGGCTCCGCGCGAAGTTCAAGGCCGGCGACGTCATCCCGACGGCCTCGGCCGTCCAGGGCCGCGTCTGGCTGGATCTCATAGGCAGGCACTGCATGGCCGACAAGGACGCCGGCACGTTCACAGTTGATTGAGGAGACGACATGGCCGATCGCAGACGCGGCATCCGCATCGCCGCGGGCGGGCTGGCGTTGGCCGCCGGCATGACCGCCTGCGGCGCGGAGGTGGCGAACAACGCGACCGACGAGGAGCAGCAGGGCGTGCTCTACGGCGTCGGCGACGACCACCGGTTGTGGCGCTGGGAGACCGGCGCCGACGAGGCCGAACCGGTGTTCGACCTGAGCGGCGTCTGGGAGCACGAGGGTGACGTCGGCACGGTGCTGACCGCGTCGCTGAGCATCGCCCCGGACCAGAGCCACGCCGCCTGGATCGCCGGAGGCGGCCCCGAGGCCGAACTCCAGATCGGCGAGCTCGCATCGGGGGAGGTGAGCGGCACCGTCCCGTACCCGGTGGATCACGCCTGCCTCGATCCCGCCTGGGCTCCTGACGGGGCTTCGCTGTCCGTGCACCGCGCCGACATCTGGGGCGGCGAGAGACAAGGCGACGCGATGCCCACGTTCGCCGAGGCGTGGGGGCCGACCGAGTGGTACTCGCCCGACGGCGAGCGGCGGCGGACCCAGATCGATCTCGGCGAGGGCTGCCGCCTGCGCTGGTATGCCGCCGACGGTGAGACCGAGGGGATCTATCACGACCTCGCGGTGAGCGAGCTGTACCGGGTGGACGAGACCGGCGAACGGATCGAGACGATCGGACTCGACGGCCTCAGCGGTATCGACCCCCAGGTCACCGGTCTGGTCGACGTCGACCCGACCGGGAGGTACGTGTGCCTGGCCGACGGCTACGCGGAGCACGAGACCTACGAGGGCGGCTTCACGATCCGCCCGCAGTCGGGGACCAAGGTGCTCGATCTGGACACCGGCGAATCGGTCGGTGCGGACGGCGCGGGTTGCGACTCCATGGCGGTGGACGGGTACCTGTCGCGAGACGACACGGCGGTCGAGTTCCTCGATTACGACGGCGAATCCCGGTGGACGGCGGAGCTGCCGACGGAGCTCGCGAACGCGCCGAACCTGTTCTACTTCGCCGAGGCGCCGTGAGCCGAGGACCCGCGATCCGCGATGGCTCGCGGGTCCTCGCCGCCTGACGGTTGTCCCGGAAAGTGATTGGCGCTGATCATCGCCTGTTCGATAGGGTCGGCCACGAACCCCCGGAGGCAACCATGAACCCACGGTGTCTCGTCGCCTTCTTCGGTGGCGGATCGCGCTTCGAAGGCGGCCGATTGATCGAACGCCTCGCGGAGCGAGCGGCATGACGGCCATCGGCCTGCGGCCGGCCACCTCCGCAGACGGCGACTACTGCTTCGAGCTGCACAAAGCCGCCATGGGCGCATACGTCACGGCCATCTGGGGCTGGGACGAGGAACTCCAGCGCGACTACCATGCCCGCGCGTTCACCCCGGGTCGATGGCAGATCATCACCGTCGACGGCATGAACGCCGGCATGCTCGCTGTCGAGCACCGGGACACGGAGATCTACCTGGGTCGGATCTCAATCCACCCCGACTACCAGGGGCGCGGCATCGGCAGCCGGCTCATCGCCGACCTCATGCGCCAAGCCCGCGAACAAGGCCGCGACCTCGTCTTGGACGTCCTCGTCGTCAACCAGCGGGCCCAGGCCCTCTACCGTCGACTGGGCCTGCACGAAGTCGCACGTCACGGCGAGAACGACATCAAGATCAGGATGTCCACCACGCCTCCTCATCCTGATCCGATACACGGTTGAACGACTGATCGACCTTCGATCACGCCGACCTGGTTCACCCAAGACCAACTTCCGGGGCCTAGGGCCGCTGCTCGATATGGCCGAGAACCGGTCAGGTATTGCGATACGCGGACCACCGCGGAGGCGACCGAAAGACACGGCGATGGCAAGCGTGTCGATCAGGAGCATCGTGCCCGAATGCCCGAAGATGTGGAGGAGTGCCCAAGGCGGCGCCGCCGGCCCACCGGCCACGGCGCCGCCGTCCCGAAGGCCGCGTTCGCCGGCTCCTCAGGCGCTCCAGCGGAAGTGAACGTCGGGCAGGTGCTCTTCGTTGTCACCGCCGTCGCCCCGCCCGACCACCGAGAACCGGTGCCGCTCGTAGAAGCGCTTGGCGGCCTCGTTCTGCTCGAACACCCGCAGATGCAGCTCTTCGGGGCGCTGCTGCATCGACCGGTGCAGCAGCGCGGAACCGATGCCCGCGCCCTGATGCGTCGGATCGACGTAGAGGTGGTCGAGCCACGAATCGCGCAGTGCCGCGAAGCCGACGACCTCGCCGTCCAACTCGGCGACCCAGACCTCGTGCTCGGCGAGCACCACGTGCTCGATCCAGGCGCGGGTCTGCTCGTCGGAGTGCAAACGCGGCAGGTACGCCATCGTGGCCCTGGCTGCCAAGAAGACCTCACCGATCCTCGCCGCGTCGCCGCCAACGGCGCGCCGGAGCGTCGGCGCGCCCCCCGACAGCAGGTCGCGGGCGGTCATGAGCGCGAAGCCGAGCAGGTTCAGCCCGCGCCACGAGGCCGGCGAATCGACGCGGTAATCGTCCTTGCGCAGACCGATGCCCCAGATCCGGTCGACCGGGCTGGCCTCGACCAGCACGCGGTCCCCCGTCGCGAGCAGATACGCCTTCAAATCGGGCCACTGTCCGAATTTGGCCACATTGCCGCGCACGACGATGTCGAAGCGGTGCTCCTTCCAGGCCGCCTCGTCGAAGCCGCGGACCTGGCGTCCGAGGCGTTTCGCCTCGCCGGGGTGGCTCACCTGCAAGATCCTCTCGGCAGTGGCGCTGTCCCCGAACAGCCATGCCTTGTGCGCCATCATGTAGTGCTCCGCTGAGGCGAAGAGGCGGCCGTCGTCGCTGAAGTCCGATATCCACCACTGGCTGAGGCAACCGGGCCCCAGACCGTCGCTGTCCGGCTCCTCACCCCAGAAGTGGAGGAATCGGAGCGGGCGGCCCGCGCTCTCGGCGGCAAGGGCCTCGTCCAGCGTGCGGGGAAGGCGAATCGGATCGGTCACCGCTTCAGCCTGGCACAGCCCGATCGCACACCACAACGCCGATTGGTACGGGTGGCCTACTGTGCAGCTCATGGCGGACACGAGCAGGTTCGACCTGAAGAAGGACTCCAGGTCGATGCTGGAGCGTGAGTTCTTGGAGCACGGCGAGCGGCTCTACGAGTGGGTCCCGGTATGGCATCGGCTGCCGGTACTCGAGGGCATACCGAAACCACGCCGCACCGTCAGCGAGGCTGCGGCGGCCCTCCCGCGCGCCATCGGCCGCCTTCTGATGCGGACGGTGGGCATCGTCGTCGTCATCATCGTCGTCTTCATGGCGGAGAGCGGCGATGTCGGCAGCGGCGTGGGCAGGAGTCCGTCGATCGTGGCCCGGGGCCAGGGCGAACGTTCGCAGGTCGCTCGAGCCATCGCTCCGGCATTGCGCCGCAAGGGCGTCTGGGTGCTCACCGACCGGCGTCTCGCGTTCGTGGAGGTCCGCGGACGGGTCTGGGGCGAGTGGATCAGCAGCGAGCCGGGGAAGAACGCCTCCGCCGAGCGGTACCCATCGGTCGAAGCGGCGGTCCTCGTCGAGATCCCGGCCGAGCAGTTCGTATTCGAGCCACGCATCGAGCGCACCCGGAAGCGTCGCATCACGGGCCGTCGGAAGCACGTCGGCTACTACCGCCGCGTCGTCTTCCCGGACGGCTCCCGCATCGACTTCCGCAAGCGTTGAAGCGACGCGCCTTGTGGTTTTTCTGATTTTTGTAGGGATTCGTCAGCGGCCCCGACTAACGCCCGAGCACATGTTCCATACGGTCGGCGGAGCCTGTGCCGCGACGTTCCAATGTCTACAGTTGTCGGACGTCGACAGGCGCCCTCCATGTAGCGGTGTGATTGACGCTACTGATAGTCATCAGTAAGTTACTCGATCGTAGGGCGGATCGCGCCGCCCGTCCAATCAGTAGTCAGAGGAGTCGGCTGTGAAGTGTCCGAAACAGAACGAGGCAACAGCTCCGCGCATCTCCCCGCGTCAGGCGGCGGGGTTCTCCTGTTACTTCCTGAACGTCCTGGCCGGGCGCAGCCCCGCCTACCAAGTCGAGCGCTACGCCACGCCGCAGGGCTGGGCCGCGTTCTGCCGGGTGCGCCGGCAGGTCCCGACGAGGCTCCACGAGACGAGGATCCGTCGCATGTCCTGCCCGACCGAGCGCATCGCCGAATTCGTCGTCATGATCAGCGACGGGCGGACACGTCGAGCCATGACGCTCACGTTCCGACTGCTGTCGGAGGGCTGGCGCCTTGACGACTGCGCCGTCCTCGACGCCGCGCGGCCACGCCGGGCGAGGACCGGCGCGTGAGGGGCCGAGCCGGGGACGCTGGCCGTCCCCGGCTCACTCACCAGGCTGCCAGCTCCCTGACCTCCTGCTCGACGTACGGCGCGAGGGTGGCCGCGTAGGTGGCGGTCATGTGGGAGTTGTCGCGGAACGTCAGAATATTGCCGATGACGGCCGGGCACACACCGCCGGGACAGACGTACTCGACGAGGTCCGCGAAGCGTACGTTCGACGGCAGGTCGGCGTACCCCGAGGTCGGATCGTCGGGCGACCGGCTCACGCTCACCGGCGTGGAGCACGCCTCGACCCCATGCCGCTCAACGCATTCGGGAAGACTCCCGCCCAGCCTTGGCAGGTCGCGCAGCGCCATGACCTGGACGCCCCAGGCCTCGAGCGTCCGCCAACGGTCGGCGAAGCCCTCGTAGATCCGCTCGCCCTCTTTGAAGGCGCGCGAGGCGAGCGTGACCACCAGATCCGGGCGGATCTGGTCGAGGATCTCGACCACGTCCTCGTTCCAGTCGATGCACGACTGGTTCAGCTCTCCCTCACTCGTGCGCGGCGTGTCCGTGCTGAACTGGCAGGCGGATTTGGTGATCGAGACCAGCCGCCACCCGGCCGACTCCGCCGCTCCGTGGAAGGCAGGGAACCAATGCGCGATGCGCGAGCCGCCGACCAAGGCGACCGTGCGCTCGGCGTCCTCGTCGCCGTAGACGCACGTGGTCGCCTCACTGCCGTCCATGCCGGCATCGCAACCGTCGGCGTACAGGTCCGGCGCCGGGATAGGACTCGGGGTCGGCGCCGGCCTCGGCGAGCTCCGAGGCCAGCGCCTCCTGCCGTTGGAGGTTCATGTGCTGCGTGGCGAACGTCACCGCGAAGGCCGCCGCCGTCGCCACCGTCGACCGGCCCGCAGGCGCGACAGCGCCGCGACCCGGTCCTCGACCGCCCACGTCGTGACCGCGGCGAGCGCGAGCGAGGCGGCCAGGACGTAGCAACCGCCGCGCAGCGTCGCGGTGTCGTGCCCAGAGACCTGGAGATAGCAGACCAGCACCGGCCAGTGCCACAGGTAGAGCGCGTACGACCATTTGCCGAGCCGCATCACCGGTTTCCACCTCAGCAGGCGGTCGACGGCGAACCGGCTGCCGGTGGTGCCGGCCAGGATCACGCACATCGCGGCGCCCAAGGGCCACAGCGCGATGTAGCCGGGGAACATCGTCGAGACGTCGAGACGTCGAGACGTCGAGCAGCGCGCCGCAGCCGAACAGTGCGGCGAGACCGAACCAGCCCAGCGGCACCCGCACGGCCTTCGGCAGCCGCAAGTGGGGCAGGGCGAGCGCGAACATGCCGCCGAGCGCGAGCTCCCAAAGGCGGGCGCCGGTGTCGAAATAGGCCCAGATCTGGCGGTGCTCGGTCGTGACGATCGAATAGGTCAGCGAGACTGCGAAGACCATCGCGCAGCAGAGGAACACCGACTCCCGGAGCCGGATCGCCCTGCTGCGGGCCAGCAGCGCGGCGAACGCCACCAACGCCGGCCACACCAGGTAGAACTGGCCCCGGATCGACAGCGACCAGAAATGCTGGAGCGCGCTCGGTGCCTCATGGCGCGTCAGATAGTCGACCGACTTGGCCACGAGCGCCCAGTTCTCGAAGTAGAGCAGCGAGGAGACCGTCTCATTGAAGACGGCGGGTCACCGCGACGGGGGCAGCCACAGGTACGAGGCGGCGAGGATGCCGGCCATCGTCACGGCGGCGCTCGGCAGGAGCCGCCGCGCCAGACGCGACAGGAAGTGCGTGGGGCGCACGCTCCCGTGCCGTTCGATCGACCGAGTGAGCGACATGGTGATGAAGAAGCCGGCCAGGAACAAGAACACGTCCACGCCGCCGGAGACGCGGTTGAACCAGATGTGGTACACGGCCGCCAAGAGCACCGCCACCGCGCGCAGGCCTTCGACCTCGGGACGGAAGTCCGAGACCCTGGCGGAGGAAGCGGTGGGCCGCACGGCGCTGGAAGTGTCGCCTATTGACATGGACGAAGCCGCTTGGGGACGGACGGCAGGGGCATCTGCGCATCGTTAGTGAGCATTCCGCACACGCCCCGAACGCGCACTTGCCTGAACGTGACTGCCGCATGAACCGGCGATGAACCCGCCTCGCACGAGCGGGACACCGACGGCGCGACTTGGAGGATGCCGATTCGGCCCTTCGGCTTTACCCTGAACGCCGGGGGCGTTCTCCGAGGTTGGAGTCTGGAAATGAGAATCGAAGTGCTTTCCGACCATGTCGGCGAGCAGCATGCGCGGCTCGCCCGGGAGATCGCCGACAACACCGCGCGGCTCGCGCAGCACCACGAGGGGCTCAAGCAAGCCACACGTGAGCTTCGGGCGACTCGGCGGCGCAAGGGACTGCTGAAGCGGATCTTCCGCATCCGTACCGCCGAAGAGCGCGAGGCGCAGAGGGCCGTCGAGGACGTTCGCCACTCGATCGCCCAATCCCGTCAACGCCACCAGGACCTTGAACAGCGCCGTTTGCGGACCGCGGGGGGACTGAGGGGAGAAGACGCCCTCCGGTCGAGGCTGTCGCGGTTGAGCGACGAATGGACCTACCTGGCGGGATACAAGAACGGTGCCGGGGAGAGCGACGCGATCCTCATCGGCCCGCGGAGCGTCTGGGCGGTCGAGGTGAAGTCCCACCGCGCGCACCTGCACGTGAACGGCGACGAATGGTGGTTCGAGAAGTACGACCGGTACGGCAACGTGGTGGAGACGAAGCGTGCGGTCGACGGTTCGGGGCGCAACTGGGGCCGGCAGGCCTCCGAGCCGGCCGGCAGGCTCGAGTCATGGCTCGACCGCAACGGGTTCCGTCTCCAGATCCGCACCGCCGTCGTCCTGACCAACCCTCGGGCGAGCCTGGGCCAGATCCGAAATCAGCAGGTCGATCTCATCACTTGCGATCCGTTTGCGATGGTGCACAGCAAACGCTTCGCCGGCCCCGCTCTGTCCGAGTCCGACCGAGACGCGATCGCGAAGCTCGTTCAGAGGGACCACCGGCATCACCGGGATCGCCGTTCCGAACGCCGCCCGAGGCGGCGGAGAAGCCCGGGGAAGGCCTCATGAGCGCGAGTCCGCGAGCAGGGAAGTGCACGTCTCGGTTCGCGCGCTCAACACCTGCGGCAGCCATCGAAAGGCAGGGGCCGCGCATTGAACCGTGCAACCCTCCGAACATCCTTTGATGTCCTCCTCTGAAGTACCGAGACTTCAGTATGTGGATTTCACGCTCATTCTGGCTGCCCGGTCCGCGTGGTGAAGATGTCGGCGGCGGTCATGGTCCAGGTGCACAGGAAGCGCAAGGCGTCTCTCCAGTCGCTGAACGGGTGGTCGGCGAGATCGCGTTCGGAGGTGCTGAGGAACGCCGCCTGTTCGCGCCGTTGGTCAGGGGATTATGAGAAAAGCCAGCGGGAGGTCTACCCGCTGGCTTCGGCAACGTCTTCCAACGCTGCGTGTTCGAATGACGAACTGGTGGCGCGCCCCGAGGGATTCGAACCCCCAACCTTCTGATCTGGAAGGGCGTCTCCGGCACCTGTGGAGACTCCTCGCTATGGCCATCTGACCTGGGAATTTATTCCCGCACTTTCCCGCGTATTCCCGCGCTTTCTTGGGCTCATCCGTTCTGGATCCGTTCTGCCAGTGCGGCCACTATGGACGTATGCGGGGGGAGGGGCGGGCCTGAACGAGGCTCGGGCGGTGCCGCGTCAGCACCGCCCGAGCTGAGGCCCGCCGGGACTTCCGAGGCAGGCCTCCCCGGTGAGAATCGCACCGGGCTTGGAAGCACCCGGCCGCTCGGGTGGGACCGTTGCGGCCGGGGCCCTCCGACGCCGTAGCGCCGGAGTTTATTGCACGGATATCGATGTATCCATGGGATCGCTGCCAGTAACGACACGATCGAGTGACCCATTAGAGCGGCGAGTGACCGTCGAACGCGACGATGGCGGCGCCGGCGACGATGGCCAGCGCGAGCACGATCTTCCGGAGTAGGAATCGGCCGGTGATGGTGTAGAACAGCAACAGCAGGATGACGACGATGGCGGCGGCGAGGAACGATGCCGGGTTGGTGTGGACTTGGATCATGAGCGCTTTCCGTTGAGGAATTCGTGTGGCCAGGCCGGTCATGGTGGTGATGGTGCAACCGGCCGGGCCAGCCGCCCGTTACCGAAGCGGGCAGCCCCGCGGGATCGCGCGGGCATTTTGGGGGTCCGGCCCCGTCCCCACCACGGGGCCGGACGTGTGGGCCGCCGCAGCGCCAGCCAGCGAGCGCGGCCCGTGGGTCAGCCCTCCCGGGTCCGCCGCCGACGAGGCGGGCGGAGGCATTCGGTCTGGCGGGCGAGAGCACGGCAGGCGTACCAGCCGAGCGGCCGACGTGGGTACTCCGGAGGCGGATCGACGTCCCACGTCCCGGCGTTGGGAAAGAGGAGGTCGGTCATGGCTGTTCCTTGAGCCACCGTGTGATCGCGCTGATGATCTTCGAGTCCCAGAAGTTGCGCTTGTACTGCTCGATCGCGTCCATGCCGTCGCTGTTCCAGCAGGGCAGGCTCGGGGTGCCGTCCCCGTACTCGACATCGGCGACGTGGAGGCGTCCACTGCGACGCACGATCACCACGATCGCCTGGCCGTCGCCGAGATCCTCCAGGCGCATCCACCCCTGAACCCAGGACTCGATGAGTTGCCCCGATGGAGCGTCGGCCTCTACGCTTGGTGTGGTCATCAGAGCCCCAATCTCTGTTGGCTGAACGGGCCGCCACTCGAACCGAGCTGGCGGCCCGTCGTTCGTCTGCCCGAGACACCACCGAGTGGGTCAGCAGGTCGGCGGTGTGCTTCCGGCGCTTACCTCTGTAGTGTGGGACGGAGCACGCCACGATCTCTACATCTGGAGTGATCCCGTTTGATCCCGTCGGGAGTGGACCGATGACGAGCGCCGACGATCGCCGTACCTTTGGCCGCGTCGTCCGGTCGCTACGCGAGCGCGCCGGGCGGACCCGCCCCGAATTCGCCCGCGCCTGCAACACCGCCGAGTCGCACCTGCGGAACATCGAGAACGGCCACAAGTCGCCGGGGACGGTGCTCCTGCGCGACCTCGAGCAACAGCTCGGGACGCACGGGCTCCTCGGTGACCTCGCGACATGTGGAGAGAACGGCGTGCGCCGACGAATCATCCTGCAATCCCTCGCGCTCATGGGCGCGTCCATACCCGACGACGCGACCGCCTCCGGCACGCTCGGGTCCCCTCAACTCGAAGTCGTCCGGTCGATGACCACGGCACTGCGCGGACTCGACAGTAGCCACGGCGGCGCGCACGCCAACCACTCGATCGTCGCCTACCTCCAGAACGTTGCGCTCCCGATGCTCAACCAGCCGCTCCACACCCGCGTCCGCGCCGGCCTGCTCTCCTCGGTCGCCGAGCTCGCGCTCCTGGCCGGCTGGTCCGCGTTCGACGCTGGAGTCCAAGGCTCCGCGCGCGCGTACTTCGGCCAGGCCCTGGAGCTCGCCAACGACGCCGCGAACGCGCCCCTGGCGTGCGAGACCATCATTGCTACCTCGAACCAGTCCGCGATCATCGGTGATGCCACGGCCGCGGTCGAATCCGGTGAGGCCGCGCTCGCCGCCGCCACGGAGATCGGTGACCACGCGCTCATCGGCGAGGCCCGCATGGCGCTCGCCCACGGCCAGGCGCTCACCGGTGACGCGACCGTCGTCGCACGGCTCATCACCCAGGCGCAACAGGACCTGGACCGCGCCGACCGCCCCGACGGCCCCGAATGGATTCAGCATGTCGGCCACGCCTGGCTCGACGGCCGGATCGCCCAATGCCTCCACCTTGTCGGCGACCGCCCGAACGCTGCTGCCGCCGCCGAGCAGACCGCCGCGAACGCCCGCCCGCTCCCCAGGGGCAACGTCTTGAACTTGGGTCATACCGCGCTGGTCATGTTCGCTGCCGGGCGCCCCGAGGAGGCCGCCGCATACGCTGGCCGTGCCCTGGAGTCGGCGGCCCTGGTGCAGTCGGCCAGGGTCGAGGAGTACATGATGCGCCTGGAGGTCGCCGCCGCGCCGTACCGCTCGGTCGAAGCGGTCGCCGAGCTCCACGACGCACTCGCATCGAGATAGGAGCAGCTGTGCCCAGGATCGGGATCACCGGACACATGAACCTCACACCCGCGACCGTGGAACTCGTGCGCGAGTCGCTGAAGCGCGAGCTCGAGACGTACGCCCCGGAGCGGCTTGTGGGCGTCTCCTGCCTCGCCGAGGGCGCCGACTCGATCTTTGCCCAGGCCGTCCTCGACGCCGGCGGGCGACTCGAAGCGCTCCTGCCCGCGCCGGACTACCGCGACACGCGCGTCTCCGAGGCGCATCTGCCGGTGTTCGATGCGCTCGTCGAGCAGGCGCATACCACCCGCTATGTCGCCGAGGCGTCCTCGATGCAGGCATACGACCAGGCCAACGCCGAGATGCTCGAGTCGGTGGACCGCATGATCGCGGTGTGGGACGGCCAGCCGTCGCCGGAATGGAAAACCGGCGGCACCGCCGACGCCGTCGCGGAAGCGATCGACCGCGGGGTGACGGTGACGATCATCTGGCCCGAAGGCGCCGAGCGCAGCTGAGCCCGCTCACGGCTGATCCTGCGGGCCGACTGCTTCCAAGAGACGTTCGGCCGCTTCGACGCTGATGCCGAGCTTCCGGGCGATGGCCGCCGGCGTACGGGGCACATGCTTTACGCGCGGTGTCGGCGACTTCTTCGGGTTCCGATTCGATTTCCGAACGCCACGCAGGCCGTGCTCCAACGGACGCTGGCCGCAGCGCCGGAGCCCACGTTTCAGTCCCAAGTCATTCGCCCACTCATGCACAGTGGCGCGCGAGATACCCAGCGCCTCGGCGATGTCGACCACTCTGTATCGGTCCGTCAACGGCCACATTTCCCGGAGGCGCCTCTCGAGTTCCGGTGTCCGCCGCTTCCGCTTCACCAGCGCGAGGGCCTCCCCGAGTTCAGGGTCACGGCGGCCGCGTTGGTACAACGTGTCGACCGTGACGCCGAGGGACGCAGCGATATCGGCGGGTTTACGGCCCTCGCTAGCGAGCTTGATCGCGTGGGCATTCTCGGCCGCGGTCTTAGATCGCACATCAACCTCCGGGAAGCTCGGGCATGAACCCAGTGTCGCCGACACTTCACACGAAGATCCATCACCCGAATGGGTGACCGGACACGACGAAAGGCCCCGCCTCCCGGAGGAGACGAGGCCTTTGCTGTGTCTGGCGCGGGCCGTCGCCCTTTTCACAGCCGAGGTCGAGCCCGTCGTCACGGGCACTCCGCTCGGCCTACACACCGCCTAGGTGACGCCGGAATCGAACCGGCTACGCCGTCCAATTCAGAGTACGGGCGTGAGTTCAGACCGGTCAACACCTATTCGGTGCTGGCGTCGGCGGGTGTCATTTCCGTAGGTCGGTGACGACGTAGACCTCGACCAGTTGGCCGGTGTCCGGGTCGATCATCGCGCGCGGTTCGGCCTCGCTGTAGAGCGGCACCTTGCCGGAGCCGAGCATCTTCTCCGCCTGCGGCCAGCGCTCCGCGATCTTGCGGACGCCCCAGTAGTAGAGGGCCGCGACGATCGCGGTCGCGAGCGAGGCAATCCCGGTCTCGATCTCGGCGTCGAGGTGGAGCCCGTAGCGGGTGCCGAGCCAAGTGAGGACGGCGCCGATGGCGAGCGGGACGTTGGTGCGGATGGAGGCGATGGCCCGGTTGCCCAGGCCGCGCGGTTCGAGCTCGGTCATGTCAGGAATCCTCTCCAGCTCGGGCGAGCGAGGCGTTGCCCCAGAGCATCGCCTCCTCGCAGGCGGTGAGAGCGAGGGACTTCTCGCGGCCCTCGGGAAGCTTCTCGTTGAGGAAGTCGGCCAGGTCGCGGCAGTGCTGCCGGACGCTGGTGTGCGCGTCGCGCTTCTCCTCGGTCGTGGCCGGGTGGAAGGCGAAGCGGTGTTCGATGTCGGCGGGTGACGCCATGAGGTTGCTCCTTGTAGGTTCGGTGGATGGAATCGGAGGGTCGGCCGTCGCCTCGCCGCCGGCACTGGCTCGCGGTGAGCCCGGACCATCCGCCGGCGCTCGGCGCGACCGAGCGGCTCGCGGACGGGACATGGCGGGCACGCCGGGTCGGTCTCGAAGGCGAGTACAGCGACGCCGAGGAGCTGTGCGAGTCGGAAGAGGACGCGATCGCGGCCGTCGAGCGGCTCCTGGAGGGCCTCGGCGAGTTCCGGGCGAGCCCGCACCGGGCGGCCAGCGGCCCCTTACGGGAGGGTGCCGCCAAGGCGGGTCACCTCGGCGGTGAGTGCCGCTTCGCGTTGCTCTGCGGCGTCGAGGCGGTGGCGCATCTGGCTCATCTCGGCGGCGACCTGTTCACCGCGAGCGCGCGACTCGGCCAGCTCGGAGCGGAGCCGCGACACCTCACCACGTGCGGCGGTGAGCTCGGCCCGCAGCTCGTCCAGCAGTTCGCCGTACGCGCCGTAAATCTGTTTGTGTGCCTCCGCGGTGATCTGCCCTACTTGCGCTTTCCGCATGCGGCGGCCCACAATCGCGGTCACGACGGACGCGCCCGCGCCCGACAGCACCGAGGAGCCCGCGACCGCGAGAATCAGCTCCGCGGCATCCACTACGTGACCGGGTTCTCGAATGCGGCGCGCCACGTGACGGGGCCCGGTCGGCCGTCCACGGCCAGTCCCTGGTCGGCCTGGAACGCGCGGGTGAGCTGCTCGTACTCGGGGCCGAACTTGCCGTCGTTGCCGTACTTCGTCAGGTACCGACCGCCCTTGCGGACGTCCCAGCCGCGCTTGCGCAGCTGCTCACCGAACAGCTTGAGCCACTCGGAGTCGGTCTTTCCCTTGAAGCGGCGGCCGTAGTAGCCCGAGACGCTCGTGTTCGGGCCGTTGCGGGGCCCGAAGTAGTGCCCGGTCGGGAGCGGGTAGTCGTAGTGCGGGCCGGGAGCGGCCCGCTTCCCCTTCGACGGCGTCGGCTTCGAGGGAGTGGAGGGCTTCGACGGCTTGTGGCCGGCCAGGTCCGACTTCACCCAGTCGTACAGGTCGCCGCCGGGGCACGCGGTCGAGCCGAGATCGCGGTGGCCGAAGATCGACAGTGACCGGCCCTTGCGGCGCTTCGCTTCCTGGTAGAGCCAGGCGACCGCGTTGAGCGCGGCCTTTGTCGGACGGCGGGAGCGGTAGTCGCCGATGACGCAGACGCCGATCGTGGCGGTGTTGTGGCCGTGGGCGTGCGCGCCGATGCCGAGCCAGCCGCGCCCCTCGTAGATCTTCCCGTGCTTGTCGACGAGGAAGTTGTAGCCCACATCGGACCAGCCGTTGGAGTCCATGTGGTATCGCTGGATCTCCTTGACGGTCTGGTCGTCGTCGGCGCCGGAGTGGTGGGCGACGAAGCCAGTGCGTCGTCCCCAGTTCGTCTGGTGGACGGTGGACTTCGGAGAGCGGGCGCGCCACTGTGAGCGCGAGATGATCTGCATGATGAGCTCCTTTCGGGGGCACGGCGAGACGCCGGCCGGGCCGGTGATGGATGGTGGGGCGGGTCTAGCCGCCGATCTGCGTTTCGAGCTGGGCAACGCGGGCCTTGAGTGCCTCGAGCGCGCCCAGCGTTGCGTAGGTGGCCAGCGGGGGCGGACTGATCGCTGGAGGCAGCCACGACAGCTGCAGCTCGGACGCGCCCGAGGGGACGTGGACGTCATAGGTGTCGGACCATGTGGGGGTCGCGACCGTGACTGTGAGGGTCCGGCCCGATGGCGTGATCCCCGCGGCGTCCGTCGCCGGCACTACCACCGTTGCTTTACCGTTCACGAGGTCGGCCGAGTATGAGCCAGGCGAGAGGATGAGGTGGGATTGCTCGTCGTACAGCGCCCAGTGGTTGGTGAACGTGACAGCCCCGGCGCTCGCGGGGTCGCCGGTGGCGTCACGGATGTCGCAGTGGATGGTCCTCGTCGCGATGGTCGCAGGCAGCGGCATGTGGTCCTCCTAGAACAGGTCGACTGGTTCGGCGATCAGGTAGCTCCCGGGCGCGACGTAGTTCTCGTCTGAGCTGAACGTCTGCTGGGCCCAGGCCAGCCCGATCTCGCCGCCGGCGGGGAGGGTCACGATCGAGTGCTCCATGACCGCGGTCCACACCTGGTTCGTGAATACCTCGGACCCGTACTGGACAGCGGTCGTCAAAAAGTGGGCGCCCATGCGCGCCAACGTGTCGTCAGGGTCTGATTGGGCTGAGACCGTGCCGCGTGCGTACCGGAGCGTCGTCGTCGTGACTCCGGATGGGAAAAACCACCTCGTGCGGATCCCCGTCCCGGCGCCCGTGGGCCGCTCGATGACGATGTAGATCGTGATCGCCCACTGCCCCGTGGGGAGGGTCACGCGCAGTTCCCCGTCCGGGACCATCGTCGTAGTGGAATCCCGCGGTTCGCGGATCTGCTTGATCACCGCACGGGGCAAGAACGCGTTCAACTGCCGGGCGGTGAGGTACTGCTCGGGAGCCCAGTGGCTAGTCACGTCACTCCTCGATCCACTCCGCGCGCATCCACGCGCCCGCGTGCAACCGGGTCGCCCCCACGTCGGAGGTCCGCTGCGCCCACGCCAAGGCCACCGACCCAGCGGTGACGATGCGGACCAGCGCGGACTCGGTCGCGCCGGCGGCATTGCCGAGCCCGTTCCCGTGCCCGTACGTCACCTCACCGGAGGCGACCTGGCCGATGAGTCGCGCCTGCGTCGACAAGCGATCGGTGGATACCGACCCGGGGCCAGAGCAGGCGCGGAGGCTCACCAAGCTCGCGTCGGCAGGGGTCGTCCAGATCGTGCGGATGCCGGCTGCTGCAGTGGCCGAGGAGTAGTAGATGCCGATCTCGATCTCCCACAGGCCAGGGTCGAGGCTGAGGGATAGGTCCGGGTCATTCGTGGGCGTGACGGTCGAGGAACGGTCGGTGCTCGACGGTTTGATGACGTACTGCGTGCCGCGCAGGTTCAGCGCGGCGTCGTCGATCCGTTGGCCTGCACGCCAGCTCACGTCGCCTCCAGCAGCACGATTGGTCTTGCTTTGATCCACGAGCCGGCGCCCAGCTGCGTGCCGTCCGCGTGTACGGTGTGCTCGGCCCACGTGATCGACCACGTGGTTTCCAACGCCAGCGAGAACAGGCCGTCCTCGATGATCACGGCGTAAGAGGTCAGACCGTCGTCGTTGCCGTACAGGCGTGCCGGTGTGGGGGAAGCGATCGCTGTGGACGTGACCGCGGTGCCGCGCGTCTGCACGTTCGTGTTGATCCGGTTCGTGGAGGTGGAGGTGGGACCGAAGCCGATCCGCTCCGGCTGGACGCCGGTCGGGGGGACAGTGAACCCCCACCCGACCTTGATGCCCTTTGATCCTGTGGTGGCGCCGTAGAACAGCCGCGCCGAGAGCTGCCACATGCCCGCTGGGAGGCTCAGCAGCAGGTCCGGGTCGTCGGTGGCGGTGGCAGACGTGCGCGTCGTTGCCGCCGGCTTGTACGCGAACCGGGCCTGGCGGGCCGCGGGGGCGGCGGTAGTCAGACGGTCTCCGGCGACCCACCAGGGCGCGTGCGTGCTCACAGCCCCACCCTCGGCGGGGTGGCCAGGCGCACATCGGATCCGGCTTGATGGGTTTTGGTGACGCCGTTGACACTGCGCGCGACGGTGAACGTCTGCGGGCTCGTGTGCCCCGTGATAGCGGTGACGGTCATGACCTCGCCTCCGATTACGACGTTGAACGGGAAGTCCGAGGGCTCGGTCGTCCACAGTGCGTTGCCGGTGTCGGACGACACCAGGATCGAGGTGTCGGCGTCGGTGATGGTCCCGCCGAGAACCGCTGTTCCGTGGACCGTCCACGTTTTCCCGGTCGAGTCCTGGAAGCTCGGGGTGCCTTGTGGATGACCGGTGAAATCGGGGTCCGTAGTGAGCGTCCCGTCGATGCCGTCCCACACGCGGAGCTCATGGATCACACCTTGGAATGGGTTCATGTTGCCGCCGTCGGTTGCGCCAACGACCAGTGGTTCTGTGCTGGTGAACAGTGACGCGAGGCTCGGCCCGGTAATTGTCGCCCCGAGCTGGGTCCACGGGCCAGTCCACGACGGCGCGATTTCGAACTTGGTTTCGTGTTCTCCGAGGCCGTTGTCGAGGAGCAACGTGAATCCGGCGTACACGTCGTTGCCGGTCACCGTCGCGGTGGCGGGGTCGCTGAATGCCGAGAGTCCGTCCGTCGATGCGTTGATCCGCAGCAGCCCGTCGGCTTGGATAACCCACTGCCACGAACGCTGGTCAGTGCTGGTGCTGTATATCGACGCGATCGCTTGCACGCCATTCGTCCACGAGACGGGGGACAGCCGCGCCCGTACCTGGATATTCCCGGTGATCTGGAGTGAGGGGTGGCTCGGTGTCGACGCGTAGGATTCTGCCGCGCCGGGCAGGTGCATGCCCGCGATAGGGAGGCCGGACCCGGCGGTGTCGAGCCGGCCAGTCTCGTCATCGCCGAGCGTGGTGATCCGCCACGCCGCCAGTGGTGAACCGTAGGCGACCGCGGTGGCCTCGGTTGCGGTCCAGGTTTCGTCGTAGCCCTCGATGAGCTGCTCGATGGTGCCCGGGGAGACCCCCTCGAGGCCGGTGATGGCCAGCGGCCGCCCGATTGGGTCGGCAGCGGCCCACTCTTCGAGGAGCTCGGGGAGATTCATCACGTTGAGCGGCACCGACGGGTACCGCTCGTGGGCCAGCGCGGCATCGGATCGAGCGACTTCCCAGCCGGCGTAGGACCGGAGGTGGTTCTCGTCGGCGCCGGTGTTGACGTCGACCGTGTCGGAGTACAGGCCGATCCGGTCGATCGATGCCTGGTCGCGGACGTGCGCCACGGCGCCGTTCCAGTTCTGTGCAGTCGCGTTGTTGACGATGCGCTGGTCGTCGTCCTGGATTTCGAGGTCGGTGCGGACGCCGGAGGAGGCGTCGAGGACGATTGGGTCAGCGATGGCCGTGTCGTAGAGGTCGGCGCGGGTGATCATCGACAGGCCGCCGTCGAGGGTTTCATACGCCAATCCCCGGTTGGTTTGCTCGATCTCGTCGAGGATGTCGGGGACGGCGCCGACCTGCTGCGGCCCCATCGAGTCGGTGGCTTCGGAGTGGGTTGGTGTGGCGATGGCGGTGACGACGTCGCCGGGGGCTCCGAGCCGTGCAAGGCGCTCCTCAGCGGTCTCGCCTGCGTACCCCTCGACGACTGCCCGGTGATACGTCTCGGCGATGTCGGGGTGGCCCTCCCACAGGGCGAAATGCCCGTATGAGGAGTCTATGCTTTCGCTGGTGCCCCACGGCATTACGAAGTGCGACAGGCGCCCCAGCTGGGGCGGGGACGTGTTGACCGACCCCGACACGAGGCTGGTCCCGTCGACGTAGATCGTCATCGTCCACGCTCCGACCCCGACAGCAGGGGTATCGATTTGCAGGACGACCGTGTGCCACTGGCTCATGTCCGGGGTGAACGAGTCGTCCCACACGTACTCGATGCTGGTGGTGCCAGTCGTGCCGATCCGGGACGTCCCCCACCGGATGTTCGAGTTGGAGTCGCCCGCGAAAATCCGCAGTGATTGCAGCTCCCATGAGGGGACGGCGTCGGTATTGGAATCGAGGTGGAGCGCGTAGGCGAGTGTCCATTGTCCTGTGTACGCGCCGACAGCGGGGAAATGCGCGCCTGTGACCGGTGTGAAGGCCGGCAGTGGAGCAGAACCGGCAGCTCCCGGGTCGGAGGCGAAGCGGACCACCGAGTCGAAGCCGGCATTGGGCTGCCGCGCGATCGTCGCGTCAGGCTGGCCCGCGATCGCCGATGCGAACACCTCGGAACCAGACGGGTCCTCCATCGGCCAGTACGCGTGCGGGTTCAGGGATTCGATGGTCCGGCGGGCCACCGATTTGGGCTTGCCGCGTTGCGTTCTGCGGAGTACGCCGTTCGCCGTGATATCGACTTCGGCTTCGTTCTCGTGCCCGACATGCGGGGGCCATTCCGAGACGTACCCGCAGTAGCGAGGCGCCCGGACCTCGATGTCAGCGAACTCGGCGGTCAGCGGCACAGTAGTGCCCGCGCCAGCGCGGATCTTGCATCCGACGCGGCCGCGCTTGAGGACGCCGTCGGTCGCTTCGATGTTCCACGCCGCAGGCTCGTCGGTCCCGTCGGGCCAGGCCTTCGCGCGCAGGAGCGAGCGGACCGCGGCGAAACGGACATGCCACCACTGCCCCGGACTCGCGACCCCGACAGCGACGTTCCCCGTCAGGTTCGTGAATGTGGTGTCGGCGATACGGCCGATGTGCAGCTGCACGTCACCAGTCGAGGTCCAGATCAGGGCGGCTTGGTATTGCGTGTCGTCGGCTGCGGTGGCGCCGGGCGCATGGCGGACGATGAGGTCGGTCTCGACGGTGGAGGTCGGTGTCCCGCCCGGGAGACGCACGCGTGCTGTCATTTCGGTCTCGCCGAGGTCGAGATCGGCGAGGGTGCTGATCCGGTTGGACAACGTGGCGTCCACGACGACGGCGGCCACGCCGGCGGTGACGGAGTAGTCGGCCGGAACGCCGCCCTGCGACTCCCACGCCTGCCCTGTTGGGGTGGTGCCCCAGCCGTCCGCGATGGTCCGGTCGAAGTCGTCGACGGCGCGGCGGAGACAGAACCTGATCGGCGTGTTCAGCTCGAGGCCCGGGTAGTACGGGCTGGACGGGTTGAGTCGGGAGAACCTGCCGTCGAGGTTGTCCAGGCGGACCGTCATCGTTGATGGGGCCGGTCGCGAGTCCTCGTCGGCGCGGCCGCGTTTGATCGCGGTCGTTCCCCGCATGTAGTCGGAGATGTCGACCCACGACCAGGTGTTCGGGTCGGCCGGGTCGCCGCCGGGCGCGATCTCGAGGACGGAGTCGATCTCCACTAGCGCCTCCCCCCGATCGCCTTCTGCACGTTGCCGTTGGCCTTGACGCGGATGAGCTTCTGCATGAACCGGTCGAGCTCGCGGCCGGCGCCCTGCGAGTCGAGGATCAGACGCACCGTGCTCTCGACCGTGGTGTGCGAGCCTGCGGACGCAGTCGCGGATGCCGGAGCGTTCGGGCGGACGCCGAGCTTGCGGCCGAGGTCGCGCCACAGGCCGAGCGACCGCGCCCGGTGCTTCGGGTCGTGGGAGATGATCGATTCGGGGTGGCCGGCCTCGGCGACCATCGCGAGCGTCGGCCGGGTCGCCACGCCGCCGCGCGAGTAGTACTGGTACGGCCTGGTGCCCTGCTGGGTCCCGGACGTCGAGTATTGCGTGTGGATATTGATGTGTTTGTATGAGGGAATGTCGTGGATCTCGTCGATGAGTTCCGCGATGCTTTTCTCCTCCTTTTTCGCATCCGAATCGATGTCGGTATAGGCCGACCCGGGCAGGCCCATGTAGGTGTTGATGAGGTCCTCGACCTTGTCGTCAGTGAGCCCCGCCTGACTGAGGACGCGGCCGAGCTCCTCGCGATACCGGTTGTAGGTCTCGGTCGCCGACTCCACGGACCCGGTCTCCTGGTAGACCGCATCGGCGGCGTCCATCGCGGCCTGGGCGACGTCGAGGATCGCGGTCATGTTCTCGCGGCCGGCCTCCGTGTTGTAGTCCAGCGCCAGCGTGAACTCGTCCGCAGCGCCGCCGTCCTCAACGAAGGCCTCACGGTTCTCGTCGATCGCGTCGCTGAGCGAGTCCAGGGACGACTCAGTGCGGATGATCGCCTCGTCGGTGCTGATCGCCGCGCCGTTGAGGATGTCGAGCGCCTCACGCAGGCCGCCGGCGGCCTCGATCGCCGCCTCCATCGTCCCGACGGTGATGGACAGCGAGTCCTCGAAAACACGCTGCTCCTGAGCGGCGGCGTCCGTAGCGCCCGCCGACGCTTCGATGGCAGCCTGGTACTGCGGTAGGCCTTCTCGCAGCTCATCGATCGTCACGTCCTCGGCCGCGGCGGCATCAGCGACGCGTCGGAATGCGTCCGCGGCGTTCTCGGCGTGGCCGCTGGCGACCATCTGCGCCAGCGCGGCGTCGAGCGCTTCGATGCGTTCCTTCGAGGACTCGACGGTGGTGTCGCTCCAGACGTCGGCGAACGTCGCCCACTCGACGGCGGCGGCGATGGTGGTGCCGGTCAGGTCGTGCCAGGACCGTTCGAGGACGTTGACGTCGTTGGCGAGGAGGTCGAGATCGTTGCCCCAGAGCCGCGCCATCTCGCCGGTCGCGTTGCCGGAAGAGGCGAAGTCGCCGAGGCGCTTGGCCAGCAGGTCGAGATCGTAGGTGACCTGGCGGCCGGCGACGGCGTTGACGGCGGCGAACGTGGCCATGGCGGCGCCGGCGATGCCGACGCCCTTGGCCATGCGGCCCATCACTCGGTTGGTGCGGCTGCTGGAGGCACGCAGTTCCGCGAGGGCTTCGCGGGTCTCGGCGGCTTTGACGACGAGGTTGCCGAGCCCGCCGACGGCGAGGAGGCCGGCGCCGCCGATGCCGACGATGGCGAGTCCGGCGGTCTGGACTGGCCCGGGGAGGCTGGCGAACGCGTTGACGAGCTCGGTCGCGGTCTGCGCCATGAACCGCATGGCGTCGTTGGCGCCGGAGCCGGTTTGGATGAGCGCGGTGTCGAGCGAGGACTGCAGGATCGTCAGGTCGCCCTTGAGGTTGTTGAGCCGCTCTGCCGCGACCTCGGAGGCGTAGCCGGCGTCATCGACCTTCCGCGTCCACGTCGCGATACCGGCCGAGCCCTCGGAGTAGAGGACGTTCGCGGCTCGGACCGCGTCGGTGCCGAAGATGGTGGCGAGCGCGTGGTCGCGCTCGGCCTGCGTGAGGCCCTGCATGGACGTTTGGAGCTGTCCGGCGAGATCCTTGAGGCCGACGAACTGGCCGGAGGCGTCGTAGGCGGCGATGCCGAGGTCGTCCATGATGCCAGCGGCCTCGCTGGACGGCGCGGCGAGCGCCAGCAGCATGGTCTTCAGGGAGGTGCCGGCGTCGGAGCCGATGAGGCCGGCCGACGCGAACGCGGCGAGCGCGCCGGTGCCCTCTTCGATGTCGACGCCGAACTGGTTGAGCACGAGGCCGGACTGCTCGAGGGCCATGCCGAGGTCCGCGACCGAGCCAAGGCTCTTGCCGGCGGCGGCAGCGAGGAGGTCGGCGATGTGCGGGACTTGCTCGCCGGAGAGCTTGAACTGCTGCATGGCCATGGCGGCGATCTCGGCAGCCTCGGCGACGCCGAGAGCGCCCGCCGAGGCGAGCGACAGCGCGCCCTGGAGACCACCGTTCAGAATATCCTTAGTGGACACACCGGCTTTGCCGAGTTCCTCGATCGCCTGGCCCGCCTCGGTCGCGCTGAACGCGGTGGCCTTGCCTGCTTCGATCGCGGCCGCGCGCAGGAGGTCCATGTTCTCGTCGGTCTCGCGCAACGCGGCCTGGACGGCGCTCATCTGGTGGTCGAACTCGGCGAACTTGGCAATGGCGTAGCCGGCGGCCACCACGAGCGCGCCGCCCATGACCGCGGCCGTGGTGGAGAGCTCTCTGGTGGATTCGCGGTGAGCGAGCGCGTTCTTCTTCAGCTCGGCCGAGGCGTCGACCCAGGCTTGCCGGTAGTTGCGGACGGCGGCGATGGCGCCGGACATCTGCATGCGAATGCCTACGGTTACTGTCCGGTCGGCCATGTCACCCCCTCGGCTTGCGCGGTTCGATCCGGTCGACGTTGAAGAACAGCGCCTGCGGCTGAGTGGTCTTCTTGTCGCGGGCCTGGTCGGCGGCGATGCCGAGAGCGGTGCAGCGATGGCAGCGGGTCGGTTCCGCGGGGACGTAGACGCCGTCGGCCTCGGGCGCGGTCGTCTCGGAGAGGCGGCCGTGGCAGCCAGGGCACTCGTCGGCCTCAGCCAGCGCGAGGGCGAGCATCCATTCCTGCTGCTCTTGGTCCCACTCGGTTTCGCGTTCGGTGATGGTCACCATGCGGCCGTCGCGCTTCTCCCGCCACGAGACCGTTTGCGGCTCCCAGCCGTCGAGGCGCTTGATGCTGATGCCGAGGGCCCGTGCAGTCTCGGCCTTGGCGCGCAGCTCGGCGGACTCGTGGATCCGCTCGACTAGAAAGGGAGTTGGGAGTTCCGGAGGTTGAGGCCCTGCACGGTGGTGACCAGCCGGATCCACTCGCCCTCGGTCAAGACGGCGTCGATCTCGTCCCAGTCCTCATCGGTGACGACGGGGTCGACGATGCAGGCGCGGACCATCGCGACGTAGAACGTCGACTCGTTGTAGCCGACCTGCCGGTCCTCCCGGTTGTCCTTGCGAGGCGGGTGGTCCTTGACCAAGTCGGTCCAGTGCCGGCGGGGCAGGCCGCGGAGCTTGAGCCGCAGCGTCGCCCGGTCGACCGCGTCCCGCAGCTCGTCGTCGACCGTGGGCTTCTTGCTGCGGAGGCTGCCGGCGGTCTTCGCGGCCGCGTCGCGCTCGGCCGCGCGATACGCCTCGATCGCCGAGGCGTCGAGGCATATCGCGAGGTCGGCTTCGGGCAGCTTGGCGTGCTTGAGCGCTTCAATCGCCATCAGGCGCCAGCTCCCACGACCGCGTCGAGCACGGGGTCGGCGGTGATCATGGTCGGGACCTCGTAGCGGGCGGTGGTGTTCGCCTCCGGGCCGAGGTCGCGGCGGGTGCCGCACTGGATCGGGTAGCACGCGACCGCGTCGGCTGCGGCGAAGTCGGGTTCGGCGTCCGTGTAGCGCCGGATGACCAGGACGCCTTCGGTGTTGCGGGTCAGGGTCGTGAAGGGCGTGTCAGTGTCGGTCTGCTTCTTGATCCGCAGCATCGTGCCGGAGAAGCTCGCGCGGCCGGGGCGCTTGTTGTCGAACTTGCTTCGGAGCGCGGTCGTGTCGACCTCGGCGGTGTCGGGCTCGAAGCCGACGAGGCCGTCGGCGGTGATGTAGAGGTCGAGGTCGTCCACGCCAGCGGCGATCTCGGTGGTGGTCGGCGCGGAGAGGTCCGCGACCGTCGGCACGAAGGCGACCTTGACGGTGCCGTCGACGATGATGTCGTTCATCGTTTACTTGTCCTTCCCGGTGGTCTTCGCGTTGGCGGTGGCCGCGTCGGCTTTCTTCCAGCCCTTCGCCAGCCACGCCTCGACGGCGCCGGCAGGGCAGAGCCACTCGCCGCCCGTCTTGGGGTGGCGCAGCTTCACATGGGTTTTCACTGGTGCTCCTGGTGGTGAAGTGGTTACGGTTTTGGCACGTTCGGTCGATGTGGAGGCAGGAGCGAGTCCGTACGCTGGAGCTATGGACCAATCCCCTGTGCGGCTCAGCTCCGCGATCGCGGTGATCGCGATCGTCGCGACGGGCGCGCTGTCCCTGATCTGGCCGCCGATGCTGTTGGTATCGCTCGGCTTGTTCCTCGCCGCGATCGTTGGAGTCGCGGTCGCGCTCGTGGTGGTGCGCATGCGAATCGCGGTCGTCCGCAGGAAGCGCCAGCGCCTCCACCAGGACGCCGCTTAAGCGGCGGTGGCCCGCCACAGGTAGACGACGACCTGGTCCATGACCGGGACGCCTTCGGCTTCGTCGCGCTTGGCCGGGATCGTCAGCTCGCGCTTGACCGGCCCGGATCCCCAGCCGGGGACGGTGAGCCGCTCGGCGGCGACGGTCGTGGCAACCTGCCCGGCGATGATGCGGGCGCCGGCGGCGGATTCGGCGACGCAGTGGCAGTAGGCGCGCATGGTCGCCTCGGTCGATCCGGCCCGGAGATTGGAGTCGGGATCGTTGCCGCCGGCGAAGTACACGAGGACGTATGGCGGCCTGGCACCGGTGGGGACGTCGCCGTCGTGGACGGTCAGTGCCGGGTTCGTGCCGAGCCGGGCCAGGAACGCTTCGGCCGCGGCCTGGTCGAACGGGTCAACTGCCACCGAGGGCCTGCTCTGCGGCGTCGCCGGTGTACCGCTCGATGCGCGGGATCTCTCGGTCCAGTGCTGGTAGGCCGCCGGGGATGGGCGGGTTGTTGACGGTGCCGAACTCGATGACGTTGCCGAGAGGCCCCTGTGCCTGGCCCTTGTCGGGGCCGATCTCCCACTCCATCGCGCCGCCGCTGATGCGCCGGTCGTAGCTGATGGTGCGGGAGAGCGGCTGAATGTACCGGTGGCCGGACCATGCCCGGGTCCAGTCGCGCTTGATGTTGAGTGCGGCCTTCTCGCCGACCTGCTGGACTTCCTTGGCGAGGCGGGCGGGGGTGTGGCCGAGGTCGGTGATGTAGGCGCGCACTTCGGAGTCGTCGATGTCCATTACCCGGTCACCTCCGTGCACAGCACTCGCCGCATCGTCGCGTGCGATTTGTGGTTCAGGTCTTTGAGCCGGAAGAGGATCCCGACGAGGTCGGGGTCGTGCTCCGAGGAGACCAGGACGATCTCGTCGCGGACCTGGAGACCGGTGACGGCCATTGGCAGCTGCACTTCGACCGAGAGCAGCACCAGGGCGGCCTCGCCGATGTCGCGCGCCTCGCCCCAGTACCCGCGGGTCTGCACCCGGCACTTCTGGTCGGCGTACAACGTCGAGTACGTGGGCACGACGGCGCCGGTGGTCCGGTCGGTGGTCTCGCCGGTACGGCGCCGAATGGTGCAACGGTCGACCATGAGCCGCTCGGCGGCGGCGCGGCCACGGGCGAGGACGAGCGCGGCGCTCACGGTACGTTCCCCGCTTCGCCGGCGTAGGCGTCGACGAGGTTGGCGCGGGCGTGCTCGGGCAGGTCTTCGGCGGTGACCGCATAGCGGACGCGGTAGTCGTCGATCGACTCGCTCACGGCGCCGAGGATGTTCTCGAGTTTGTTGGCCGCGAGTGTCATGACCATCGACCGTGCCGTCTCCAGGCGCCAGTCGCCGGTCGGCCACCCGTGGGTGTAGGTCACCTCGATCTCGCTGGGCTCCGAGGGGCAGGCTCGCCAGCCGCCGCGGCGCCACAACTTGTTCCCGACGCGCTTGTAGTCGGTGCCGGCGGTCAGCTCGTCGCCGTCGATGGCCACGCGGGTGACGGCGGTGACGGGGCGCTCGGGGAGGTCCAGCCAGAACGACGTCGTGCCCATGATGGTGACGACGTCGTCGATCACCTCGGTGAGGTGCTGGCGGACCGCGTTGCGGACGACGCCGCTGGCCGTGTTCAGCAGTAGCGTGGCCTTGCTCTCGCTGATCGTCTGCCCAGTCAGTTCCTCGAGTTCCGCTTCCGTTACCAGCGGTTCGCCTGCGGAGAGCACGGTGATCAGTTCGGAGGCCTGCACGGGCTGGCCGGATGCGGTGCCGGCCCACTGGGCCAGGTAGTCGCCGGTGGCGAGCGCGCCGTCGACGGTCCAGCTGTAGGTGTAGGTGCCAAGGCCGGCGTGCGCGACTCCGTCGACGGTCTCGGCGACGATGGTGGCACCGGCGGCAGTCGTGATCGTGATCGACGGCTCGGTGTCGAGGTCGAGGCCGGGGCCGCCGGCGTATTCGGTCCAGGTGGCGACCAGGGTTATCGTCTGGCCGAGCCGGATGGTCGTGGTCACGCTGCCTCCCAGGAGAAGCCGTCGAGGCGGATCTCCGGGCCAGGCCCGCTGCCGATCGAGCTGCTGGTGCTGAGGGCACCGCCGGTGGTGACGGTGAGGGTCACGCCGGCCGTGCCCTGGCGGGCGATCTGGGAGACCTCGACCGTGGGCTCGTAGCCGGCCGGGACCGTAGCGAGCGTCGCGCCGGCTGAGAACGCGAAGCCGTCGAGGCCGTTGATGATGCCGCGCATGCGTACGACGCCGTAGGCCGATTCGAGCCGGACCTGTGCGCGCACGGTGCCGTGCTCGATGCCGTCAGCCAGGATCAGATCGGTCCATTCGCCGACGCGGAGCGCCGCGAAGCCCTGGGCGTCGATGCGGGACAGCGGAGTGTTGCCCGCGTCGGTCCACTGCTGCAGATCGCCGGTCTGGGCGCCGTCGCGCTGCTGGATGCGTGACGGGACCGTCGCGGGCGAGCCTGGCCGGGACCGAAGCTCGCCCTTCTCGTTGAGGTAGCCGGTCCGGACCTGCTGGCCGGAGTTGTTGACCCAGTTGGCGACGAGGACGTCGGCGGCATGGTCGTTCGGGGCGTCGATCTGGACCGCGACCGCGTCGGGGTGGGTGAGCTCCACGTGGAGCACCGGGCCCGCCTCAGTCGCGATCATGTGGCGATCCAGCTTGGCCGGATCGCCTCCGACGACGCCTACAGCGACCATGCCGCCCCCTTACTCGGTCTTCGTGTCGTCGCCGGTGCCGCTGGGGCCGCCGTCGTTGTCGACGGGAGCCGGCGCGGGCGCTTCGGCCATGGGCCGGACGCCGCGGTCGGCCGGGAGCGCGTTGAGCATCTCCTGGTCGGCCTTGGACTTGACGTCGAAGACGCCGTCGACGGCCTGGAGGTACTTGCCGTTCTTGCGGCGGACCTTCAGCTGCGGATACCGCGTGCTCGTGAACTTCATTGCTGATTCTCCTTAGACGGCCAGGCCGATGTACTTGCCGTGGTGCTGCTCGACGCCGTACTCGAGGCCGACCTCGCCGTAGATCTGAGACCGCTCGGCAGCACCGGTCTTCGCCAGCGGCTCCACGAACAGGAAGCCTTTGCCCGGGTGGGGCAGGAACCGCGGCGCGCATTCGCCGAGGGAGACCACGGCGATCTCGTCCTGCGGCATGCCCGGTTCGAGCATGATGTTCAGCGACCCGAAGTCGGTCTCCAGGACCGTCACGTTGACACCGCCGACGTTGCGGGAGGTCTCCCGGTAGTTCGCCTCGGTGATGTACCGCTGGGTGAGCTTCCGCTTCTGGGTGGAGTTGCACATCAGAGTGCGGGTTTCGGACTCTCGGATGCCGCCGTTGTCCCAGACGTCCTGCATGAGGTCCCCCATGAGGTCGCCAGCGGGGTCGGCGATGTCGGCGGTGCCGAGGCCGTCGAGCACGTTGGTCGTGATGGCCTCGAGGATGCCGCGGGTGGCGCGGGCGGTGGCGTTGGTGGCCGGGTTCGCGAACGTGCCGGTGAGGAAGCCCTGGTTGACGTCTCGGGCGATCTGCTTGAGCGCCTGCGTGATCTGCCACGCCATCTCGTCGCCCACGGCGTTGGTGCCGGCGATGCCGACAGAGCCGGGGTGCGCGGAGCCGGTGGAGTTGAACTGGCCGGTGGCGGCCAGCTTGGAGTAGGAGACCTCGATGGTCTCCTGGTGGATCTCCACCACGTTGAAGACGTTTCCGCGCACGCGCTCTTCGGCGGTCGGCGCGTTCGCGCCCTCCAGGCGTTGCCGGTCGTCGGCGGGCGCGCGGAGGTCGTAGGTGGACCACTGGAAGAGCGTCGCGTCGGCCGGTCGGCCGCCGGTGAGGCCGCCGATCGCGGAGAGGAACGGCGTGTCCTCGCGGGAGACGGCGAAGAGTTCGCCGACGAAGTTGGGCAGGTTGAACGTAGTGCCCTGCCCGGTGATGCCAGCCATGCTGGCCTCCTAACTGGACTATGGGCACTGTTGTGCCCGGTTTACTGGGAAGTGAGTTGCTGCGTCTTGAGCCGGATGACCTCGGTGAGATCGCCCTTCTCCTCGGCCGCCTTGATCTGTGCGGAGAGGTCGACCGGTCCGCGGGCGCCCTGCGTGGGGTCCGGTGCGGGCCGTCGCGGCCCGCCCTGGGCGGCGGGAGCCGCCGGGTCCTCCGGTGCGACGCCGAACAGCTCCTTCAGTGCTGCGGCGTCGGCCGCGAGCTCCTCGGCGTTGTTGCCCTGCAGACGCGCGGCCTGCTGCGGCGTCAGCCCGGCGGCGGTTGCGACTTCGATACGGAGCCGCGCGAGACGCTCGGACTCGGCGGTCTGCTGGAGCTGCTCGATCTGCGCGGCGAGCTTCTCCACCTCGGTCTTGTCGTCGTCGGGGACATGCTGGCCCCCTCGGATGGCCTCGACGAGGTTGTTGAGCGGCTCCAGGCCCTTGAGCTTGTCCTCGAGGTCCTTGACCCGCTGCCGCTCGGACTGCAGCGCCCGCAGGCCGGCTTCGCCGAGCGGTTCGTCGGTGGTGGACGGCGTCTGCGGTTCGCCCGCTGGCGGCGTCGGGGCCGGCGGGTCGCCCGCCGGCGGAGTGGTCGGGATTCCGCCGGCCGGAGCCGTCGGCGTCGGGTTGGTGTTCGTCGTCTGGTCGCCCATCGCGGTCTCTCCAGATCAGGCCCGGCGTCGCGCCGAGCAGTGGTTGTGGCTCATACGAAGCCGCGCACCCGCATCAGGCGGGCGCGCCAGTCCTCTTCGATGTAGCCGTTGGCTGCGAGCAGCTGTAGCGCGTGCTCGCGGTCGCGCGCGATCTCGTAGATCGCCTCCGGCATGAGCTGGGCTTGCCGGTTCCGCCCGCGGCCGGAGTAGGTGACCGGCAGGAGGTTCCCGCCGATGTCGACGCGCTGCAGGGTCCTGCGGCCGCCGGGGGTGCTGCTGGCGACGGAGAGGCCGGCGGCACGGCGTCGGACGTTGACGACGCGGCGCAGATCGGCTCCGTCACGGATCGCCTGCGCCCCGGCGACGGTGAAGATCCGTTCCTGCTCAGCGCGGCTCAAACTGTCGAAGTACGCGCGAGGGTCGGTGTGCTCGGCGACGTCGTCGCGGCTGCCGACCGGGACCTGGATGCAGTCGCATCGCGGGTGCCGTTTGAATGCGGTCTTCCACGTCGACACTTCGCCGAGGAGGACCACGCACCTCGAACACGATGGCGGGCTGAGCGCGCGGGCGTACAACTGCGTGCGCCTGGTGGTGCCCGCGACCGTCCCGGCGACGCGGAACGCGTCCTCGAGCTGCGTGGCCACGATCATGAGCAGCGAGGACAGGCCGTGGCTCATAGCCGTTTGGAGCGTCTCGCCTTCGGCGAGGTTCGCGACGGCGGTCGAGGCGGGCTGTTCGAGCAGGGTGTCGAGTGGGCGCCCGTCGGAAGCGACGCCGACGAGCCCTGCCGGGTTGATGCGCCCTTCTTGGCCGTAGTCGAGGTCCTGCGAGTCGAGGGCAGTGGCGATGTACTCGTCGGCGGTCTGTCCGGCGAGGAGCTGGCCGCCCATGATCACCGTCATCAGTCTCGGCACCTGGTGGCGCCAGGATGGGCGGATCGCTCCGACCTCAACGCGTCGCCACAGCCGCGTCGCCTCCGACGTGGCCGCAGCGACTGTGGCCCGTAGGAGCCGCTGCCTACTCCTCGCTGCCTGGAACGCCTGCGCCGGGTCGGCCATTGTCGTCTCCAGCGCCGGTCGTGGTGTTCATGTCGATCTGCTGGCCGAGCATCGCGACCGGGTCACGCTGGCGGCGCTTCTCGTCTTCCGTCTCCATGCGCGTGATCTGGACGTCGGTGTAGCCGAGGTCCTCGCGGGTCTGGCGGAGTGGCACGATCGGCTCCTGCCCGGCAGGCGCTGCGTAGAGCTTGATGGCGCGGTCGGCGGCTTGAGCGATGGTCGGCGTGGCGGCGTTGCGCCACATGGTCTCCATGCGGTGCAGGTCGGTGTCGTTGACCGATGCAGGGTCTTGGAAGCGCCGCACGAGCCGCATGACGCGTTCCCAGCTGCCGCCGAACGCGGTCTGCTTCCGCTCGGCGCGCTTGATCAGCCGCGATTCGGAGGACCGGATCGCGTCGGCTGAGGCCGGCTGGTCGGTGGCGTACCCGAGATACTGCGGCGGCAGGCCGGCGAGCGCGGCGACGACGTGCGCGAGCGCGTTGATGCTCCCGATGAACTTGGAAAGGTCCGCCGAGGAGAACTCGAACGTCTTGGCGTCGCCGGGCTTCGCATGTGGGATGGCCAGGATCTGGCCCATGGCGACCTGCGTGGGCGAGAGCTGGTTGCCGTCGCGGTCGCGGAACTTGTCGGGTCCGACGCCGAGGAATCCGCGCTGCGGGATGGCGACGAACTCGGCGGCGACCATCATGTCGGTGGCGAGCTTGTTGGCGGCGTCGGAGAGCGGCAGTACAGCGGCGAGCTCTGACCGGCCGTACCGCAGGAGCTGTGCGTTGGTACGGGTGCGGCGCGTCTGGCGCAGCCGCGGCCGGTTCACGATCGGCGTGACGGGAACTTCGCCGAGTCCGTGCTCGTCGCGGTGGTTCTCTTTCCAGCCGCCGGCGGACCAGTCGTACCAGATGGTCATGTCCGGCAGGTACAGCGTCGCGGTGCGCTCGCTGGACTTGACGAGGTCTTCGGGTTCCTGGACGCGGCGGAGCGCGGCCAGGACAGTGCGGTCTCGGGGGTCGATCGCGGCGTACAGCTCAAGCGGCGACTCGGCGGTGACGAGGGGGATGTCCTCGTTCTTCTCGTTGGTGCCGACGGCGACGTAGGAGCGCGATAGTGCGAGGGCGTCGGTGTGCGCCTGCGGGGCCTGCTCGTCGAGGTTGTTGTACTGCCAGACCTTCCACAGTTCCTTGTCGGCGCTTTTGGCGCCGGGGAGCCGGAATCCGGTGATGTCGAGGCGCTCTTCGAGGGCGTCGACGACGAGCTGCGGCCAGCCGATGATGACCGGCTTGAGCCGCTGCTCGACCTCGGCGAGAATCTCGGGGTGCATGTAGGTGAGCGGCTGCTCGCCCTCGTAGTAGGCGTCGAGCGTTTCGAGCTGAGGGATCTCGGCGTCGTGCCGCTGCGAGAGGTATTGCACCCAGTCCTCGGGCTTCGTGGGGTAGGGCACGGGCACCTCCCTCACATGACGAGAACGTATTGGTCGTCTTCGGGCCACAGCTCGCCGGCGGTGGCGTCGCATGCGGCTTCGTGGCAGATGATCGAGGTGACCGCCGCGTCGATCTTCTGTGTCGGCGACGCCTTCTCCAGCACGTAGCGTTTGTTGGTGCGCGGTGCCTTGCGGGCGTTGTCGACGTGGGTAGCGGTGGTCTCACAGCCGTCGTGCGTCCAGGTCGCTTGGTCCTTGGTGACGTCGACGTGGAGGCGTTCGGCGGCGGCGTGCATCTGCGTGATGCGGCCGGTGGCCCAGCGGAAGACGATGTCGTCGCCGTAGGTGGCCGACCAGTTGTCGATCTCGGTGGACCACCACCAGGGGTCGCAGTACATCCGCACGATCGTGTACCGCTCGAAGAGCTCGTCGACCGCGGCCGCGACTTCGAGGCGCGGGATCTGGCCGCCGTGGTCGACGGGGTTCCAGATCGTCGGGATGCCGTCGCCGTAGGTCGGCGTGAACTGGTAGCCGTCCTGCGTCTCGGCGCGGATCGCGGTCCAGTCCCCGGTGTCGGAGCCGTCGAAGCCGAGGACGATCGCGGTCCCGTCCTCGACGACGCGGGTCGCCTTGCGGGCTTCCCACTCGGTGCCTTCGAGCCACGCGCCGTGACCGTAGACGATCCTGTTGCCGTAGAAGCGCTCCGCCTGGCCGGGGTCTTCTTCCATCAGCTCGAGGGCTTCGGCCTCGATGCCGTTGATGTCGACGTGGGTGCAGCCGGCGTAGACGTAGGCGAGGATCTTCCGTCGCTCGGCCTTCTTCTTGAAGCTCCACTGCCGCGGCGGTGGCTCGTAGAGCTTGAAGACGTCCTTCACCTTGGACTCATAGGTCCGCTGGGCGACTGAGTCTTCGGACGGGTCCCACGGGTTCGTGGTCTCCATCGAGCGGCCGCCCATGCCGGCGAGGCCGCGGCGCATGGTCTCGGCGACCTTGCGGAGCTTGTTGGTGTCGTTGTAGAGCCCGGTCTCGTCCTGCATGGCGAAGTGGATCGGGTTCCCGAGCCGGGCCGAGGCCGACGAGGTGACCACGGCGATCTCGCCACCGTTGAAGATCCGGATGAACTCCTCGCCGACGCGCATCTGCTCGCCGAGCGGGCCGGAGCGGATCATCTCCTGCAGCGGACCGAAGACGTTGTCGACCTGGTCCTCAGCGGTGGCCATCAGCTGGATCATGGGCTTGGGCCAGCGCATGCCCATCGGTTCGCCGGGGTCGTACTCGTAGACCCACCCGCAGCCGCAGCCGTGGTCCTCGCAGTCGTAGATCTCGCCGCCGGTCGCCCAGCCGGCGAACACGACGGGCCCGGCGGCCTCGACGGCGACGATCGACGCTGACCACGGGCCTTTGCCCGATTTCTGGGGCGCGACGACCTGGGAGCGGCGGTTGTGGAACGCCGGCGCGAGGATCGGCCGCTCGGGCCGCCA
Organism: Glycomyces tarimensis; assembly: GCF_054776215.1. Classification (NCBI taxonomy): domain Bacteria; kingdom Bacillati; phylum Actinomycetota; class Actinomycetes; order Glycomycetales; family Glycomycetaceae; genus Glycomyces; species Glycomyces tarimensis. The sequence goes on from NZ_BAAHCB010000020.1 coordinate 305,512, forward strand.
TATGGTCTTCGGCTTGACCCGGTAGTGGTTGACCGTCGCCCAGAGCTGCCAGTCGTAGAGTTCGAACGGCTTCCCGCGCTGGAAACCGTCCGGGATGGTGCAGTGGTGCTCTATCCAGTCCGGGACGATCCACAGCGTCGGGAAGTCGACGACATACTCAGGCCGCTTCGCCGTCGTCACGGACGACCTTGAACCGGTTCTTCGCCGGAGTCCGCTCCGAGCCCGGCTGGTTGTCGGAGGAGTCGGAGCTGGACTGCTTTTCGGCGCCGATGGTCCAGCCGTTCTCCTTGAGGCCGGCCGGAGTCATGCCGATCTGGTCGGCCAGGCGGATCATGGCGTTGATGTCGTTGGCCTTCGCCTCGTCCGACTCGGCCATCGCGGTCCGTCGGACCCACAACGCGATGGTCTGCCACCGCCATGGCTGCTCAATCCACGCCCACGCCTGCGGCGCTTGCCATGCCTGCCGCCAGAGCGTGTCCTCTCGGACGGTGGCGTTCGGCAGCGGGAACTCGGGGAACGCGCGGTTGAACGGCGTCGCCGGGAGCACCCGCAGCGGGGTCCCGTCGGCGCTGCGGAGCGAGTTTTGGTCTTTTGGCGGGCCCGAACGGTTGCGTGCGCCTCCACTGGCCATATTGGTCTCCTCGCGGCCGCGTCGCGCGGCGCTCAGCGTCGTCGGGGGGCATCGCGCCGCCCCGAATGGTGGTCACTCTGAGTGACGAATCTCGGTTTTTGAACCCGCCGGACACCTCGGAGCCCTCCCCGGCGGTCCAGCTGCCTACCCGGCAAAGGGTTTCCCCCCACCCGTTCGTCACTCTGGGTAGTTGAAGCTTGGTCGTTGAGTTGCGTGAACGTCAGCGCTCGTCGTGGTCGGCGAGCCAACCTGAAGGTTGGTTCTCGCTCGTTCTGTGGTTGTGGCAAGGCGCGCAGAGTCCGCGTCCGTACCTCGGATCGTCGGGGTCCAGGCCTAGGGCGACCAGGTCACGGCGAGCCTTGGGGTAGTGGTCTGCCACTGTGGACCACGCGGTGCAGGGGCGGCCCTGGTGTGCTGGGTGGTCGGGTGGGCATGTGCATACCGGGTCCCGGTGCAGTACCGCAGGGCGGAAGCGGGTGCGGTGTCGGTGGCCGTAGCCTCGCTGCGCTGCTGTGCCTCGCTGTTGCTCGGCCTTGCGCTTGTGGGTCGGGCACCGTGAGGTACCGGTAGTGGCTACCTCGGGGCACCCGGGTACCGAGCAGGGGCGTCTGGCACGGGGCACTGACTACTCGCCCTCGTCGTCGGAGCCTTGGGGTAGGAGGAGGTAGTGCCGCACTAGCCACCGTGCCTGGCCTACCGGTCCAGGTAGGGGTTCGACCAGTGGTCCGCACAGGCAGTGCTCGTCCTGGTGGTAGTCCAGTTCGTCGGGCGGTATCAGCTGCACTGCGTGCCGGTACCGGATGCCGTCGATCGTGCGCGCGATGTGCGAGAGGGCGATCGCGGCGATGTCGTCGAGGATGCGGAGCGGCCTGGGGAGCCGGTCTGATGGGCAAGTCGGGGGGCGCTGGTCAGCGCGGGCCCGGCGAGCTGATGTGGGCTGCTGGTCCATGCCTGCCTCCCTTATGACCGCACTCGGGGCATAAGAATGGCCCGCGAACACAGTTCACGAGCCTGACAATGAGAGTCTTGCATGCAGGTCACGGCGTTGTCAAGCGCCCCAGGCAATTGCGGCCAGCGCGTTTGGCCTCTTCAGGCGGAGCAGTCATAGCTGCCATGTCCTCGGCGTTGTGAGCGCGATGTCGTACTTGATGTAGAGCCCGCAGTCGTGGCAGCGCCATTCCTTGTGGGCGGGGTTGGTGTAGTCCTCGCGGGTCTCGTCGTTTGCGTGCGGGCACGTTTCCTGCTCCGGGGTGTGAGGGACGCACCCGAGCAGGTCCCGGAACCGTTTGATGTGGGCGTCGACGTCGGCCATGTGCCGCTCGGCGTCCGCGTGGAAGTGGTCGTGGGCCAGGCCGGTTCGGTAGTTGTCCACGGACTTCCAGCCGCACGTGCACCGTGCCCAGCCGAACCCGTCGACCATGGCCCGCTTCTTGATGATGTCGTGCTTGGCGCGCATCCCGATGCACTGGAGGTCGAGGCCGTTGACCGGCTCCCAGTCGCCAGCGCCTTCGCGCTTGACGAGAGCCACATTGTCACCCGCGGGGAAGCTTCGGAGTTTCCGGTAGGGGATCGCGGGGTCAGTGTGGTCGGCGAGGTACTGGACCGCGTCGGGGTCGTCGAAGTACGGGCTGGTCTGGTCGACCTTGACGGCGTACATGGTGGCCATGGTTCATCCTCCCACCGTTTAGGCGGACGTTGTTGCTGGCGCGGGTTGGTCTTGGTCGAGGAGTAGTTCGACGGCGTCGCCGAGGCGGTAGAGCCCGTGGCCGTTCTGGTCGGTGCCGTGTTGGGCGAGTCGGCCGCGGGTGATCCAGGAGTTGAGGGTGCTTTCTGGGAAGCGTCGTCGGAGCATGGCGTTGAGGATGTGGTGGGTCTGGCGGGCGGTGAACAGTCGGTCGGCGCCGAGTGTGAGCAGCTGCTTGGTGCGGTCGTCGGTGTTGTAGATGCGGCCGCAGTCGGGGCAGCGGGTGGTGGCTTTGCCGTGTGGGGCGGAGAGCTGGCCGGGACAGCCGACGGCGATGCAGGGGCCGAGGGCGATGAGTTCGGCCCGGGCGTCGCAGGCGCGAGCGAGCTGGTTCTTGGCGGCAGTGAGCTCTCGCTTCGCTTTGGGGGCGGCTGGGTGGCAACGGAGCCATGCGAGCTGGCTGGTGATGAACCGGGCGTGGCCGGCGATGGTGCTATGGCCTGGCGCGGTCCGGTGGCCGCCGCGCTTGGCGGCGATGAAGGTCGCCCACGTCGAGAGCGTGCCGTGGACCTCGTGGGCGGCGGTGGAGGCGCCGGTGTTGAAAGGGACCGGGGTCTCGGTGCTGCGGCTGCCTTCGGTCTCGCCGATGCGGTCGATGCGGGCGAGCGTGACCTCGAGCTCGGGCCCGAGCTCGATGATCTGCGCGAGGGTCTTGTCGCGGAGTGCATGGGTGCAGTCCCAGCAGATGACGCCGGTGTCGTGGATCGGCTTCCCGCATTCACATGTCGGCACGGTCGTCTCCCTTCTGGCCGCTCGCTTGGCGCTGGCCGGTTCGGTCGCTGATGGTCAGGTACACGGTGAGGGGCCAGGCTGCGGCGAGGAATGTGGCCACGGTGGCCTTGGCGCCGGCGGGCGCGGTGCGGATGTCGGCCCACGGGTGCCGGTCGCAGTAGCGCCAGGTGAGCGGCCACGCCGCCAGCGCCGTGGTGAGGTAGGCGATGGCGCTGGCGGCGAGGACGGTCGTCATTCGGCGGTTCCTTCGGTGAGCTCGGGCGTGGTCTCGGGCCGGCGGCCAGCGCGGAGCGCCGTTTCGAGGTCGGTGGTCAGGTCGTTCATCGGTGGTTCCTCCAGTTGCCGTGGTCGCGTGGGCGCCGGTGTCGTTTCGGGGCGGGGCCAGTGTTGCGGTTCTGCCGGGATTCCAACGCGCGCTGGCGGAAGTAGGCGGTGACGTCCATCCCGGTCTGCTCCAGGATGTGTTCGGCGAAGGCTTCGTCGAGCTCGGTGTCGGTGGCGCCTGGCCCGAAGTCGCCGAGTGGGGCGCCGCAGTCGCAGCGGAGATGGGTCTCCTCGAGGAGCTGGTAGACGCGCTGGGCATGATGGGCTTCATTGGAGTCGAGCGCTGTGGGTGCGGTGGCGGCGCGACCGAGAGCGGTGAAGCCGTCGGCGCTGGCTCTCATCGTGTCCTCGATCAACCGGAACGCCTCGGTCAATGCGTCGGCGAAGGCGGCGGTACGGCGGGCGGCCTCGCGGGCGACGGGCGCCTCGTAGGCTTCGAGTCCTTCGCGGATGGTCGGGTATTGGTTGGCGGTGAGCGTCTCGATCAAGTAGTCGCGGTGGAGTTCTTCGGGGTCGGCATTGGCGAAGGCGCGGGCGTCGGCGTCGATGCGGTCGGCGAACGCCTGGAGATCCCCACTGGTGTAGTGGCGGGCCTCGTCGATGATGATGTAGCCGGTGGCGGAGTCGTAGGTGACGGTGGCGGCGCGGCCGCTTCCGTCGAAGCCGACGACCACGGGCCGGTCGTCGGAGGTGTCGGGGCGGATGGTGATGGTCTCGCCAGCGCTGGTGGTGTCGATTTCGATGCCTGCGTCGAGTTCGGCCGCGGTCGGCGCGGCCGGGTCGGCGATTTCCGGCACCCAGTACAGGCGCGGGCCCTCCTCGGGGACGGCCATCAGGCGGTCGCGAGCGAGCAGGTAGGGGGCCCTGGAGCCTGTGGGGTTGCTGGTTTCGAGGATGTGGTCGGCGTCGGGTGGCGCTGGTTCGATGCCGAGGCTTTCGAGGGCCACAGCGGACCAGGAGGTGAGCTGGGGCTTGACAGGCCAGCGGTCCGAGGTCTGGTCGAGCTCGTGGGGGCCGTCGTAGCCGAGGTGCGTGTAGCGGGTCTGGCAGGCGGCCGAGCAGTAGTCGAGGCTCTCGCCGTCCGCGCGGATCGGGCTGCCGCAAATGCATTTCGCGGTCTCGGCGTCGATCGCGGCGAGCACTCGCGCGGCCTCTTCGGGGTTCACCGCTGGACCTTCTTCCATGAGCGGATGTTCACGAGCGGGAACGAGCCGAGGTCGTCGTTGAGGCCGTAGTTCCCGTCTCGGCGGATGTGGAGCACGTTGTCGTGCGTGTGGAGCCGGTCAGCGCACTCCACGGTCTGCTCGGTGCCGTCGTTGAAGACGATCTCAACGTCGAAGTAGCGCACGGCTATTCGCCTTTCACGTTGACGATCTGGCGGAGGGTGTGGACGACGTCGACGAGGTCGGCGGCGTCGGCCATCACCTGGTCGATGTCCTTGTACGCGTCGGGGATCTCATCGAGGAACGCTTCGGAGTCGCGCCATTCGATGCCGGCCATGCGCTCGCGCAGCTGCTCGACGGTGAAGGTCTTCTTCGCCTTCGAGCGGGAGTAGTTGCGGCCGGCGCCGTGCGGGGCGGTGCACAGGGACAGCGGGTTGCCCTTGCCGCGGACGACGTAGGAGGCGGTGCCCATGGAGCCGGGGATGAGGCCGGGGACGCCGTCGTGGGCGTCGATGGCGCCCTTGCGGGAGATCCACACGTCGCGGCCCCAGTGCCGTTCCTTCGTCGTGTAGTTGTGGTGGCAGGAGATTTCCTCGGAGGCGTCGATCTCGCCGCCGACCCAGTGCTCGAAGCGGGCGCGGACGCGGCGCATCATCTCGGCGCGGTTCTCGCGGGCGAACCGCTGCGCCCACCGCATCTCGTTCATGTACGACCAGAACTCGGGCTCGCCTTCGACGAGGTAGGCCAGGTCCGGGTCGGGGAGCGTGATCCAGCGGCGTTCGCACTGCTGCCTGGCGATCTTGATGTGGTGCTGCGCGATCCGGTTGCCGACGCCGCGGCTGCCGGAGTGGAGGAACAGCCAGATCCGGTTCTCCTCGTCGGCGCAGACCTCGATGAAGTGGTTGCCGGACCCGAGGGAGCCGAGCTGGAGCCGCCAGTTCGGCGCGATGATGTCCGGGTTGAAGTCGTCCGCGTCGGCCAGGCGCTCGAGCTGATCGCAGGCTTTCTCGGCGTGGTAGGTGAGTTCGGTGTTGTACTGGCCGGCCGAGAGCGGAATGTCCTGCTCGATCCCTTCGCGCAGGCTGGTGCGGTCGAGGCCTGCGATGTCGTCGAGGGTGTACTGGGTGCGGACGGCGTCCATGCCGCAGCCGATGTCGACGCCGATCGCGGCGGGGATGATGGCCCGGTCGGTGGGGATCACGGAGCCGACCGTGGAGCCTTTGCCGAGGTGCGCATCGGGCATGAGCGCGACGTGCGGGTGGATGAACGGCATGGACGCGGTGGTCTCGGCCTGTGCGCGGGTGTTGGGTTCGAGGATTGACGCCCAGTTCATGAGGCGCTGCGAGATTTGTTCCATTGTGGTCTCCTTAGTGGGTTGCGATATGGAAGAGGGCGTCCTGCTGAGCGACGGACCGGTTGCACCACAGGACCTCGGTGCGCTGCTTCCAAGTGCCGGACTGGCCGGTGCCGGTGGCGATTTCGATGCGGTCCCAGTCGGCATAGAGCCGGTCATACAGCTCGGACGGGTAGCCAGAGAGGACGACGGAGGCGGCGCAGTCGTGAAGGGCATCGGCGAGCGCTTCGTGGTCGGCATCGGTCTGCATCTCGTGCTTGTAGCCGCGGGCCCGGGTGGAGCCGAGGTAGGGCGGGTCGACGTACAGCAGGACGCCGGCGTGGACGCCGTACTTGGTGATGACGTCGAGCGCGGGCAGGTTCTCGAGGCTTACGCCCTGCATGCGGCGGACGGCACCGGGGAGGCGATCGCGGTAGGCCTCGAGGTATGCGGGCATGCCGAAGGTGGAGCCGGCCGGGTTGACGTAGTGGCGCCAGCCGGACGGGCGCATGGTGCCGGTGCGGGTCTGGGTGAGCAGGACCCAGACGCGGCGGGCGTCCTCGAGCTCGTCGGCGGCGATCTCGCGGGCCGCGGTGAGCTCGGCTCGGCCATGCGGGGTCAGTTCGATCGCGTGGGCGAGCTCGTCGGGGCGGTCTCGCAGGATGCGCCAGAACGCCATGAGCCGCCGGTCGAGGTCGTTGACGGTCTCCATGCGGCTGCGCGGCTTGGCGAGCAGCACCGCGCAGGACCCGCAGTACGGCTCGACGTAGTGCTCATGCGGCGGCAGAACAGCGACAATCTGCTCGGCGATCGTCATCTTGCCGCCGTAGTAGGCGATCGGGGGGCGCGCGGCGATCACTGGCCCTCCTCGATGGTTGCGATGCCGGTGCCGCGGCAAGCGCCGCAGTCCACGTCGTAGACGCCGTAGCCGTAGATGCGGACGTGGGCGGTGCCGGTGCCGTCGCAGCGGTCGCAGGCGGCGAGGCCGAGCGCGGTGACGATCTCGGTGGCGATCCCGGCCACGAGCTCGCGGCGGCCGTTGTGCCAGTCGGAGCGTTCGAGGATGCGCGCGACGGTGAGCGCGGGCCCGGTCAGCTCAGTGCTCATCGGGGGCCCCGTCCTGTCGTGCCTGCGCGATGATCGCGTCAGTGTCGAGTCCGAGCTGGCGGCCGCGGGCGACGTCTCGCGCCAGCTCGGTGTCGTTGCCGTGGACGACATCGAAATGGATGTGGTTGCTCACGAGGTACTGCGCCGTGCAGTAGTCGCCGAAGATCAGGTGCTCTCCTCGCGCTGCCCCGTGGATCGTGTCCTCGCCGGGCACGGCGCCGTGGTTCATCTCCAGCAGGTGCCCGTTGGGCTCGGTGGTGCCGCAGCGGGGGCAGGTGGCCGGCTGCGCTGAGAGCCGGTCGTGCTCCTGCTGTGCGTCGTACTCGCCGAACAGATCGGGCTGGACGGGTGTGGTGGTGTCAGCGCTCATCGTGGGCCTCCTGGGCGGGCGGCGGCATCGTGGTGGCATTCCAGCGCTGCTCGGCGCGCCCTCGGCAGGAGCTGCACTTGCCGCAGCCGGTGCATGCCGTGACGCGGTCGAGCGCGGCGCGCAGCCGGTCGGCGGCTTCGGCGGGCGTGTGCCCGTCCCAGTCGGGTGGCAGCGCTTCAGGCACGTTGAAGAGGTCCCAATGCTCGGTCCGGTAGTGGTTGGAGACCTGGCCGGTCGGCAGCTCGGCGACCACAACGAACCAGCCGCCGCCGAAGCACGGCTCGCCGTCGGCGTGCCGCCAGGACTTGCAGACCGGGATTCCGGCGCGGAGCCAGCCGTGGGCGGCGTGCGCGTTGTAGAGCATCCGGTAGTCGTAGAGCTCGCGGTGCGTGTGGTGGCCGTCCGAGGCCTCGCCGGCGGCGACAGCGGCGGCCAGCGCATCCCGGTCGGCCTCCACAAGGCGCGCGGTCTCCTGGAGCGATCGGTACAGGCGCGAGCCTTCGGCCTTCGTCTCGGCCAGCTCGGCGCGGGCGGCGTCGCACGCCTTGGAGAGCCGCTCGGCTTTGTCCTTCTCCTCTTGGTAACGCGTACCAAGCTGGCGGACGGCGGCGAGGCCGTTCAGCCCGTGTGCCGTGCCGGTCTGGATGACGGTCCCGTTGATGCTGTCGAGCTCGGCGCGGAGGCCGTCGCGGGCGGCTTTGGCGCGTCCCAGCTCCGTCTTCACCTCCTCATAGGCCTGCGCGTTGTCGTTCGCGAGGCGGACCGCTCGGTCCCGGCCCTGCTCGGTCTCGGCCAGCTTGGCGGTCAGGGCGTCACGCTCGCGCTTGTACCGCCGTGACGTGGTCGCGACAGCCTGCCACCGGGCGCGGTACCGATCTACCGACTCATGCTGGCGACAGCTCCCACAATGAGAGGACCGGTCGAGCTGGATCCGTTCGAGTTGCAGCTCGGCACTCTCGGCCGTGATCGCCGCAAACGCCTCGGTTAGCTCGCGGGTCTCGGCGCGGAGCCGGTCGACCTCGGCGAGGAGGCGCTTCGCGATCATGCGGCCTTTCGCGACAGCCTCCGGAGAAGCGGGCACCTCGCCATTCGCGAAGGCGCGGGCCTCGTCCAGCTTGGCGTCGGTCATCGGCTTGTCAGCGGACATCAGGAGGTCTCCTTCGTGGTGGGCTCGGTGAGGATGCGGGTCATGGCGACGGAGGCGAGCGCGACGAGCTGGGCGTGACTGATGTGGGATGCCGCCAGCTGGTGCGCCGCGGCCCCGTAGATCTCGCTGGGGAGCGGCGCCGGCCCGGTGATGCTCTGGAGGTTCGCTCGGACTTGGTCGATCGCAGTGTCGAGAGCTTGACGGGCTTGCGCGTACTCCCGGTCTATCGCGGCGAGGACATGCGGCGGAGGCATGGGGCGGCTCATCAGCCCTCCCTCGGAGTGGTCTTGGCTTGGATGGGTCCGAGGACTTCGCCGGCGCAGGTCTCGCAGAGGTGGAGGCGGGCGTAGGTGTGAGTGGCCATGGTGATGGGGCCGTGGCATTCGATCGTGTAGGAGACGGCGGCTGGCGCGATGGTCTTGCCGCAGTCGTCGCAGACGGTCTTGGTGCTCACTGGTTGGTTCCTTTCTTGGGGGTGCGGCGTCGGTCATCGCCGACGAGGGCGACGAGGTGGCCAGCGGCGGCCTCGGCGAGGCGGGAGGCGATGCGGTCGCCGAGGACTTCGGAGAACCGCGCTGGCGTGACGTTGGTGGTGATGATCGAGGGCGCGTCGGTCTCGTATCGGTGGTTGATGAGCCGGTAGGTCTGCTCTTCGGCCCATTCGGTGAGCTTCGCGGCGCCGAGGTCGTCCAGCATGACCACATCGGCGGTGCGCCAACGCGCCATGACGGCTTCGGTGTCGTGCTTGTCGCGGGGCCGGAGCGAGGCGTAGAAGTCGCTCGCGGTGCCGACTTCGAAGCGGAGTGCGCGGCCGGACTCGGCGGCGAGGCGGAGCGCGCCGAGGCCCTGGTGGGTTTTGCCGGTGCCGACCGAGCCGGCGAGGATGAGCGACCGCTCGGGTGCGGTTGTCGGGGTCCACTGGCGGGCCCAGGCGAGGACGGCGGGGTGGTCGGCGGTGGCGTACCGGAAGTGGGACGGGAACCGCTGGTCGCATTCGAGACGGCCGACGGCGGCGTGCCAGCGGGCGATGGCGTCCTTGTCGCCGTCGACTTTGGCGTCGGTCAGACAGTAGCCGCAGCCGACTGCGGGTGAGCCGCGGTGAATGTCGCATTTGGCGGTGTCGTCGCTGGTCATTTGATGTCCTCGAAGTAGGCGTTGGGGTCGGCTGGGTCGCGGTAGGGCGTGTGGCCGCCGGCGGGGGCGCGCTGGTTGCCGCGTTTGAGCCGCAGTTGGTCGAACTGCTGCCGGAACTTCGGGATGCTCTCGATGTTCGGCGACCAGAACGAGTCGTTCTGGCACCAGTCGAGGAGGTCGAGGGCGTCGTCGAGGTCGCGTTCGTCGAGGTCGAGCATCCTGCGGGCCTCGGTGCGCCAGTCCTGGGTGATGGTCGGGCGTTTGCAGCCGAGCCGTACCCGGTGGGCGACGAGCGCCTGGCACAGCTGGTCGACGTCGGGCCGCGGCGCCTGGTCGGCTTTGGGGACCTTGGGCTTCTTCGACGGCTTCGGCGTCTCGGTCTCGGCGGTCTCCTGGTCGTCGACGTCGCCGGAGGCGATGTCGGGACGAGAAGAGGTTGAACCTTGAGTTCTACGGTCAGGAAGGTCTTCCCCTACCCCTACCCCCACCCCCGAGCCCTCCGGGATGGGTTCGCCGAACCCTTCCGGGAACCCCTCGCGAACCCTTCCGGGAACCCCTCGCGAAGGGCTCGTCATACCCTTCGCGAGGTCTTCGGCCATGCCGTCGAGAACCCCTCTCGACTTCTCAGGCATGGCCTCGGCGAAGGCCTCGCGGACCCATTTCACGACCGCGGCGAGCGCGGCACGGATCCGCTCCGATGCGATCTCGCCGATGCTCCTGCGAGCCGAGCGGAGGATGTTCGGCTGCTTGATGACGTTGTCGTCGACGAGGTGCCGGTGCAGCAGCAGCTCGGCGAAGTCCTCATCGACGGTCACGAACTCGGCAGCCTCCAGGCCGCGCAACGCAGTCTTCAACTGGTCGACGCTCACGCCGTACGCCGTGGCCCAGCGGCCCGGCCGGTAGGCCATGAGGCCGTTGTGGGCGACGTCTGGCTGCGTCTCGAGCATCTGATAGATCGCCTTCTCAAAGGGGGCCAGCGCGAGCCATTCGGGGTCTTTCCAGCGGCTCGTTGGTGTCCGGGCTTCGGTACGTGCCATCAGGCCTCCTCGATGCGGTAGACGGTGACCTCGGTGCGCGGGCCAGCGCCGCCGGGGAGGCGGCGGATGCGGAGCTCGTCGACCTGGTTGTCATCGGTCCAGGCGACGCCGAAGCGACCGCCGTTCGGGTAGCGCCCGCGCTCGTCTCGGTTCTTCATGGCGGCCGTCTTGAATGCCCAACCGATCGCTTCCTCGGCGTCGAGGGTCTGCTGGGGCGTGTACGTGCCGTTCGCAGTGACGCGCGGCCGCTGCTTCGGTTGGGCGACGTCGACCTTGAACTGTGCGGCGATCGGCCGGTGGAATGCATCAGGCACGAGTTACCGCCTTGTGGCCGATGTGCCAGGCCGGGCAGACCGGGCACCGGTACGCGCACCAGGCCGACAGTTTTTCGCCGCAGCGGAGCGCCTGCCGTCGAGCGCCCTGCTTGGCGCGCTTCCGGTTCGGGTAGGGCTTCTTGTCCTTGTGAGCTCGTTCGGCGAGCCACTCCGTGTACGGCTTCGTCACGGCTGGTCACTCCCGCCCTTGGGGCAGCAGATGCCGAGCTCGTCGTAGTAGTCGTCGAGGTCTTCGCAGACGACGCAGCTGAGTCCCTCACCCCATTCGGCGCCGGCGAGGTCGGTGCCGCACAGGGCGGTGTCCTCGTCGTGTTCGCACACGATGTGCATGAGGTCGTCGTCTGCCTCGCTCTCCCGCTCGGCGACCGCGGCGGCCAGAGCTTGAGTCGGCTCGTTCACTGCGGTCCACCGCCGTTCGCGAGTTCGAGCAGGACGTCGGCGTGGCACGCCTGGTCAAGCGGGCACCAGCACATGAGGTCCCGGCCGGCCAGTTCGGCGCGAGCCTGGTCGGCGGTGAACGCCGCCGAGCCCCATTCGATGTCCTGCTGGAACAGCTCGACTGCGTGGGAGACCGCCTCTCGGCGCTGCCCCTCGCTCGAAGGCGTGGAGGTTGGGTCGAGAACGATGCCCATGGGCGATGCCTCGCCCCGCGCGACGGCGTGGTCAATGTGGTGCTGCACGCCGTTGTCGTCGACCACGTCCCAGTGGCCGCAGCAGTCGCAGCGGTAGACACGGAACGGGTTGCCCCACTTCGACCCGCGGCCGACGTAGATCGCGCCTGCAGGCATCCGCCAGCCTTTGACGCGCTTGCGCTGGATTCGCTTAGGCACTGGCCACCGCCGTCGATCGTTCGAAGCGGCGCTGCTCGGTGCGCTCCTTGCCGCGGGCGACGTGGCATTTGAGGCATTCCCGGCGGCCGTCCGGCCGGACGTAGAAGCTGGAGTCATCGGCGAGCGGGTGCCGGTTGGCGCAGAACCGCTTGTGGGGCGCGCGGACGCCGCGCCAGCGGCGCTCGGCGCGGCGTTCGCGTTCGCTCATGCCGCCCCAGACGCCTCGCAGGCTGGTGTCGCCCAGCGCGTACTCGAGGCATCGCCGCTTGACGGGGCAGACGGCGCAGATCGCTTTCGCGGCCCGCACGGTCTGGCCCGGCACGGGGAAGAACACGTCGGGGTTGATGCGCGGGTCCGTGCAGCGGGCGTCGGCGAACCAGTCCGGGCTGTCGAGGCTCTCCAGGAAGTCGGTCGGGTTGCTCACGCTGGCCTCCTCCCGGAGAACACTGGGCCCGCCGGCGCCGGGCCGGGGGCGGGGCGGCGGCGGCCGTGCCCGTCGAGCAGCCACGCGCGGGCCGCGACCGTCCCCGTCAGCGCGGCCTTCGGCTGGTTGATGCCCGTGGCCACGTACACGGGCACGAAGGTCGGGTCCTCGGAGCGCCACACCACCAGGCCGCGGGCGCGGGCGGTGCGCCGGATCTCGGGGGCGGTGGAGTCGAGCAGGTCCGCGCACAGGATGCAGGCCGAGATCAGGTTGGCCGGGCCCCACAGGTCGCGGGCGTCGGCGGGGTCCGCGACCGGGTTCTCGGGGATGCGGCGGTGGAGCGTCCACCGCTCGTCCACAGGCCCCCACAGGGCGTTGCCGCACGGGACGCACGAGAAGTCGTCGCGCTCGACGATGTCCTGCAGGAGCTGCTCGGGGAGGTGCTGCACACCGTTGGTCACGTGGCGTCCTTTCCAGTTGTTGCCGCAGCGGCGGCGATGGTGTTGTCTCGGTTCGGGCGCAGGATCAGGTCGACGCTGGTGCAGCCGCACTCGGCGCCGTTGTGCCAGCGGCCGGCGTAGTCGGAGTGGTTCCAAGGGGAGATGACGACCTCAGCGATCCCGACCTCTTTGAGAAGGTCGAGGAACCGCTCGGCCTGGGCGCCGGGCATGCCGACCCAGGAGGCGCAGAAGTCGCCCCAGGTCTCCCAGGTGTGTTGGCCGGCGGCGATGGCCTCGGCGAGGTCGCACAGCCGCGTCCACAGGGCCCCGAGCGTCAGGTCGCCGAAGTCGACGGCGAGCGGCACGGGGCGGAGCGCGTCCAGCCACCACAGCGGCACCCGCTCCTCGTCGAGCTTGACGCCCGCCGCCCGCACGTTGTGGAAGTTGATGACGGCGGCGTGGTTGCACTCGCAGTACGTCCGCCCGAAGGCGAAGGTGAGGATGTGGTCGCCGTCGTCGTCGCACGTGGGTAGCGGCGGCGCGGACGCGGGGATCGTGTCGGTCATGGCTATCCGTTCGTCTCGGCGATCTGGAGTGCGGCCAGGGCGTCCCGGATGGCTGCGTGCGCGGTCTGCTCGGCGCCGAGAGCGCGTTGGCGGTGGTGACGGCGCTCCTCGACTAGCTGCGATTTCGGCTCGAACGCGCCCGATTTCTCGCCAGCGCGGTAGGCATCCTGCATCAGGCGCTGCCGGGCCTGCTCGTAGGCGGCGCCGGAGAGGTCGCCGAATGCGGAGCCGAGGCGCTGCCGCTCCTCGGCCGTGCAGCCGCGCTCGTCGGCGGCGGCAAGGATCGCCTCGCATTCGGTGTCGATGCGGCGGTCCAGGATGCGGCGGAAACGATCGGAGCCGGTGGCGTCGATCGCGGCGAACGCGGCGGCGCGGGCGGAGTACAGGTGGTGGAGGCGGCGCAGCCGCTCCGGGATCGTCGGCTCGGCCATGGCTACGCCCCCGCCTTGGCGGCGTCGTACTGGGCGATGCCCCACACGATCGCGTGACAGCACCAGAGGTATTGCCAGTCCCAATCGGACAGGTCCCATTCCCAGGTGAGGTCGCCGACGACGACGGTGTGCCGCTCCAGTTCGTTCAGGAGGTCGCGGGCGTTGTCCTCGTAGCCGAGGTCGGCGAGCTCCTCGTGCTCGGCGATGACGGTGCGGGCCTTGTCGACGTCCTCGGTCTGCACGGGGTACTCGCACTCGTAGTCGGCCAGCGCCTCCTCGAGCCGGGCACGGAAGACCTGCTCGCTGTACGCCTTGGCGCTGCGACCGGCGTCGGAGAGCTTCTCAGCCCAGTACTGCGGGTTGATGCTGCCGTCGGCGCGGCGGAAGAACTCGAACATGTCGTCGATGCGGGAGAACACGTAGGTGCCGCAGTCGCCATTGATGACCAGAATGCCGGGCCAGGTGACCAGGTCGAACCAGTAGAGGCCCGTGCCCGGCTTGCGGAACCGGAGGTGCCGGTACATGCCGTCGTCGAGGGCGATGGTCAACTCGTGGTCGGAGGTCTCGCGCGCGAACCGCTCGGCCATCTCTTGGACGCGGTCCTTCGGCTTGGTCGCCGTGCCGCTGGTTTCGGTCGTCATGTCGTGCCTTTCGGGTGGTGGCGGGCCCGGCCTGGGGACGGGGCCCGCCGAAGGTGGCTAGTGGTCGGGCCAGAGGGCGGCGGTGATCTCGTCGAAGTGCCGGTCGAGGTCGCCGAGGTCCGAGGCGGTCGCGCCGTGGACCTCGCGATCGCGGCGGGCCGAGTTGGTGTCGATGCCGGGGGCGGCGAAGTCCATCGCGCGCATGCCCTTGAGCTGGTCGACGGCGGCTTGCTCCTCGGCAGTCAGCTCGATCGGCTCGGGCTCGTCACGGCGGTCCCAATTGGGCAGCCAGAACGGTTTCACGGTTGCCTCACTCCTCGCAGGTTCTCGGGGTCATCGACGGTGTTGGTGGCCTCGGGCCAGTGCCCGGTGAGCCGGTAGATCCGGCGCGTCGCCAGCGCGAGGCGCTGCTGCACGGACTTGAGGTCGCGGGCGGCGTCGGCCAGGCGCGGCTGGAGGATCACCAGCACGACGCCAGCACCGATCCCGCCTCCGGCGAGGAGGGCGAGCAGGTGCGTCAGTACGAGGCCGGCCATGACCGCTCACCTCCCGCCCGTGCGAACTGGCCGGTGACCGACCACATCCGCTCCCCGGCGGAGGCCGCGCGGAACAGCGGCTCGGGGCGCATCGGCGGCGTCGGCGGCGCCCAGGCGTCCATCGGCTCAGGGAACGTGACGGTCGTGGCGCGGCGGCTCTGCCCGCGTCGCTCGCAGCGGGCATCCGACTCGTCCCCGGCGGCGGACTCGGCGCGCCACCAGCAGGCCAGCGCGACCGCGCCAGCGCCGACGGCGACGGCGATGCCCGCCAGGACGAGTGAGGCGATGGTGGAGGCACCGAGCGTGTCCAGCTGGGCGGCGGCCAGCGCGCAGAATGTGGAGAAGCCGACGAGGATGACGGTCATGGCCGCGAACAGGCGGTGGTCGTGGTCGGTCATCGCTGCTCACCGCCCGTCGCCCAGTCGTTGAACGCCTTCGCGGTTTCCTTGTCGCGCTTCGCGCGGTTGGCTTCGGCGACGTTCGCGTCGAGCTGCTGGAGCGCGGCGATCGCGCCGTGGATGCGCTCGCGGGTGCCGTCGGTGTCGTTGGTGGCGGCGAGTTCGCGGATCCGGGTGGTGTGCTGGTCGAGCGTGTCCAGGAGCGCGGCGCGGTCGGCGTCGTGCGAGGTCTCGGCGAGTTGCGCCGGCGCCGCGGCGCGGACGATCCGCAGCTCGGTGGTGTCCTCCTCGACCAGGTCGGGTCCGACGACGAAGCCGCGGCCTTCGTAGCGGTACGGGTCCGTGCTCATGTGGTCACCGCCGTTCCGGGGCCGCGGAGGTGCTCGCCGCACTTGCGGCCAGCACCGGCCAGGGGGAGCATGAGGTTCATGCCTTCGTCGGCGGCGAGGAGCTCCCAGCGGTGGATCTCGCACGCCCAGGCGTCACCGAGGGAGACCGTGGCGGTCTCGTCGCAGTCGGCCATGTCGGCGATATCGACCGTGTAGGTCGGGGCTCCGGACAGATTCAGAACGTTCACAGCTGCACCGCCGTCCAGGGCATGCTGTCGAGGGCGAGCTGGCCTCCGGCGAGCTGGCTGCGGTGTCCGCAGGTGGTGGAGGGGACGATGCCGGGCGGGGTGTCGAGCTGGACGACCGCGAACCCTTCGGCTTCGAGAACGACCCGCTCGGAGTCGGCGTGCCTCCGGGAGGCGAACGCGGTGAGCACGCGCCCGTCGGCGTGGACGCCGCGCAGCGCCACCTCGGCCGGCTCGGAGCACCGCACGGGCTCGTCGTGGTCGGTCGAGTCCTCGCCCTTGATCGCGTGGACCAGCGCGACGACGTACTGGTCGAGCGTGGTGTGCTGCTCGAGCGGCAGTAGCATGACCGAGGGCGAGTCACCGTCGTCGACCAGGACCATGCCGTCGACGGCGGTGACGTCGACGTCGGGCTCGCCGGAGGCGACGAGCGCGATCCCGACTTGGTAGGTCAGGCGCGTCAGCACCGCGTGTGCGATGGTTGGGTCGTCGTGGTCGACGTTGTAGGTCACCGTGGTCGCGTCGTCGGGGGCGCATCGGGTCGAGCACCAGGCGCGGTCGACCGCGACGGGGTTGATGCAGGCGTCCGCGGCGCAGAGGATGTAGCCGAGGCCTTTGCCGCGGACGATGCCCGCGATGCACTTGGCGTAGGTTCCGATGTCGCCGAAAGCGCTGAGCGTCGGGAGGTGCCGGGCATCGCCGGTGTCCACGCGCACCTTGGCGGACGGGTCGTGCTCGTCGCCGTTCATGGTGACGGTCGCGTCGGGGTCGTCGACGTCGTGGAGGTACACGTGCAGGTCTTCGGCGGTGAGCGCGTCGTAGATGCGCTGGAGCCGCGGGCCGTTGTCGTGGCGGACGAGGTAGGCGACCTCGAGCTTGCGACCTTCGATGGAGGCCGGCTCCTCGATGGGCAGCTCGTCGTGGTCGGCATTCGCGCCGGTGGCCTCGTCGGAGTCCTCCCAGAGGATCGCCTTGTACTCGGCCCGAACGCCGAGGGAGCTGCCCCAGATGCGTGTCACCTGGTGGCGGTCGTCCGAGTGCAACACGTCGACGCCGAGCCGAGTCGCGATCGCCTGGAGCTCGGCCAGCGCGTCCTCACGGTCGGCGAAGTCGCGGACGCGGAGGTTGTACTGGATAGCCGCGTACGTGTACTCGTCCATCGGGAGTGCGCCGTCGGCGATGGCGTCGGCCATGTCCCTCAAGCGCTCGGCGAGCTTCGCGCGGTCGGCGGCGCTCGTCTCAACGCGTTGCTGCTGGTCTTCCCAGCCGGTAGTCTGTTCCGTGGTCATCAGGACTGCCTTTCTCGCTATGTGTCCTGGAGATCGGCCCCGAGCCGGGTTCAGCGGCCGGGGCATTTCTCTTTTCCGTGGCGACGACCGGATTTGAACCGGTGACCTCCGGCCAATGAGGCCGGCGAGCTGCCGAGCTGCTCTACGTCGCGCCGAGGGGGTTATTGCCGGGGCCCGCCCGCCCCCCTCGCGGGCGGGCCCCGGTGCGGCGCCGTGTGGGATGGCGCCGCCTGGTAAGGCCTCTACGTCACGCTCGCCGGCGCGACGGTGATCTCGTCGAGCCACGCCTCGATGTCGATGCGGCGGTAGCGGATGCGGCCGCCGCGTCCGGGAGTCGATTTCGTGTACTGCGGCCCGGTGCCCAGGGAGCGCCAGTTCGCGAGCGTCTTCCTCGGGATCCCGTATTCGGCCTCGAACTCGGCAGCCGTCAGCAGCGGTTTGGCGCTCCCCGACTGGTTCGGCGGCCGCGGGTTGGGGCGCGGTTTGGGCGGCGGCGTAGCCCCGCCCGGCCGGTCGCCGTCGTGGGCGGCCCGACTCGCTCTCGTGCGAGTCGAGGAAGCCAGTTCACTCGCGTTCATGCGAGTCAGCCCAACTCGCACTCGCGCGACTCGCAATAGCGCGAGTTCCTGATCGTACTTTCAGTGTCCCGAGCTGACCGAAAGTATGAGTACACTCGCGTCAATGCGACATACTATGAAGAAATGCTTCCCAGAGTTTCCCGCCGTAACCTGCGGAACCTCGAGTTCCTTGCGGCCCGCACCGTGCATCCCCCGCCGACCAGGCCACCAAGATACTCGCACTCGCGCGACAAAATCAGCACCTACCAGGCACGACGTCAACCGTGGGCCTACATTGAGAGGATGTCGCGGTCGCGAGACGAGGAGCCTGAAATCGAGCCTGGGGGAGCGGACGCCAGCCCGGAAGATCGGGAACGCACACGCCGGAACGACTGGATCAAGTGGCTGCTTGGCGCCGTCGACCACGCGAAAGCACGGCTCGGGTACTCGACCGTGACCGACTTGATCGATGCGTCGCCGATCCACCAGAGCACCTACTTCAGATGGGCCGATCCCGGTCCGAAAGGGGCGTACCCGAAGCCCGGCACGCTGAATGAGTTCTGCGACTTCCTCGACGTGGATCCTGCCGTCCCGTGGAGTGTGCTCGGGTTCGGCCGCCCGTCGCCGGCGCCTATCCGCGCGATGAGCGAGCAGGAGATCCGCGCCGAGCTGCGGGACGCTGACCGCATCCTCAAGAACGAGCACGTCCGATCCGACGAGGTCGACGTGTACCTCAGCCTGATTCGCGCGCTCACCGCCGAGTTGCGGCTCAAGATCGAGCAGCGTGAACGCGAGCAGCAGGAGCAACAAGAAGGCACCGGCGGCCAGGGCGCAGCATCCGCCTGAACCTGTCCCAACGAGTGACCATTATCACTTCCGGCACCGAAAGTCACGTCGGTTGATCGGACGAATATTCAGATCCGATCAGTCCCTAAACCGAGAGCTACGGGCCGGATACGGTTTTGTGATGGGTGGGACCATACGGATTGTCAGCACAACGACACAGGTGAGCCCTCATGATCGACTTTCCGACCATCGGAACCAACCTCGAGTCCTCTGAACTCTCTGAACTCTCTGACCGGGAACGCCGCCGCATCGCCGCTCGGATTGGACTAGGCATCGCCGTAGCCGCCCTTGCCCTGGCGGCCCTCGGCATGTACGTCGCCCACCGCCCCGACGCAGGCGGCGTTCTCCTCGCCCTCGCCATCATCTGCGCGGGGATCGCCATTGCCTGGACTCAGCGGTGCAGCTCGCGCCACGAGCATCACCACCTCGAACTCCAGCACCTCGCACTGCTCGAGGCCGCCCGCGACATCCAGGCCAGTGTCGACGCCGAGCGCGTCCAGCACCAGCAGATCCTGGGGCAAGTCGCCGAGCTCATCGAGAGCGCTCTCAGCGACTTCGCGTCCAAAGTCGAAGACCGCCAGCGCGACGAGCAGGTGCGGCGAGCCCGGGCGCTCATCGCCGAGAACCTCGATGAGATGCCCTCGCCGACCCCGCCGCCCGTGCAGCTGTACTCGATGTCGTCGCCGACGCCCGCCGGCGGAATCCGCAAACCGACTCGGGTGCCGCGTCACCTGCCCCGCAATGGCGAGGCGGACTAATGGACAAGCGAGTCTGGATCGCTGACCGCAGCAAGCACCAGTCCTACAAGGACGCGGTCAAGAAGGCGAAGGTGTCGAAGCGGACACCGCCGGGTCGCTGGCGGGTCCACTGGATCGACCCGGATGGCAAGGAGCGCAATAAGACCTTCCAAGTTCTGGGCGATGCCGCTGGCGGCCGCGTCGACACTGCGAACGGGTTCAAGCGCAAACTGGAGCGCGAACTCAACGGCGACATGGGTTCGATCTACATCGACCCGAACGCCGGAGACACGCCGTTCGGTGTGCTCATCGACTCGTGGCAGGCATCGTGCGACGAGGTCAAGCGGTCGTCGCTCCAGAAGTATGACCAGGTGATCAAGACGCATATACGACCGAGATGGGCCCCTGTTCCGGTCCGGCTGATGTCCGCGATGGTCATCGCGCCGTGGCTCGCGCGCTTGAAGAAGGGCGGCGGCGAGACCACCATAGAGGCCGAGAAGCTCGGCGCCTCCCAGAAGCGCATGGTGTTCACGGTGATGAACGCGATCCTGGACTGGGCGACACCGGAGTTCCTGCCGTCGAACCCCATGCGGGACCGCAAGAAGATCAAGCGGCCGAAGCCGAAGCGCATCCACGACCACTGCTACCTCGATTACCTCGAGGTCGAAGCGCTCGCCGATGCCGCCGACGGCCTCGTCGGCGCCTACGGCCGCCTCAAGGCCGGCGCCGAAGCGGGCGTCAACGGCACGCTCATCCGTACACTCGCCTACACCGGGATGCGCCCCGGCGAGGCGCTGGCAATGCGGGTCGGCCTGGTCGACCGCGATGCGCGGCGGCCGACGCTGGCCGTGCGGCGGACGCTCATCGAGGACGGGTCCACAGCGGAGATCTACGAGGACGTCCCGAAGGACCACGAGGCCCGCACCGTGCCGCTCCCGCTGTCGCTGCTGCCCGACATCGAGCGGCTGTGCGCGGGCAAGGGCGACGACGACTACCTGTTCGCGATCAAGGGTGGCCCGGTCCGGCTGCGGAACTGGCGGCCGCGTGAGTTCTACGCCGCTCGCGACGCGATCGGTCTCCCCGCCGGGCTCACGCCGCACAAGCTCCGCCACACTGCGGCGAGCCTGGCGATCCGCGCGAAGGCCACGCCGCTGTCGGTGCAGAAGCTGTTGGGGCATGCCAGTGCGTCGGAGACGCTGAACACGTACGCCCACCTGTGGGACTCGGAGATCTGGGCGGTCGCCGAGACCCTCGACCGGGAGCGCCAGCGCGCGCTGGTGACGATGTCGGCGATGGAGGAACTCGCGGCGGTTGTGGCCGATCTCGCCGGCCAGCTCGCCGACGTCCGCTCGCGGCTGGAGCGGCTGGAGTCATACGAGGGGAGCGAGGCGCTGCACCGGGAGCTCGAGCAGCTCGAGTCCGGGCGGGGCGCGATCGACGAGTTCCTGCGTGACGTTGTATCCAATGTGGACATTGGGCGCGAGGCGGTACTCGCCGGGGCCGGGTAGGCGTCCGTTCCCGTCCGTTCTGGATCCGTTCTGCGGGGATGGGAAAAGGTCAGGGCCGGGATTGCTCCCGGCCCTGACCTTTATGTTTGGCGCGCCCCGAGGGATTCGAACCCCCAACCTTCTGATCCGTAGTCAGATGCTCTATCCGTTGAGCTAGGGGCGCATGCCCGGCCCGTATGACCAGGCCGCGCACCAGCTTACCCGGACCCCGGTTCGGCCTGCAAGCGGGTACGGGGTTGTGCGCTAGGTCATGGGCGGTCGCTCCAGGGGTGCGAGGAGGGCCGCTTCGTAGAATGGGCGTTCGGCGTTACGAGGGGAACGGGACATATGGGCAAGCAGTTGCGGGTGACCACCAAGAACGCGCGCTACCAGCAGTGGGAGGCGCTGCTCACCAACCGGAAGAAGCGCAACCAGCTCGGTGCGTTCCTCGTGCAGGGCGTGCGCCCCATCGACCTGGCGCTGGAGCACGGGTGGGAGTTCCAGGAGGTGCTCTACGACGCCGACCGGCGGCTGTCCGATTGGGCCGAGCGGGTCCTCGAGACCTGCGGCGGTGACGGCTACGCCGTGTCGCGCGAACTCATGGCCGAGCTCGGCGAGAAGGACGCCGACGCACCGGAGCTGCTGGCCGTGGTCTCGCTGCCGGACACGACGTTGGATCAGGTCAAGGCCGGGCCGGATTTCCTGGGGATCGTCTTCGACCGGCCGGGCAGCCCTGGGAATCTGGGCTCGCTGATTCGGTCCGCCGATGCCTTCGGGGCGCATGTCCTCGTCACGAGCGGCCACGGCGCCGACCCGTTCGATCCCCGGGCCGTGCGGGCCTCCACCGGCTCGCTGTTCTCGACCCGCGTCGCCCACGTCGACCGGCCCCAGGACGTCACCGCCTGGCTCGCCCATCAGGCCGGCGGTCCGGTCCGCATGGTCGGCACCGACGAAGACGCCGCGTCGGACCTCGCCGACTTCGACTTGACGCTCCCCACGCTGCTGGTCATCGGCCGCGAGGCCGACGGCATGTCGCGCGCCTGGAAAGAGACGGTGGACGTCACCGTGCGCATCCCCATCGGCGGCGGCGCCTCGTCGCTCAACGCCGCGGCGGCCGGCTCGATCGCCCTCTACGAGGCCACCAGGCAGCGCCGGTTAGCAGTTGTCCAGCACCGTGCGGGCCATTGCCCGCCACGCCAGCGGCAATGCCTCGGCCCGCTCGGTCGGGGGCGCCTCCGCCGCCGCCCACACGGCCGCCTCCGCCTCCAGCACCTCGTCACCGAGCAGATAACGCTCGACGAATTCCTTGCGGTGCTCGCGCCCTGGGAAGAAGTGCCCGCTCGCGGCGAACAACGCCACGTACGCCCGGTGCAGCCCGCACGTGAGCGCCTCGGCCAGCTCCCACGGGTCTTCGGCGTCGCCCAGGCGCTTCGCGATCTCGTCGGCCTCTTTCTCCAGGGCGGCCCTGGAGGCGTCGGCGAGTGCCTGTGGGAATTCGGTCACATCCACCCGAGCCCGCGACCCCAGCTCCGAGTCGTCGGCCAGCAGCGTGCCGTCGGCGAACAGGCCGATCACGCGCAGTGCTTCATCGCCCGGGTGCTGCCAGCCCTCTCCGAGCATGAGCTGGTCCATAAAGCCCTCGAATTCGGCGACGGTCAGATGCACCGCCTCGTTGTTGACCTCGTCGGGGACCGCCTCGCCCTCCCACACGCACACCAGGTGGGCGTCGTCGCCGAAGCCCGATAGCGCTGGTCCGTGCGCGTACGCGAAGGCCAACCGGTCATCGTCGTTCATTTCGGCGAGCACGTCGGTCGACAGTCTGAGGACCGATTGGGGAAGCGACATGCCAATAAGTGTGGCCGTTCTTTGCAACATTTGTCCACCGGAGCCGAGCGTTTCTGCGGAGGCCTCATGTCGCCTGGCGTGTATAGCATGTGCGGATGGAGCCATCCACCAGCCGCACCCGCGACCCCAAGCCCGGAGCAGTAGCCGCCTGGCGTGCCCACGCCCAACGGCTGTGGGGTGAGCGGCACTCCACGCCGCTGGACGCGTTCGCGCACCTCGGGGCCGTCCAATCACAGGAGATCGCCGCCTACAAGCTCACCCCGGCGATGCGCACCGTCTCCTCCGACCCCGCCGTGCCCTATGCCCCGCTCAAGGCGGTCGACGCCTTGATCGAGGACGGCACGGTGCTGCGCACCCACGTCCTCCGAACGACCTGGCACACCGTGCCCGCCGTCGACCTGCGCATGATGCTCGCCGCCACCGCCGACCGGGTCCTCCAGGTCCACGCCTCGATGGCGCGCACGCTGGGCCTCGACGAGGCCACACTGGTGCGCTGCGACGAGATCCTCGCCGACGCCACCGGCGGGGGACGCCACCTGACGCGCGAGGAGGCCTCCGAGGCGCTGGCCGAGGCCGGGATCAGCGACCCGACCGGGCAGCGTCTCATTCACCTCCTCATGCACGCCGAGTTGACCGAGGCGATCTGCTCGGGCTCCCCGAAGGGCAAGAAGCAGACTTACGCCAATTTCGACGAGCGCGTCCCGGCCGGCGCGATCGACCGCGAGACCGCTATCCGCGAATTGGCCCGGCGTTTCTACACCTCGCGGGGCCCGGCGACGCTCAAGGACTTCACGCGGTGGTCGAGCCTCAAGGTCGCCGACGCGAAGGCGGCGATCGCCGACCTCGGCCTCAAGTCGATCGACCTGGGCGGGCGCACCTGCTACTTCGAGGCCGAGCCGCCCGAGCCGCGCGAGAGCGGCCCGGTGGTGGACTTCGTGCAGGGCTTCGACGAGATGCTGTGCTCCTACACCGACACCAAGGACTGGGTGCTGCACCACACGCTGCCGCTCGCGAAGGCCGGTGAGCGGCCGCGCTTCAACTCGGTGATCCTGCTGGACGGCCAGCTCATCGGCCATTGGAAGGCGACGGTGAAGTCGGACAGGGTCGTCATCGAGTCCTACCGTCACCGCGGCTTCACGGCCGCCGAGATCGCCGCGATGCGCCGCGGCGCCGACCGTCTCCGGGCCTGGTACGGCCGCGACGAGATGGAGCTCGGCCTCGACCACGCCTGATTCTGAGCGACGACGAGACGTAGCGGGCCGCGATCGTTCCTTCGGTCGCGGCCCGCTTTGTTGTTGCTTGGTTCAGGCGATGATGTCCATGGAGTTCCAGTCGTGGCCGATGTGTTCGCGGCCTTGGGTGCGTCCGGCGCCGTTGCCGAGGTAGAGGTAGAGGTTGCCGTCGGTTTGGCGTCGGGCGATCCAGTCGGTGTGGCCGTCGCTGTTGAAGTCGCCGATGCCGGTGACTTGGTCGTAGTTGTTCCAGCCGCAGCCGATTTGGACTCGTGAGTCGAAGGTGGTGTCGCCGTGGCCGGCGTAGTAGAACATGCAGCCGTCGGAGGCTCTGACGGCGATCAGGTCGGCGTTGCCGTCGGCGTTGAGGTCGCCGACGGCGGTGAGCTCGCGCATGGCGTTCCAGCCCGAGCCGATCTGGATTCTGGATTCGAGGTAGCCGTCGCCGGTGCCCGGGTAGAGCCAGAGGTAGCCGGTGGACTTGTGTACGGCGATGACGTCGTTGATGCCGTCGCCGTTGTAGTCGTGACCGCTGACGATGGTGCTCATCGAACTCCAGGTACCCCAAGCGATCCTAGTCCCGGAGTAGCCTCCGTTGCCGTCGCCGAGGTAGACGTACATCCGGGTCGAATCCGCATCGCGCGCGAGAACATCGGAGGCGCCGTCGCCGTTGAAGTCCCCGGCCGTCTCGATCAGATCCACCGACTCCCAGCTCGAACCCCAGCTCTCACGCGGCTCGAGGCTTCCGTCTCCGTTCCCGGGGTACAGGAAGAGGGTTCCGTCCGAGGCTCTCCGGGCGAGGATGTCCGAAGCGTCGTCGTTGTCGAAGTCGTAGGTGCGGTCGTCTCGCGGCGAAGGGAGTCGGTCGCCCTCCCACCCATCACCGACGAGACGGCTGCCGAGCACCAGGTCACCGTTTGAGTCGAAGGAGTGGAGGCTGAGCTCTCCCGTCTGCGGGTCAAGCGCCGCCACGTCGGGGTAGCCGTCGCCGTCGAGGTCTCCGGCCGCAGCGATCTCGCTGTATCTCCTCGAGGAGGAGCTGTCGGACAAGGAGGCGGGGAGGGTGACCCTTTCGTCGAAGTCGCGATCCCCGTCACCGAGGCAGAAGAAGTACTCCCCGGTCCGGGCGTCTCTCGCCAGCAGGTCGAAGAAACCGTCGAAGTTCACGTCGCCGACAGTGGTCAACGTGTCCACCGCGCCCCATCCTGAACCGAATACGCGGCCTTCCTCGAAGGTGCCGTCGCTGTTTCCCCTGTACAGGTAGAGAGTGCCGTAGCCCTCCTCGATCGCGAGGAGGTCGAGGTGGCCGTCTCCGTCGAAGTCGCCGTCGGCGGTGAAGGTCCGCATGGACTCCCCTCCGCTGTCGATCTGGAGGCGGCTCTGGAATCCTCCGGTGCCGTCACCGGGATAGGTGTAGAGCAAGCCGTCGCGCCGGTTCTTCGCCACCACGTCCGGGATGTCGTCGCCGGTCACGTCCCCGGCGAGGGTGATGTCCATCTTGCCCCAGCCGGTCCCGAGCACCTCCGGGCTCGCGAAGGTGCCGTCGCCCCGCCCCGCATGGAATACGAGGCGCCCGTCGGACCTGCGGATCGTGTACAGGTCTTCGTGGCCGTCGCTGTCATAGTCTCCCTGCGAGGTCCATACCGTCCCGAATCGGTCCGTCTGGTTGCCCGCCTCGTCGGTGACGAGGACGTTGAACCAGTCGGAGCCTCCGCCAGCCACGGCATCGAACGAGGCGGTGGTGCCATCGGTCAGCGAAGCGTACTGGCGGTCCGGGCACACGCTACCGATGCACCGCACCTGCAGGGTCCCCGATCCGCTGGGGAAGCCGTCGTCCGCGACCGAGACCTCGAGGTTGTAGGAGTCGCCTTCGAAGATCGGGCTCGGGCTCACGGAGATGTCGACGATCTCGGGGTCGGCGGAGTCTTTGACGATCGAGCAGGCGTCCGGCTCATAGCCGCTGTCGGACTCGGCAGAGGCGAACTCGTACTGGATCAGATACCGGCCGTCGCCGAGCGCATCGGACCCTGAAAGCCGGTAGATCGGGTTGTCTCCGCGAAGAACCTCGCGCTCCTCGGTGGTGAACAGCGTTGCTCCCGTCGCGGCGTCGGAGAACGTCGCGGTCCAGGTGTATGGGATCTCGGCGGTCGCCGGAGGCCATGTCTCGAACCGGAAGCCTCCGTATTCGAGCGACGTCGAATTGGTGTAGTCGGGGTGATCGGGACTCCACCCGCATAGCTCGGGGGCATCGAAGTCGACACCGTAGGGGTCGAAGTACACGTCGAGTCTGCCCGAGCCGCCGCGGAAGCGGGCGGTGTCGGCGCTTTCGGTCATGCCGAACGTGAGGTCGTTCTGGAGACCGCCGCCGGACCATTCGCCGCCGACGATGTCGCTGACGTCGTACACCGCGCTGCCGTCCAGGCAGGCCCCGGCGACCGAGGCGCCGGTCGCGGTGGGCAGCGCGGACCAGACGGTGTCGGGTTCGTATCCGTCTGTCAAGTGCAGTTCGGGTGCCGCACACGTCGCGCCGTCTGCGGCGTCGACTTTGAACTCGGCCTCGACGACCCGCAGCTCAGTTTCGATCCCGTCTGGCACCACGTAGCGCGGGAGGTCCGGACCTGGGAGCTTCCAGTAGGTTGCGGCGGCGGTCTCAGGGCAGTCGGGCGCGACCACGGCGTCGCAATAGGTGCCCACGACCGCGTCGGCCCCTTCGCCCGCGACCTCGAAGTAGGCCGACTCCATGCCGGCTTGACCACGGTAGAGCGCCAGATCGGGTGCGGCGGAGGTGACCGACCCCCAGTGTCCGATCATCGGGTCGAGGTAGGTCCACTGCGTCGAGAGCGTCAGTGGGAAGGCGGCGGTGTCGAGCACCTCGGCGGGAGTGTCCACGCTGAGCGAACCGGCCTCATCGAGCGCGAGACCCACCGGGCTGATCGCGCCCTCGGCGTCCCGCACGGTGAAGGGCGTCGTCCTCACCGGAATCCACAGGGGGTCCGCGGTCTTGCCGTTGTACCTGAGGGCTCCGTCGAGGGCCCGGAGCGTTCCGCTGCCGCCCTGCGCCGTCAGACCTGAGGTCAGGGCATCCCACGCTTCGGGGTCCTCTGCGGTGAACGCGAGTCCCGCGGAAGAGATGTCGAGGTCGACCCTGAGATCGAGGCCGGCGGTGAGGTCGTCGTATACGGCTGTGGCGCCGGAATAGCTCGGTACGGGGGCCTCACCGGTCCAGTCAAGCGTCACGCCCGCGACGTCGATCAGCGGGACGTCCTCGCCGGTGTGGCGGAGCCTGAATTCCCATTTCGTCGCGGACTGCACGAGACGTCCGTCCCGTTCCGCGATGGTCGCGTCGAAAGCTCCGTCGTTCCGATGCTGTCCGGTGCCGCCCACTGCACTGACGACGTGGAGGAGTCCATCGGGAGTCGCGGTGACCGTCAGGTGGGGCCAAGAGCGGATGTCGATGCGGACTTCACGCTCGCAAGCCGAAGCGATCTCGAAGGCCTGGTCGGTGGGTGCCATCGGATTGTCGTCTAGAGAGACGCAGTCGACGTCGTCCTGTGCAGCGGCGGTTCCGGGCGTCGTCAGTAGGGTGGCACTGACCGCGCTGATGGTGATCGCGGCGATTCCGGACGCGATCGAGCGGCCGCGTCTTGTTCGGGGTGCGTTCTTCAATTGAGGTACCTCGGGGGTATTCGGGACAAGGCGCTGTCCATTCTAGGCGAACTTCAGCCGTACCGGGACCCCCGTGGCCGAAGTGAG